>CACIHO010000003.1 GCA_902586485.1 uncultured Pelagibacteraceae bacterium | reverse complement strand
TGGAGATAGATTTATAGAAATTTGGAACTTAGTCTTTATGCAGTTTGAACAAGTTACAAAAGATAAAAGAATTAATCTTCCAAAACCATCAGTTGATACTGGAATGGGACTTGAGAGAATTGCAGCTTTATTGCAAGGTTCACATGATAACTATGAAACAGATCATTTCAAAAAAATAATTGGTTCTGCATCTGAAATTACAAAAGTTAAATCAGATAAGTCTAATCTTGCAAGTTTTAGAGTAATAGCTGATCACTTAAGAGCAAGTTCATTTTTAATTGCTGAAGGAGTTTTACCTTCAAACGAAGGAAGAGGATATGTTCTCAGAAGAATTATGAGAAGAGGGATGAGACATTCTCATTTATTAGGATCTAAGGAACCAGTTTTTTATAATTTGTTTGACACTCTTAAAAATGAAATGTCAGGAAACTATCCAGAGTTAGTTAGAGCCGAGTCTTTAATTAAAGAAACTTTAAAAATGGAGGAAGAAAAATTCTTAGTTCTATTAGATAGAGGAATAAAAATTTTAAACGATGAAATATCTAAAATAGATAAAGTGTTGCCAGGTGAAGTAGCTTTTAAATTATACGATACCTATGGTTTCCCGTTAGATCTTACAGAAGATATTTTAAGAAATAAATCAATGTCAATTGATACTGAAAAGTTTCAATCTTTGATGAAAGAAAGTAGAGAACTTGCTAAGAAAAATTGGAAAGGTTCAGGAGATGCAGCGGTTGAAGATATCTGGTTTGGAATAAAAGATAAAATTGAGCCAACTGAATTTTTAGGATACGAAACTAATCAAGCTGAAGGTGTCGTGTTGTCTCTTTTAAAAGACAACAAAGAAGTAGATCAGTTAAAAGAAAATGATGAGGGAATGATTATAGTAAATCAAACTCCTTTCTATGGAGAGTCTGGAGGTCAGGTAGGTGATACTGGTGAAATAGTATCAAATGACTTTAAATTTGAAGTAACCGATGTCCAAAAAAAACTAGGAGATTTATTTGTTCATTATGGAAAGGTTATGAGTGGATCTATTAAACTTCAGGAAAGTGTAGAGTTAAAAATTGATGTGGAAAGAAGAGACGATACTCGTGCTTATCACTCAGCAACCCATCTGCTACATGAATCTTTACGAAGAGTTCTAGGTACTCATGTAACTCAAAAAGGCTCATTAGTAGAGCCAAGTAGATTAAGATTTGATTTCAGTCACATGAAACCTATTTTGAACGAGGAAATTGATAAAATAGAAGAGTTTGTAAATACAATGGTTTCAAAAAAATCTGATGTAAAAACTAGACTAATGACACCTGATGAGGCAGTTGAAAATGGTGCTCTAGCATTATTTGGTGAAAAATACGGAGATGAAGTAAGAGTTCTTTCTATGGGAGATGAGGATGGTAAGTATTTTTCTACTGAATTATGTGGTGGAACACACGTTAAAAACACTGGTGATATTGGTAAATTTAAGATTGTAAGCCAGTCCTCTATTGCTGCAGGGGTTAGAAGAATTGAGGCTTTAAGAGATAAACAATTAGAGGAATATCTAAAAAATAAAGAAAAATTATCAAATCTATCTGCCGAAAAAGACGAGGAAACAATTAAAGATTTAAGTCAGCAAATTATTAAATTGGGAGGAAAACCAAGTTTAGAAGAAGCTGATCAAAAAACTTTAATAAAAAATTTAAATAAACAATTAGAAACTATATCAGTAAATACAATTTTAGAGGATAAATCAAAAAATATTATTAAAGACGAAGAAATTAATGGAGTTAAGTTGAGACTTCAAAAAATAGATGGATTACCTCCTAAAGAATTAAGAAAACTTGTAGATAAAGGTAAAAAAGATTTAGGCGAAGGTATTGTTGTTGTATTTGCCAATAAAGATGACAAGGTTGGGTTAGCAGTTGGAGTAACAGACAATTTAATCAGAAAGTTTGATGCAGTAAAATTTGTTAAAGTTGGATCTGAAATAATTGGCGGTAAAGGTGGTGGAGGAAGAAAAGACTTTGCTCAAGCTGGTGGACAGGATCAATCAAAAATTGAAGAAGCTTTTGAAAAGCTTAAGAGTTTAATTTAATTTCTTTTTTAAATTACCATCAATTTCGTCTAAAAACTGATTGGTAGTCAAATACTTGCTATCAGGACCAATAAGAATTGCCAAATCTTTTGTCATTGATCCACTTTCTACGCATTCAATACAAACTTTTTCTAAAGTTTGTGCAAATTTGATTAGTTCTTCATTACCATCTAATTTACCTCTGTGAGCTAATCCTCTAGTCCAAGCAAAAATTGATGCGATAGGGTTGGTTGAAGTTTCTTTTCCTTGTTGATGCATTCTATAGTGTCTAGTTACTGTTCCGTGTGCAGCCTCTGCCTCCATTATTTTTCCATCTGGCGTTAACAATGTACTTGTCATTAATCCTAAAGACCCATAACCTTGAGCCATAGTATCTGACTGAACATCACCATCGTAATTTTTACAAGCCCAAATATATTTACCACTCCACTTCATTGCACATGCAACCATATCATCAATTAATCTATGTTCGTAAGTCAAATTATTTTTTTCAAATTTATTTTTGTATTCTTTGTTAAAAATTTCTTGGAAAATATCTTTAAATCTTCCATCGTATTGCTTTAGAATTGTATTTTTGGTAGACATGTAAACAGGCCATTTTTTAATTAACCCATAACTGAAACAAGATCTTGCAAAGTCTTCAATAGACTTATCTAAATTATACATTGATAAAGCCACACCAGGACCTGTAAAATTAAATACTTCATATTTAATTTCATCTTTTCCATCCTCTGATGTCCACTTTACTTCCATTTTTCCTTTTCCAGGAACTTTAAAATCTGTAGCTCTGTATTGATCACCAAACGCATGTCTTCCGATAATTACTGGATCTGTCCAAGAAGGAACAAGTTTTGGAATATTTTTACAAATAATTGGCTCTCTAAATACTGTTCCTCCAATTATATTTCTTATGGTCCCGTTTGGAGACCTCCACATTTTTTTTAAATCAAATTCTTCTACTCTTGCTTCATCAGGTGTAATCGTTGCACACTTAATTCCAACACCAATTTTTTTAATAGCATTCGCAGAGTCTATTGTGATCTGATCGTCAGTATTATCTCTGCTTTTCATACCTAAATCGTAGTATTCAATGCCAAGATCTAAATATGGAAGGATTAATTTGTTTTTGATGAACTCCCATATAATTCGTGTCATTTCATCGCCATTCAGCTCTACTACCGGGTTATTTACCTTGATTTTGCTCATTAAATAAAAATTATCTTAATAATTGAATTTGACCATTTTATATACATATTAATCAAAATTTAGCAAATAGAAGAATATGTTTAGTAAGATATTTCCAAGGATTCATACTGAAGGCTATAAGTTTATAGTAATAGCTGTATTCATAACTATAATTTTTCTGATTATTAATAATTTTTTAGGATTAATAGGATTATTACTGACTGTCTGGGTTTATTATTTTTTTAGAGATCCAGAAAGAGTTATCATTGGAGATGATAGTTATTTAGTTAGCCCGGCAGATGGTGAAGTGATTAAAGTTGAAGAAGTGGATGGTCCAAAAGAACTTGGATTAGAAAATAAAAAATTTAAAAAAATAAGTATTTTTATGAATGTCTTTGACTGCCACGTAAATAGAACTCCATGCTCAGGAACAGTAGAAGATATTTTATATAAACCTGGTAAATTTTTGAATGCATCTTTAGACAAAGCAAGTGAAGACAATGAGAGAAATTACTACAAAATTAAAGATAAACATGGGAATGATATTATAGTCGTTCAAATTGCAGGATTAGTTGCAAGAAGAATAGTTTGTGAAACAAATAAAAATCAGGAATTAAACCAAGGTGATAGAATTGGGATGATTAGATTTGGTAGTAGAGCAGACGTTTATTATGAAAATTATGAACCACTAGTTAAAGTTGGTCAAACAGCAATTTCAGGAGAAACACTGCTGGCTAAAAATTAATTTATGGAACAGCCAAAAAACAATTTAAAAATTGTTACAGATAAAAAAACTAACGCAAGAGTTATTTTACCTAATATGTTAACTCTTATTGGGGTTTGTATAGGTTTATCCTCAATCAGATTTGCATTAGATGGAAAATTTGAATTTGCAATTATAGCAATTATGTTTGCTGCTCTTATTGATGGATTAGATGGAAGAATTGCAAGATTGATAAAAGGGACATCAAAAGTTGGTAAAGAGCTAGACTCTCTTACAGACATGATAAGTTTTGGAGTAGCACCAGCTTTTATTATGTATTTCTGGAAATTAAATACATTTGGAAGATTTGGATGGCTGCTTTGTTTAATTTATGTAATTTGTGTAGCGTTACGATTGGCACGGTTTAATGTAAATACAGGCCAAGCACCTTCTTGGAGAGATAATTTTTTTGAGGGAGTTCCATCACCTGCTGGAGGTATCTTAGTGCTTACCCCATTAATTTTTAGTCTTACAAGCTTTGATTTTATAAATATTAATTATGATATAGTTGTCCCAATCTTTTTTATTGGAACATCTTTATTACTGATCAGTAAATTTCCAAGTTATTCATTTAAAAAAATTGTTATCCAAAGAAAAGCAACTATTTTTCTATTATTCGGAATAGTTTTGTTTTTTGGTTTGCTTCTAATATACCCATTTAATGTTATATCTATTAGTGCAATTATTTACCTAGGTATGCTTCCAATTAGTTTTTTTCATTATCAAAAATTAAAAAAACAAAACGAAGATCAGAATTATAAAGATGAAGATGATGATCTGGAAGATATTTTGTGATGAAAAAAAATGTCATTGTATCATTAGCTGATTCAAATTATTTTGCTTTATTAAATGAGTTAATAGATTCTATAAAAAGATTTAAAGAGAGCTCTGAAGTTGCAATTTGTATTTTGGATGCTGGATTATCTGAGGATCAAAAGACAGAATTATCATCAAAAGTAGATGAAATAAAATCAGCAGAGTGGGATATAAAAGTTCCAGATAGTAAAATTAAAGGACGTGAATGGTTGAAGAGCCAAGTATCTAGGGCTTTTTTACCCAAATATTTTCCAAGCTATAAAAAATATTTATGGATTGATTGTGATGCTTGGGTAAATGATTGGCATTCTGTTGAGATCTATTTTAAAGCGTGTGAAAATGGTAAATTAGGAATTACACAAACTATAGGACCAGGTTACAAGATTACTTCGAGAGTAAATTGGGTTTTTGGAAAACTAGCGATTATTAAATCTCAAAATTTTAAACATGCAATAAAATCTAATGTTAATTTAGAAAAAGCTAGAAAGTTAGCCTTTGCTCCTCACATCAATATTGGTGTTTTTTCTTTAGAAAAAAATTCAACTTGCTGGAATTCATGGCAGGAAAATTTAAAACAAACACTTATGGGTGGAGAAATATTTGGCTCTGAACAATTAGCAATGAATATGTCTGTATATGTTGACAATGTAGAAACCGAATTTCTTCCTTTAAACTGCAATTGGATCACTAGTAATCTTTTGCCAAAATTTGATGAGAACCAAGATACATGGGTAGAGCCTTATTTACCTAACTATAAAATTGGAATTATGCATTTAGCTGCTGGTATCTGGAAAGATAACGAAGATATGAGATTAAATAAGAATATTAAAATTGATATTCAAACTCTTACAGGTAAAATTTTAAATAAAAGTTTAAGATTTAATAATTAATTGAAAAAAAACAAAATCTCCAAGAACTGGGTTAATAAACAGCGTAGAGATATTTATGTAAGACAATCCAAGGTCGATGGGTATCGTGCTAGATCAGCTTACAAATTAATTGAAATTGACGAAAAATTTAAAATTTTTAAAGGTGGATTATCAGTAGTTGATATTGGTGCAGCTCCCGGAAGCTGGTCACAATATGCTCTTAAAGCAGCCAAAAGTGGAAAATTGATATCGATAGATTTAAAAAAAATGGAACCCATAGGTAACAGTGTTCAAATCCAAGGAGATTTTACTGAAGAAAAAATTCAAGAAGAAATTAAAAAAAACATAAACGGTAAAGTTGACGTTATAATGTCAGATATGGCTGTAGACACAACAGGTATAAAAAATATAGACTCAATACAAACAGGTGAACTGTGTAAAGAAGCTATGTTTTTTGCGAAAGAATTAATGAAAGAAAATGGATATTTTATTTCAAAAATTTTTATGGGAGGAACATTTAACGAAATCGTCGCAGAGGGAAAAAAATATTTTAAAGAAGTTAAGGTTTTTAAACCAAAATCTAGCAGAAAAGATTCAAAAGAAAGTTTTATAATTTGTAAAAAAATTCGATAGAGACTTTTAATTTAAAAGGAATCATATATAAAAGATTATGGTTCCCATAAAAGAAGCACTTACCTTTGATGATGTTACATTAGCTCCAAAGTACTCAGAAATATTACCTTCTGATGCGGACACTAGTGTGTCTTTAACAAAGCATTTGAAACTTAAAATTCCACTTTTATCATCGGCAATGGATACTGTCACAGAAAGTAGAATGGCAATAGCTATAGCTAAAGCAGGTGGCATAGGAGTAATTCACAGAAATCTTGATATAAAAAAACAATTATTAGAAATAAAAAAAGTTAAAAAACAAAAACTAATTGTTGGAGCAGCTGTAGGTGCATCACCAAATGAGTTTATTAGAGCCAATGAAATAATTAAAGAAGGTGTAGATTTAATAGTAGTTGACACAGCACATGGCCATACAAAGAAAGTTGCAGAAATAATCAAATATATAAAAAAAATAAAAACCAAAAAAGTTGCTTTATGTGCAGGAAATATTGCAACACCAGAAGCTGCAAAATTCCTAATCAAATTAGGAGTAGATATAATTAAAATCGGTATAGGGCCAGGTTCTATTTGCACAACAAGATTAGTTGCTGGAATAGGAGTTCCTCAATTAAGCGCAATTTTAGCTGTAAGAAGTAGTTTAAAGAATAAAAATATTAAAATAATTTCGGATGGGGGAATAAAATATTCTGGTGATTTAGCTAAAGCTTTTGCTGCAGGAGCTGATGCTGTAATGATAGGTTCATTATTTGCAGGCACAAATGAAACCCCAGGTAAATTAATTAAAAAAAATGGACAGCTTTTCAAAAGTTTTAGAGGAATGGGCTCTGTAGGAGCCATGAATAAAGGGTCAGCTGATAGATACTTTCAAAAAAAACAAAAAGATTCTTCAAAATACGTACCTGAGGGTGTTGAAGGTTTTGTAAAATATAAAGGAGATGTTGGAAATATAATTTATAAATTAATTGGTGGATTGAAATCTTCCATGGGTTATCTTGGATCAAAAACAATTATTAAATTAAGAAATAAACCACAATTTGTGAAAATTACAAAAGCTGGATTTTATGAAAGTATGGTTCATAATGTAGATGTGGTAAAAAACGATAGTAAATATTAATGAGTAAATTTTTCAAATTAATTGGATTAATACTTTTAACAACTTCTTTTAATAGCACGTCTTTTAGTAAAGAAAATTTTTTTAATGAAGCTTTAGAATTGTTTAAAAAAGAAAAATATGAAGATGCGCGTTTTTTATTTGAGAGAAATATAGTTTTTAATCCAAAAGATGCAAACTCATATTTATATTTAGCAAAAATTTATAATCAAGAAGAAAACCAAAGAAAAGAAGAATACAATTTAGAAACAACACTTTTAATTGAGCCTGATAACGAGGAAGCTTTATTAATGTTAATGAAAATTGCTTTAGAAAAATCTAATTATGAAAAAGTTAAAGATCTTTCAGAAAAGTTTGTAAAAGTTTGTAAAAATTTATGTGATGAAAACAAAGATATTCAAGAGTCATTAAAAAATATAGAACCTGAAAATAATGAGTCTTGATCAAAATCTTAAGAAAATCTTAATAATAGATTTTGGTTCACAATTTACTCAATTAATTGCAAGAAGAGTAAGAGAATTAGGTGTATTTTCACAAATAGTTAGTCACAAACAAATAAAATTAAAAGACATAAATAACAGTATTAAAGGAATAGTATTATCTGGTGGTCCATTAAACGTTTATCAAATAAATAAGTACTCATTTGATAAAAAAATTCTACAACTTAGTATACCAGTTCTTGGTATTTGTTTTGGACATCAAATTTTATCAAAACTTAATGGTGGAAGAGTAAAACAATCTAAACATAGAGAATTTGGCCTAGCAAATGTTTATAAAAAAAATAACAGTCTTTTAACAACTAATTTTTTTGGAAATAAAAAATCTAAGGAAGTTTGGATGAGCCATGCTGATCAAGTTTCAAAACTTCCTAAGAATTTTAAAGTTGTTGCATCAAGCACTAATTCAAAATTTGCAATTGTTGAAAATAAAATGAAAAAATATTATGGAGTACAATTTCATCCCGAAGTAACTCATACAGAGAATGGAAAGAAATTAATAAGTAATTTTATTTTTCTAGTTTGTAAAATTAAAAAAAATTGGTCCTCTAAGGATCAAAAAAATCAGCTTATTAAAGATGTTAGAAAACAAGTTGGAAATAACAAGGTTATTTGTGCATTATCAGGAGGTGTGGATAGTAGTGTAGTTGCTCAATTATTGAATAAAGCTATTGGAAAAAAACTTTATTGTATTTTTGTTAATACCGGTCTTCTAAGAAAAAATGAGGAAGTACAAGTAGTTCAAACTTTTAAGAAGCGTTTAAAAATGAATTTAATTTATGTAAATGCTGAAAAGGAATTCTTAAAAAAATTAAAAAATGTTTCCGATCCAGAAAAAAAAAGAAAAATAATTGGTAATTTATTTATTAAAATCTTTGAACGATACGCTAAGAAAATTAAAAATGTTAAATTTTTAGCTCAGGGCACTCTTTATCCAGATTTAATTGAGAGTAAATCTGTTACTGGAAGCCAAACTTCTAAAATTAAATCACATCATAATGTCGGTGGCTTACCCAAAAAAATGAATTTAAAATTAGTAGAGCCACTAAAATTCTTATTTAAGGACGAGGTAAGAAAATTAGGATTAGAGTTAAATTTAAGAAAAGAAATTATTTCAAGGCACCCTTTTCCTGGACCAGGTTTAGCTATTAGAATGCCTGGCATAATAACTAATGAAAAAATTAAAATTTTAAAAGAGGCTGATTATTACTTTATTCAAGCTTTAAAAGATCACGGTCTTTATCATAAGATTTGGCAAGCTTATGCAGCATTACTTCCAGTAAAAACAGTGGGTGTTATGGGAGATAATCGTACTTATGAATACTTATGCTTATTAAGAGCAATTACATCTGAAGACGGAATGACAGCTGATTATTATGAATTTAAAAAGTCTTTTATGCAAACTATATCAAATAAAATAGTTAACAGTATAAGGGGTATAAATAGAGTAGTGTACGATGTTACCTCAAAACCGCCTAGCACTATTGAATTAGAGTAGTTTTTAATTATAAATTAACATTATGAAATATTTACACACAATGATTAGGGTTAAAGATGTGGATGAGTCTCTAAGATTTTTCTGCGAAGGGCTTGGTTTAAAAGAAACAAGAAGAATGGAAAATGAAAAAGGAAGATTTACATTAATTTTTCTTGCAGCACCAAATGATGAAAAAGCAGAAATAGAATTAACATATAATTGGGATGGTGATGATCTTGGAGAAGGCTCAAGAAATTTCGGTCATCTTGCCTATAGAGTAGATAATATTTATGAAACTTGCCAAAGATTAATGGATATGGGATACACAATTAATAGACCTCCAAGAGATGGTCATATGGCTTTCGTTAGGTCACCAGACAAAATTTCAATTGAAATTCTTCAAGAAGGAAATTTAGAACCTAAAGAACCTTGGGCTTCCATGGAAAATTCCGGTTCTTGGTAAGTTGATGAAGAAAAAAATTTTAAATTTAATTAAAAAAAAAAATAAACAAAAAATTGTAAGTTTAACTGCTTACTCAAAAAACGTAGCATCGATTTTAGATAATCATTGCGATATTATACTTGTTGGAGATTCTCTTGGTTCGGTTTTATACAATTATAAATCTACAAGAGAAGTAACTTTGAGCACTATGATTGAACACTCTAAAAGTGTGAGAATGGGTATAAAAAAAAGTTTAATGATTGTTGATATGCCTCATAACACCTATCGAACTCCTAAAGAGGCAGTGAAAAATGCAAAGCAAATAATGAAAAAAACAAAATGTGATGGTGTAAAATTAGAAGGTGGAAAAAAAATTTATGAAACAATCAAATCTTTAGTTAAAAACAAAATTCCAGTTATGGGCCATTTAGGTTTACTTCCTCAATCAGATAAAACTTTCAAATTTAAAGGAGAAAAAAAGTTAGAGAGAAACAACATTTTAAGAGACTCGCAATCATTAGAAAAAGCTGGAGTATTTTCAATTGTTTTAGAATGTGTTGAAACCTCCTTAGCAAAGCTGGTTACACAAAATTTAAAGATACCAACTATTGGTATTGGAGCTTCTAAATATTGTGATGGTCAAATATTAGTTTTTGATGATTTAATTGGGTTAAATCCAATGAATTACAAGTTTGTAAAAAAATATGCCAATATTAGAAAAGATATTTCTAAAGCTGTTTCAAATTATTCCAAAGAAGTTAGAAAAATTAAATTTCCCAATAAAAAAAATTCTTTTTAATTAAAAATATTTTTTAAATTCCTCATTAATGTTTAATATCTCAAGATCAACCAATCCACCTATTACTAATTGTAGACCAACAATTAAGATAAATACTAATCCGATATAAGCTATCCAAATATGTCTTTGTATATAATTAGCCATATATGTCGCTAAAGCACCAGTTAGAACAACTGATAACATAAGTCCAAATATCATAAATCCAAAATATCCTTTTGCTGCTGCGACTACACCAATTACATTATCAAAACTAATCATGATATCTGCAAATAAAACTTTTCCAATGCTACTAATGTATGAAGGCTCTTTCCCTTTTTTAGTAGTGGGTTTTACTTTTTTAATGTCTAGTAAATCTTTCCTTAAATCATTTACAATCCAAATTAATAACAAACCACCTAAAATTTTTATAAAATAAAATTCAAATAAAAAAGTTGCAAAAATTGCGAAAAAGATTTTAAAAACAAAGGCCCCAATTACACCCCAAAGAATTATTTGTTTTCTATTTTTTGGAACAAAATTTGAAGCAATAGATCCGACTATCACCGCGTTATCTGCTGTTAATATAATTGTGATAAAAATTATATTAGTTAAAATTATGAGCTCTTCAATCAAGATACCATTATAATAGTATAATCTAGCAAATTATCAATGAGACCATAATGATAATTTTATTGATTTACTCTTTCAGAGATAATTAAATGTTAATTTATAAAAGGAGGATAGATGAAATTATTCAAATTATTTATATCTATAATTACTTCAGTATTGTTATTTGCAAACGTTTCTTTAGCTGAGAAATGGGATATGGCACTAGCTTATGGTGCTGGTAACTTTCATTCTGCTAATGCAACAGAATTTGCAAAGAATGTAACTGAAAAAAGTGGTGGAAAACTAACAATTGTTACTCACCCAGGTGGTTCGTTATTTAAAGGTGGTGAAATTTTCAGAGCCGTAAGAACAGGTCAAGCACCTATTGGTGAAAGATTTATGTCAGCTCTTGGAAAAGAAGATCCTTTATATGAAATTGACTCATTGCCTTTCTTAGCAACTACATATGATGATGCTATGAAATTATATGAAGCATCAAAGCCATATATTGTTAAGAGTCTTGATGAAAAAGGATTGGTATTTCTTTATGCAGTGCCATGGCCTGCACAAGGACTTTACAGTAAAAAGCAAATTAAAAAAGTTGGTGATCTAAATGGATTAAAATTTAGAGCATACAACTCAGCAACAATTAGAATTGCAGAGTTAACAGGAATGGCACCAACTAAAATTGAAGCAGCTGAAATTAGCCAAGCATTTTCTACAGGTGCTGTTGAAAGTATGATTACTTCACCAACAACTGGTAAAAATAGTAAGATTTGGGAAAATGGTGTTAAATATTTTTATGATATTGCAGCATGGTTTCCAAAAAATATGATCATAGCTAACAAAGCCGCTTGGAATAAACTTGATAAAGCAACTCAAGATCTAGTAATGAACCAAGCAGCAATTGCTGAAGAAAAGGGTTGGGAATTATCCAAACAAGGTAATACTGGAGACAAGAAAGCTTTAGCAGATGCTGGAATGGAAGTAGGCGAAGTTAATTCAGCTTTGAAAAAACATTTTGAAAAAGTTGGAGCAACAATGTCTGAAGAGTGGAAAGCAAAAGCTGGAGACAGAGGTGCTGCAGTTTTATCTGCTTACAAATAAATAGTCTTAAAAAAAAGGCCAACTTGTAGTAAGTTGGCCTTTTTACTAAATGTTTCAATCAATAAATAATAATCTAAATAAACTTTACAAATTTTCAGGTTATTTAGCTGCTTTTTTTTTAATACTTGTTGCAGTTTTTATTTTAATTGGAATTTCCTCAAGAATTTTTGGTTTTTACATAAGAGGTTTAGCTGAATACTCAGGCTACTGCATGGCTGCAGCCTCTTTTTTTGCTTTAGCATTTACTTTTGTTGAGGGTGGACATATTCGAATTACTCTTTTTTTAGAAAAAGCCTCTACGTCTTATAAGAGATTTTTAGAAATATGGTGTCTGATCGTAGCAACAATTTTTTCAGGTTATTTGTCTTTTTACTTATGGAAAATGTTATTAATCTCTTATGATTTTCAAGAGAGAAGTGAAGGTGCAGATGAGATCTTAATTTGGATACCTCAAACTAGTGTTGCTATCGGATCTTTAATTTTTTTTATAGCTGTTTTACATAAATTTATTTTAACAATTTTAAGTAAGAATGACTGAAATATTTCTCATAATATTTTTTATAAGTGTACTTTTATTCTTTCTTGGATCTGGCATCTGGGTAGCGATAAGCATGATAGGAGTTTCAACAATTGGGATGATGTTATTTACTTCAAGACCAGTTGGGGATGCCATGGCAACTACGATATGGGGAACCTCGTCATCATGGACATTAACAGCTTTACCATTATTTGTTTGGATGGGTGAAATATTATTTAGGACCAAGTTATCTGAAAATTTATTTGCTGGACTGTCACCATGGATGCAAAAATTACCTGGTGGATTAATTCATGTAAATGTTGTTGGTTGTGCACTTTTTGCTGCAATTTCTGGCTCATCTGCTGCAACTGTTGCAACAGTAGGTAAGATGTCTATCCCGGAACTAAGAAAAAGAAAATATCCAGAAAAAATTTTGTTAGGTAGTCTAGCAGGCTCAGGAACTTTAGGACTTCTTATTCCTCCTTCAATAATATTAATAATTTATGGAGTGACTGTTCAAGAGTCTATAGCAAAACTATTTATTGCAGGAATTATTCCGGGGATAATGATTGCACTTATATTTATGTCTTACGTGATCATCTGGTCTTTAATAAATAAAAAAAGCATGCCAAAGTATGTGGAAAATTTTTCCTTTTTTGAAAAAATAAAAAAATCTAAACAATTATTACCTGTAATTATTTTAATTTCAGCTGTGATTGGATCAATATACACTGGAGTTGCAACAGCAACTGAGGCTGCTTCTTTAGGTGTAGTAGGGGCTTTAATTTTATCTTACTTTCAAAAGAGCTTAACCATTGAAACATTTAAACAATCTTTATTAGGAGCAACCAAAACATCTTGTATGATTGCTTTTATTTTAGCTGGTTCCACATTTTTATCATTAGCTATGGGATTTACTGGTCTTCCAAGAAACCTAGCTATATGGATACAAAACATGGAATTATCTCCTTATGTATTAATTTTTGTTTTAATGATTTTCTATATTATTCTTGGAATGTTTCTTGATGGAATTTCAGCAGTAGTACTTACAATGGCAATCATTGAACCAATGATTAGACAAGCTGGTTTTGATATGATTTGGTTTGGAATATTTTTAGTTATTGTAGTTGAGATGGCTCAAATCACACCACCTGTAGGATTTAATTTATTTGTTTTGCAAGGAATGGCTAACAAAGATATGGGATTTATTGCAAGAAGTGCTTTTCCATTATTTTTATTAATGATACTTGCAGTAATACTTGTCGTTATTTTCCCTGAAATTGCATTATGGATGCCTCAACAAATGGTTCAAAATATTAATTAATATTTTGATTTTTTTGTCCCATCAATAATTTGTTTCAATTCTTTATATTCTTCACAATTACAGTTTTCTAATATTTTTAATCTTTCTTTTGCTAAATTTAATCTGTTTGTTGCAACATACAATTCACCTAAATACTCATTTATCCCAATATGGTTTGGTTCAATCGCCAAACCTTGTAGATAATATTTTTCACCATTTTCATAATCACCAAGTTTTCGAGTAGTGAACCCTAGATAATTTAAAGTATCAGCTTGATTAGGTTTCTTAGAATTTGATTTTAAAAGTAATTTTTGAGCTTTAGTATATCTTTTTTTTGCTTTCTCAAGTTTACCTTTTGCTTCATATTTTTTTGCCCACTTTATTGACTCAACTGCTTTTGCATAATCTGTTTTTACTTTTGCAGGTTTAGGATCTGATCCTGCTGAAAATGAGTTTGTAGCAAATAATGTTAAGCAAACAATTATAAATAGTTTTTTAATCATTTTTAAATTTCTCCATTTTATTCAAAGGTTTTAATTGCAGCCCATTTTCTATTAAATTTTCTCTAATCGATTTTGCAGTAGACAATGAACTTTCATTATCTCCATGTATGCACACAGAGTCTATTTCACAAGGTATCTGCTTTCCACTGTGACAATTAAGTGACTGATTTTTAACCATATTTAATACGTGTTTTTTAGCTTCTTGTGGATCAGTAATAAGAGCATGTGGTTTTTTTCTAGAAACCAAATTGCCATCATCTTCGTAATTTCTGTCAGCAAATATTTCACAAGCTATTCGCATGTTTAGTTTTTTGGCTGCTTCTTCCATTTTAGATCCAGTAGGAACCAAATAAATTAAATCTTTACTTATCTCGTTTATAGCTTTTGCTAAAGTAGTAGCTAAATCTATATCCTCACAAGCCATATTATTTAAAGCACCGTGTGGTTTTATGTGAGTAACATTCTCTCCATGATCTTGAGCAATTTTTTGAAGAATTTCATATTGATCAATAATCAATTGCCTTACCTCATTAGGTTGAAGATTCATTCTTTGCCTTCCAAAATTTTCAGGATCATTAAATGACGGATGCGCTCCAATACTAACACCATTTTTTTTTGAAATTTGAACTACTTGATTCATCGACTCACTATCACCTGCATGATAACCACATGCGACATTTGCAGAATTAACTATTTCTAGTAAATCTGGATCATACTTATTTGAATGATGTTTTGATTTTTCACCTAAATCGCAATTTATATTAATTTCCATAGTCTCTAATGTTAAGTATAACATGACATGATAAAAAATATATCAAATCTTGGTGACGCAGCTTTGTACTGTGATTTTGGTAATGAAGTAAATAAATCAATTAATTCACAAGTTATAAAATATTTTAAAACTATTAAAGAAAAAAAATTTGAAGGGATAAATAATTTAACACCTTCTTATAATAAATTAATTATTTCTTATGATCTAAAAAAAACAAATTTTAAAGAAGTAAAAAATTATGTTGAAAATATAAATGCTGAAGACTCAATAGATATAAATTCTAAAAAATTAGAAATACCAGTTTGTTGTCATGAAAATTTCTCAATGGATATTAAAAGATTGGAAGAAATATTAAAATTAAGTAGAGAAAAAATTTTAGAGAATTTTTTAAATAAGGAATATTTTTGCTACATGACAGGGTTTATTGCTGGCATGCCCTTTCTTGGTGACTTAGATGAGAATATGCGAGCTCAACGTTTAGAAACCCCAAGAGTAAAAGTGCCCAAGGGATCTGTTGCATTAACTGAGCAATTTGCAAACATTTATACATTTGAAAGTCCAGGTGGATGGAATATTTTGGGAAATACTCCTTTAGATGTTTTTGATAGTTCAAAAGAAGACAAACCAAACCTAATTAATCCAGGAGATACAGTAGTTTTCAAGGAAATTACTTTAGATCAGTATAAAAATTATAATGAGTAGCAATTATTTAGAAATAATTAGACCTGGAATTAATACCACCTTTCAAGATAAAGGCAGGGATCATCTTTATCATATTGGCATACCATTTAGTGGTGCTATGGATAATAGAAATTATCTTATAGCTAATAAACTTGTTTATAATAATTTAGACTCTGCAGTCATAGAGTTTGCATATCAAGGTCCTCATATAAAATATTCTGGAGAAAAAATTAATTGTGCAATCACTGGAGATGTAATTTTTTCAATTAAAAAAAAAGATACTGAAATTGAGGGTAAATGTTACGAAAGTTATCAAATTGAAAATGGAGATGAGATAAATATCATATCTACAAATAAATCAGTTTATGGATATTTAGCATTAGGTGGAGAGTTCGATTTAAAATTTCAATGGAATAGTTGTTCTATAAATACGAAAGCAAATATTGGATCTAATGATGGAAAAAAATTAGATGTAGGGCAAAGAATTAATTTAAAAAAAATAAATTCAAATAAGGATATTAAAAAAACAAATTACATTAATACCAAAATAGAAAACATAAGGGTGATCAAAGGTACTAATTTTGATTACTTTTCTGAAGAAGGTAAAAAAATATTTTATGAAAAGGAATTCACAGTATCCAAACTTTCAGACAGAATGGGTATGAGACTAGAGGGACCTAAAATTGATAATATTGTGAATACCAACATAAAATCAGAGGGTTTGATTAAAGGTGTAATCCAAGTACCGGCAGACGGAAATCCAATTATAATGCTTTCAGATCATGGTACTATTGGTGGTTATCCAAAAATTGGAGTTGTGGCTAGTGTCGATTATGACCGATTAGTACAGATGTCTCCTGGTTCAAAAATAAAATTTAAAGAGATTAATTTATCTGATGCAGAGACTTTATTTAAGTTATATGAAATGGAAACTCAAAATTTACTATCACAAATTTAATGAATTTTTTATCAAAAATACCAGGTCCTTTTTTAGTTTTTTTAGGAGCTTGTGCATTAAGTTTTGGAGGTTTAATTGTTAAGTCTTTCGATGGATCTACACTTTGGCAAATATTATTTTGGAGATCACTTTTCTTTATTGGAGTAATTTCAATATTTTTAATATTTACTTACAAAGGAAAAGTTTTTAGTGCTCTTTATAAATCCGGAATTCCAGGTTTATTTGGTGGAATAATATTATCTATTGGATTTGCCAGCTATGTATTTGCTATGTATGAAACAACAGTAGCTAATGCTAATTTTATAATACAAACCCAAGCTTTGTTTTTAGCAATTTTTGGTTATGTTTTTTTAAAAGAAAAAATTTCAAAAATTACATTAACTTGTATTATTACAGCAGTAGCAGGTATCATTTTAATGTTGGGAAGTTCACTAACACCAGGTCAAATGACTGGAAACTTAGTTGCATTCATTATGCCGATATCGTTTGCAATCTTAATTTTAATTGTCAGAAAATACCCTAAAGTTGACATGATACCTCTACAACTTGTAGCTGGGATATTTGCAACATTAATAGGTTTGTTTATGTCACCAAATATTTTGGTTTCAACAAATGATATTTTTTTAGGTTTTGTTGCAGGTTTTTTTCAAGTTGGACTTGGTTTTATACTTATAACTATTGGAGCAAGATCAACTCCATCAGCATTTGTTGGAATAATTATGTTAACTGAAGCTGTCCTAGGACCCATGTGGGCATGGATGTTTGCAAACGAAAACCCACCACTTACAGTGCTTTTTGGTGGAGCGGTAGTTATAACAGCGGTAGTTATACAGTTTTTGTCTCCGTTACTTGTCAAAAAGGTAGCTAAATAAATTTCACATAAACATTTTAAATGTGCTATAATTTATATACGGGAGAGACTACTTTTGTAGCGCCGAAGGAGCAACCACCCCGGAAACTCTCAGGCAAAAGGACCGTACTTATTAACTCTGGAAAGAGAATTATTCTCGCCGAAGGAGCAAATCTCTCAGGCACCAAGACAGAGGGGGCATAGAAGAGTTAATATGGAAATAAAAAAAACATCGTTAAATAAACTTCATCAAAATAACAACGCTAAGTTTGTTGAATTCGCTGGTTATGAAATGCCCATTCAGTATAGCAAGGGTATTATTGAAGAACATAAATTCACAAGATCGAATTCTGGAATATTTGATGTATCTCATATGGGTCAATTATTTATATATGGTGATGAAAGTTTAACAGAAGAATTGGAAAAGATTTTTCCATTAGATTTAAAAAATCTAAAACAAAACTGCTCTAAGTATAGTTTTTTAATGAATGAAGATGCTGGAATTTATGATGATTTAATTATTACCAAAATTAATGAGGGGTATTTAATTATTCTAAATGCTGCATGTAAAGATAAAGATTTTGAAATTTTATCGAATTTACTAGGTTCAAAATTTAAAATGAATTTAGATAACAATAGATCTTTGATAGCAATTCAAGGACCTAAGTCTGTTGAAATTTTAAACTCGGTTATAAATGGGGTTGATAAATTAAATTTTATGACAGGAAATTGGTTTGATTCTGATAATCAAAGATTATTTGTGACAAGATCAGGTTATACAGGGGAAGATGGATTTGAAATTTCAATTTCTAATGATAATGCTGAAAAATTTGTTGAAAATTTAATAGGAAAGGGAGCACAACTTATAGGACTTGGGGCAAGAGATACCTTGAGATTAGAAGCTGGATTATGTTTATATGGTCACGAATTAGATATTAATAAAACACCAGTTGAGGCAAACCTTAGATGGGCAATCTCAAAATCTAGATTATCAAATGGAGGTTTTATTGGATCGAAAAAAATTATGAACCAAATGCAAGATGGAGCGAGCCAAATAAGAGTAGGGATTAAGCCTGAAGGTAGGCTGATTGCAAGAGAAAAAACTAAAATATTTGATGATACAGATAAACAAATTGGTGAGATAACTAGTGGCACGTTTGGACCAAGTGTAAATGGTCCTATAGCAATGGGTTATGTTGATAAAGAGTTTTCAAAAGTTGATACTAAAATTTTGCTTGAGGTAAGAGGGAAAAAACATCCAGCAAGTGTTTGTGGATTACCATTTTATAAAAAAAATTATGTGAAAGGAGTAAATTAATGAGCGAAGTAAAATTTTCTAAAGAACATGAGTGGATTACTTTAGAGGGAGATATAGCCACAATAGGAATTACAAAACATGCAACAGAAATGCTTGGCGATATAGTCTTTGCAGAACTTCCTGAAAAAGGATCTAATGTTGAAAAAGATGGTACTGCAGGAGTAGTAGAGTCTACGAAAGCTGCTAGTGATGTTTATACTCCAGTAAGTGGTGAAGTGGTAGATACCAATCAGTCTATAGTAGATGATCCTGCCAAAATTAATGAGGACCCTGAAGGTGGTGCATGGTTTTTTAAATTGAAAATTAAAGATACAACTGAACTAGATACTTTAATGAACAAAGAAGAATACGATAAATTTGCAAAGGAGACATCAAGCTAATGTTACATAATTCTCAAAAAGATTTTATTAGAAGACACATAGGTCCATCTGAGAAGGACCAAGAAAAAATGCTTAAAGATCTTAACTTTAAGTCATTAGATGAATTTATTAATAGCACCATTCCAGAAAAAATTCAGTTTAAAGGTGAATTAAATATTGGTGAACCAAATTCAGAATATGAAGCTTTAAGAAAATTAAAAGCAATTTCAAAAAAAAATCAAATTTACTCAAATTTTATAGGGATGGGTTATTATGGGACCTACACACCATACGTAATTTTAAGAAATATATTAGAAAATCCTGGATGGTACACATCATACACACCTTATCAGCCTGAAGTAGCACAAGGTAGATTAGAGATGTTATTAAACTTTCAACAAATGATTGTTGATTTTACTGGAATGGATATAGCAAACGCGTCTTTACTTGACGAGGGAACAGCAGCTGCCGAAGCTATGGGTTTAAGTCATAGACTTAATAAAAGTGATAGCAATTTAGTTTTTGTTTCAGAGGATTGCCATCCACAAACAATTGATGTTATTCAAACTAGAGCAGAGCCGATGGGTCTTAAAGTACTTGTTGGAAACGAGGATAAAGTTCTAGAGAATTTAAAAGAAGATATTGTTTGTGGAGTTTTACAATATCCAGGAACTTTAGGTGATATTAAAGATCCTAGTGAGGCCATAAGTAAAATTCATAAAAAAAATGGAAAAGCAATTTTAGTTTGCGATCTCCTTGCGCTTTCTATGCTAAAAACACCAAGAGAGCTTGGTGCTGATATTGCTGTCGGTAGCTCCCAAAGGTTCGGTATACCAATGGGTTATGGAGGACCTCATGCAGCATTTTTTGCAACAAAAGATGAATACAAACGATCTATGCCAGGTAGGATTGTTGGGGTTTCAGTGGACAGGCATGGAAACCAAGCCTATAGATTGTCATTACAAACTAGAGAGCAACATATTAGAAGAGACAAAGCTACAAGTAACATTTGCACTGCTCAAGCTTTGCTAGCAATTGTTTCAGCAGCATATGCCATTTATCACGGTCCCGATGGAATTAAAAGTATTTCAGAAAGAGTATCTCAACTAGCAAAAAATTTTGCAGATAAAATAAAACAATCCGGATATGAATTATACTCGGATTATTTTTTTGATACTGTAACTATTATTACCAAAGAAAAGACTGATCAGATTTTCAAAAATGCTTTAAACCAAAAAGTTAATATTAGGAAAGTAAATTCAGAAATGTTGTCTGTTTCTTTTGATGAAAGAAAGAATGTTTACAGAGTAAATCAACTACTAAAAATATTTAATGCTGCAGAGTCAATTAAAAAAGAGGATCCTACTGTTAGTTTACCAAATTTACCAAAAAATTTATTAAGAACTTCAAAATATTTAGAACACCCTGTTTTTAATTCATATCATTCAGAAACAGAAATGCTTAGATATCTTAAAAAGTTAGAGGATAAGGATATAGCTCTTAATAGAACAATGATTGCTTTAGGTTCATGTACTATGAAATTAAATGCTACTGCAGAAATGATACCTATTTCGTGGAGAGAATTGGCTGAGCCCCACCCATTCGTACCTGTCGAACAGATGGAGGGATATAGAGAAATGTTCACAGATCTTAAAAATTGGTTAAGATCTATTACTGGTTTTTCTGGTGTTTCACTTCAGCCAAATGCGGGAGCCCAAGGCGAGTATGCTGGCTTAATGGTAATAAGAAAGTATCATTTAGATAGAGGGGATGAAAGTAGAAATATATGTTTAATTCCAAGCTCAGCACATGGAACTAATCCAGCAAGTGCACAGATGGTTGGAATGAAAGTTGTCGTTGTTGATTGTGACAAAGAAGGAAATGTTGATTTTGAGGATTTAAAGAAAAAAGCAGAATTGCATTCAGACAATCTTGGTGCATTAATGGTAACTTACCCATCAACCCATGGCGTATTTGAGGAAAAAATTAAAGATATATGCGAAGTAATTCATGAACATGGTGGTCAAGTTTATATGGATGGAGCAAACCTAAACGCACTTGTTGGAGTTGCAAAACCAGGAAATTTTGGTCCTGATGTTTGTCATATAAATTTGCATAAAACATTTTGTATTCCACATGGTGGAGGAGGACCTGGAATGGGACCTATCGCATGTAAAAGACATTTACAAGTTTATCTGCCTAATCATCCAGTCGTAAAAGATTGTGGACCTGCAAGTGGAATAGGTGCCGTTTCAGCAGCTCCTTGGGGAAGCTCAAGTATTTTATCAATTTCTTGGATGTACATTAAGATGATGGGATCCGAAGGTGTAAAACTTGCAACACAAATTGCAATCCTAAATGCAAATTACATAGCAAATAGATTAAAAGACCATTACCCAATTCTTTATAAAGGTTCAAATGGTAATGTTGCTCATGAGTGTATTATTGATATTAGATCAATTAAAAGCGAAACAGGTATTTCAGAAGAAGATATAGCTAAAAGATTAATTGATTATGGATTTCATGCACCAACAATGTCATGGCCAGTTGCTGGAACAATGATGATTGAACCAACAGAGAGTGAGAGTTTATCTGAACTGGATAGATTTTGTGACACATTGATTAGCATTAAAGAGGAAATAGATATGGTTAAGTCAGGTAAGTTTGACAAAGTAGATAACCCTATTAAAAATGCACCTCACACCGATATTGAATTAGCTTCAGATGAATGGAATCATAAGTATTCAAGAGAGCAAGCAGCATATCCAGCAAAATTCTTAAAGGCAAACAAATTTTGGCCTCCAGTTGCAAGAGTTGATAACGTATATGGAGATAAAAATATTTTTTGTACTTGTCCAAGTATGGATGAGTTTAAAGAAGATGCAGCATAAAAATTAATGAAGATTGCTGTTGTTGGCTCAGGTATTTCGGGATTAAGTGCTGCTTATTATTTATCTAAAAAACATCATGTAGATCTTTTCGAGCGAGAAGATCATTTTGGTGGACACTCACATACAATAGATATTTTTTTTGATGAAAAAAAAGTTTCTGTAGATATTGGTTTCATTGTTTTTAATTTTCAAACTTATCCAAATTTAATTAATTTTTTTAAGGAAAATGATATTCAAATTGAAAAAAGCAATATGTCTTTTTCAGTTTCAGTAGATAATACAAACTTTGAATATTGTGGAAAAGGTTTGAGTGGAATTTTCTCTAATAAATCAAATTTATTTAACATAGAGTTCTTAAAAATGTTTTTTGATATAATTAAATTTTATAAAAAAAATGATCAAGCAACCATATACAATGATAAAATTACTTTAGGTGAATATTTAAAAATTAATAAATTATCAAAAACATTTGTTGATTATCATATAATACCAATGGTATCTGCAATATGGTCTATGCCTCCTTATGAAGCGAGCAAGATGCCAATTAGTTTCTTTCTTAGATTTTTCCAAAATCATGGGTTGTTTAAATTAAAAAATAGACCGCAATGGTATACAATAACCAATAGAAGTAGAACTTATGTTAGTAAAATACTTTCTCAAATAAGTGGTGAACACTACAAAAATTACAAAGTTACAAGAGTAAAAAGAAAATCATCAGGATTAGACCTATACTATGGTGGAGAAAGCGAATTTTTTGATTATGATAAAGTAGTTTTGGCAACACATGCTGATGAAGCCTTAAGGTTAATTGAAAATCCAATTGAGGATGAGAGAAATATTCTTTCGAATTTTAGCTACAAAGAAAATATAGCTTACATACATACCGATCAGCGAGCCATGCCAAAAAATAAAAAAGCTTGGTCTTCTTGGAATTCATCAATAGATGACAAGAATTTAGAGAAAAATTCAATAACCTACTGGTTAAATTTATTGCAAAATTTAAAGTGTGATGAAAATATTTTCTTAACACTAAATCCTTACTTCACTATTGATGAGAAAAAAATATTGAGAAAAGTAAAATTTACACACCCATATTACGATCAAAAAGCATTAGATGCTCAATCAGAGCTTATTAAAATACAAAATCAAAAAGATATACTTTTTTGTGGCAGTTATTTTGGTTACGGATTTCATGAAGATGGAATAAAATCATCTATTGAAATGCTGAAAAACCTTAATGATTAGTTCTTGTATATATAATGGAAACGTAATCCATAAGAGATTTAAACCAAAAGAACATTTTTTTAAATATAAAGTATTTTCACTTTTCATTGATCTATCAGAGTTAAATGAGCTTAATAATAAATTAAAATTTTTTTCATTAAATAAATTTAATCTTATTAGTTTTTACGAAAAAGATCATGGTGACCGTGATGGGTCATCTCTTTTTGAGTGGGTAAAAAAAAATCTAATTAATAACGAAATCAGTACAGACAACATAAAAGTTAAACTTTTATGCTATCCAAGAATATTTGGTTATGTTTTTAATCCACTAAGTATTTTTTTTGTATACGATAATAATGATAATTTAATTTCTATATTATATGAGGTTAAAAATACATTTGGTGAGCAACACACATATGTTTTTAAAGTTGAGGGACAAAATAAATTAATTCAAAATAATTGCTCAAAAAAATTTCATGTTTCACCATTCATTGAAATGGATTGTAATTATTTTTTTAGAATATTAAATCCAGACCAGAAGTTGTCAGTTGTAATTAATCAATATGATCAAGAAGGAAAAATTCTTTTTGCATCTCAAGATGGTGAAAGATCTGCTTTGACAAGTAAAAACTTAATGAATTCTTATCTTCAACACCCTTTAATGACATTAAAAATTATCTCTGCGATACATTTTGAAGCGTTTAAATTGTGGTTTAAAGGAATTAAATTAATTAAGAAAAAATTTAAAATTAAAAATAATATAACAGTAGAAAATTAATGTTTTTAAATAACACTGCAGATAAATTAGTTTTTAAATTTCTTAATAAAATAAATTATGGTTATCTAGAGCTTACTACACATGACGGAAAAGTTTTAAAGTTTGGAAATCCAAATGAAAAATTGCATGCAAATATTTCAATCAAAAAACCAGATTTTAATTATAATTTAATTAGAGGTGGTAGTATTGGATTTGCTGAGAGCTACATGAGAGGTGAATTTGAAACTAATAACTTATCAAATTTAATCGAATTAACTGCAAGAAATATAGAAGTAATACATAAATTCTCAGGCCTTCTTGATTTTCCAATAATTAATTTTGTAAAAAATAAAATTATTAAAAATACAAAAAGTAGAAGCAAAGAAAATATTGCTAGACATTATGATCTAGGTAATGATTTTTTTTCTCTTTGGTTAGACGACACACTTACATACTCTAGCGCTATTTTTGATGATAAATCAAAAAATCTATCTGATGCTCAAAATAACAAATATCAAAAATTAATTGATCTAATTAAACCAAATATTGGTGACAAAATTTTAGAAATAGGATGTGGTTGGGGAGGTTTTGCCGAGTATCTAGGTAAAAAATACGATGTTAAACTAGACTGTATTACAATATCAAAAAAACAATTTGAATACGCAAAAGAAAGAATTTTTAATTGTGGTTTAAACGAAAAAGTAAATATTGAAATAAAAGATTACAGAGATCTTAAAGGCAAATACAATTCAATT
The DNA here is from genome assembly GCA_902586485.1 of uncultured Pelagibacteraceae bacterium. Classification (GTDB taxonomy): domain Bacteria; phylum Pseudomonadota; class Alphaproteobacteria; order Pelagibacterales; family Pelagibacteraceae; genus Pelagibacter. The sequence continues at coordinate 95,496 of CACIHO010000003.1, read as the reverse complement.
GCTTCTATAGAGATGATTGAGGCAGTTGGTCAAAATTATTTAGAGGGTTATTTTAAAACTATTAAAAATAACTTATCTGATGGTGGCAAAGCAGCTATTCAAGCAATTACTATCGATGATAGGTTGTTTGATAGATATAAAAACAAACAAGATTTTATTCAAAAATATATTTTTCCAGGTGGTTTTTTGCCAAATAAAAACAGCATTAATCGATACGTTTCTGACAACGGTTTAACTGTTAATTCATATATTTCTTACGCTGATCATTATGCAAATACATTGGCTATATGGAGAAATGAGTTTTTAAAAAAATGGGATTTAATAAAAAATCAAGGTTTTGACTCAACATTTAAAAGAATGTGGGAGTTTTACCTTTCTTATTGTGAAGCAGGATTTAAGTCAAAAAATATAGATCTAATTCAGTTTTCAATGCAAAATAAATAAAATAATGGAGATATTTATGCGACATATAAAAATTATTAAGCCAATTTCGTTGATAATTTTATTATTCTTAATTACAAGTTGCTCGAATAATAGCGCTATGAAACCAGAAGATTTTAAAAATAAAGAACCGAGATTAATTATTGAAGAATATTTATCTGGAAATGTTAAGGCTTGGGGTGTTTTACAAAATAGATCAGGAAAAGTTACAAGACAATTTTCTGCAGACTTAAATGGAACTTGGGATGGAAAGCAGCTAATTCTTAAAGAAAAATTTAATTGGGATGATGGTGAGGTTCAAGATCGAGAATGGACAATAAACAAAATTGATGAGCACAATTATGAGGGAACAGCAGGTGATGTTGTAGGTAAAGCAAAAGGTTTTTCTTATGGTCCGGCTTTTAAATTCGAATATGTTTTATTAGTTCCAGTCAAAGGTAAAGAGATAAAAATAACTTTTGACGATTGGATTTTCAAACAAGATGATAGGGTTGCAATAAATAGAGCAACCATGACAAAGTTTGGTTTTAAAGTAGCTGAGCTTACAGTTGTGTTTGTAAAGGATTAACGATTTACGTACTTAGAAATTAAGTAATTATAGATTTTGTTTGGCAATATTTGAATTATTTTATAGATAAATTTTATTTGATTAGGAAAAATTATTTCAAAATTATTTTTCTTAGTTAATCCATTATAAATTTCATCTGCCGCATATTTTGTAGACTTTAAAAAAGGCATTTTAAACTCATTTTTATCTGTCAGAGCAGTTTTAATAAATCCAGGAGTTATTAGTGTAACTTTGATATTAAATTTTTTGAAATCAAAATAAATTCCTTGAGTGAAATTATTAAGTGCAGCCTTAGAGGGGGTATATCCTGATGATTTTGGAAGACCTCTATAACCAACTGGCGATGAAACAATTGCAACATGACCGTTTTGTTTGGTTTTATAATATTTTTCAACCGCACTTACACAATTAATTACTCCAATAAAGTTTACCTCCATAACATGTCTGATATTTTCTACTATTAATTCTTTCTCAGATTTTCTTTCATAAGTTCCTGAGCTAAACAAACATAAGTCAATATTCTCATGATCATTGATTATTTTACTAAATACTTCTTTAGTTTGAGCCATATCTGTAACATCTAAAGGATATGAAAAAATATTTTCATTTTTTGAAAGTTCATTTAATAATTCAGCTCTTCTAGCCGAAATAAGAACTTTCCATCCTTTATCAGCAAATTTAATTGCAGTTGCTTTTCCAATGCCACTACTAGCTCCAGTAATCCAAATAGTTTTTTTAATCATTTTTTGTTATGTATATATTTAACATGTTTAAAAATAAATTTTTAACATTTATATTATTTCTTGCCATTACATTTTCTGCTTCATTAATTGGAGGTTTAGCTACTATTACATTTAAAGAGCCATGGTACTCGTTATTAAATAAACCAATATTTAATCCGCCAGATTGGATATTCGGACCTGTTTGGACTACTTTGTATACATTGATGACAGTTGCTATATGGCTTTACTGGCATACGAAAAATAGGGATATGAATACTGTTTACATTTATTTTATTCACTTAGTATTTAATACAACTTGGAGTGTAGTATTCTTTGTTTTACATAATATGTTTTTAGCACTTTTGGTATTAATTGTACTTATAGCATTGATAATTAATCTTATTTTAAGGTTTAAACGCGTCAAGATGTTGAGTGCCTACTTAATGATTCCATATTTACTTTGGTGTAGCTTTGCACTAATCCTAAATACAAGCTTAATTATATTAAATTAGATATGGATGATGTTGTAGTTATTGGTGGTGGAATAATTGGAACAGCAACAGCTTATTTTTTATCCAAAGAGGGTAGAAAAGTAAAAGTTATTGAAAGGGATCCTACTTATAAAACAGCCTCATTCCCATTATCTTTAGGTGGTTTTAGAAGACAATTTTTCCAAAAAGAAAATATTTTATTAGGAAAGTTTGCAAGAGAATTTATTTTTCAAATACCAGAATTACTTAAAACCGAAAAAAATCCTAATCCTACAGCTAGTATGGTAACCAATGGATATCTTTTAATGTTTGGTCCTGAACATGCTGAAGAACAATATAGGGCATTAGAAAATCATAAAGAATGTGATGCAGGAACAAAAAATATTAAAGGATCAGAATTATCAAAAGTTTTCCCTTATGTTAATAGTGAGGGAATTGAGACAGCAACTTACACAGATAATCAAAGTGAGGGATGGATTGATCCATTTATGTTTCATAGCGCTCTTAAAAGTAAAGCAATAGAGCTTGGAGCTGAATTTATTAAAGGTGAAGTAAAAAGTATTTCTGAGATAAATGCTAAAACGATTGTTTCCGCAGCTGGTTGTTGGACAAAAGAATTGCTAGAAGATATTCCTGTTGTTCCTCAAAAGCATACCGTGTTTAGAGTAAAATGCCCAACATATATAAAAGAGATGCCACTAAGTGGAGATTTAACAACGGGTGTTTATTGGAGACCAGAAGGAGAAGAATATTTAGCAGGATCACCTATTTCTGTATTTGATGCAGAAGATTTAGAGCCTGCTTGGAATGATTTTGAAGAATTAGTGTGGCCAGCTCTTGCCAAAAGAATACCAGCCTTTGAAGAATTAAAGTTAACAGGAGGTTGGGCTGGTTATTACGATTGCAACAGACTTGATAACAATGCTGTGGTAGGCAAACATCCAAAATTTGAAAATGTATATATGGCTTCAGGCTTTACAGGTAGAGGTTTAATGCAAGCACCAGGAATAGGAAGAGCTCTAACAGAGTTAATAACTACAGGGTCATATCAAACTATTGATATTAGTGATTTTGCAGTGGAGAGAGTTCTGGGCAGTAATGCTAGGCCAGAACCATATGTTTTATAAATTAAAATTTTTATTTTAATATGTCAAAAGAAAATTTAATAAGAAATTCTTTAAAGTTAATTAATGAAAAAAAATTTTCAGAGGCTTTACAAAACTTGCAAGATGTCTCAGAGAAAGATGCGAATATTCATTTTTTGATTGGGTCAATTTATATATCTATTGGAAAATTAGACTTAGCTGAAGAAAATTTAAAAGAATCTGAAAAATTAAATAATCGAAACTTCTCAGTTTTCCATAATCTTGGTATAATTGCGGGAATTAAAAAAAACTTTGAATCAGCAAAAATTTATTTTTTAAAAGCAATAGAAATAAATGAAAATATTGACTCTTTAAGCGAGCTTGGAAGAATTTATTCAAACGAGAATAACTTTGATGAAGCACTAAAATACTTTAAAAAAGTTTTAATTAAAGATCCAAATCATAAGAAAACAAATCTAAGAGTCGGTAACATGTACTTTCAGAAAAATGAACACAAAACAGGTTTGAAATATATTCAAAAAGCAACAGGATTAATTAGGTTTACCAACAACGGAATTGAGGTAATTCAATGAAAAGAGAAATTATTGAAACTAAGAATGTAAATTTTATTGGTTGTTGGAAAATTGAAAATGAAAATTTATTTGAAGATATGATTGATTTTTTTGAAAAAAATAGAAATTTACAAAATAGTGTTTCTATAGAATCTGGAGTAAAAAGAAAAACTGTTGATATATTAATTGAGCCAAAAAATTTAAAAAATGAAAAATATTTTATTTTTAATAAATACTTAAATGAGCTTCATCAGTGTTTTTTAGATTATAAATTACAATGGCCTTTTTTAGAGGAAACTATAAAATCTGTGGATATTCCAAGTTTTAATGTTCAAAAATATAATCCTGGAGATCATTTCTCACATATACATTGTGAGAGAAATTCAAGACAAATGCATAGAATTTTTGCATGGATGACATATTTAAATAATATTGAGTCTAGTGAGGGGTCAACATACTTTTCTCATCATGATATTAAAATAAAGCCAGAGCAAGGTAAAACTTTGATCTGGCCAGCAGAATGGACTCATGCTCATGCAGGCGAAATATTAAAAACTCAAACCAAGTATATCGTTACTGGCTGGATGTGTTTCCCATTAACTTAAAATTAAGTTCCACAAAAAGTTTGATATTTATTACTGCTTAAGGGAGCAGGCAATGTATATTCATCTATATTGTTCTGATTGTCGTAAGGATTTTTTAAAATAGCTAATAACTTTTTCATTTTATCTAAACTTCCTTTATCAGCTTCAGCTAAAGCTTCCTCTACTTTATGATTTCTAGGAATTACAATTGGATTATTTGATTTCATAAGTTTACTTTGTTTTTCCTTAGTTGAATTATTTAACTCAGATCTTTTTTTCCATTTATTTTTCCAATCGATAAAATCATTATTTTTATAAATTTCATCAGAATTGATATCCATTAGATTACAAAAAGTATTTGTGTAATCAGCTTTATTTTTTTCCATCCAATTAAACAAATCATTAATTAATTTTTTATCATTTTTATCCTCACCAAATAGACCAAGTTTATCTCTCATCATATTTAACCATTTATTTTCATAAATATTTTGGAAATTATCTATTAAATCTGTGGCTAATTTAATTGCTGTATCTTCATCATTATCAATTAGAGGGATTAAACATTCGGCAAATCTTGCTAAATTCCATTTTGTAATTGGCGGTTGATTAGAAAAGGCATATCTTCCAAATTTATCTATTGAGCTAAATACAGTTTTTGGATCATAATGGTCCATAAATGCACAAGGACCGTAATCAATGGTTTCACCTGAAATTGCCATATTATCAGTATTCATAACCCCATGAATAAATCCAACCCGCATCCAATTGATTACTAGCTGGCATTGCTTTTCCATAACAAGATTTAACAAGTCTATTGCTTTTGAATTTGATGTTTTAATTTCTGGATAATGTCTGTTTATTGTGTAGTCGACTAAAATATTTAAATTTTCAATGTTTTGAGTTGCAGCAATATATTGAAATGTTCCAACCCGAAGATGGCTTGATGCAACTCTTGTTAATATAGCGCCCTGTAAAAGATTGTCTCTTACAACTTTTTCTCCAGTTTTAACAACAGCAAGACTTCTAGTGGTTGGAATATTTAATGAATGTATCGCTTCACTGATAATATATTCTCTAAGCATAGGTCCTAAAGCTGCTCTTCCATCACCACCTCTAGAAAAAGAAGTTCTTCCTGAACCTTTAAACTGAATGTCAAAACGATTGTCATTATTTACTAAATGCTCACCCAATAAAACTGCCCTACCATCTCCCAGCATAGTAAAGTGTCCGAATTGATGACCTGCATATGCTTGTGCAATGGTATTTGTTTCTTCTGGTATGGAGTTTCCAGAAAATATTTCTGCTAATTTTTTTTTGTCTGTTTTTGAAAAATCTAAATTTAAAGTAGATGCTAGTTCCTTATTTAAAATTACTAATTCAGGATCATGAACAGGAGTTGGTTTAATATTTTCTTTAAAAGTATTTGATAACTTTGAATAAGTATTATCAAAATGCCAACCAATGGTCATTTTAATTAACTAACTTCAGCTTGATTTTCTTTTGGTTTAACTTCTGTTTTAAATTGATTAGAGATTTTTTGTACTTCAACAGAAGATACTTTGTATTCAGCACACATTGTTTCTTCATCTTTACCATGACCTGTAACCATATTTACCATATGCTCTGGGAAATGGAACGTAGTAAACACAATTCCTTCTTTAACTTTATCTGTAACCTCAACTTTAAGGGCAACCTCACCCCTACCTGAATAAAGTCTCCCAATATCACCAGTATTTAGATCTCTGTACTCAGCATCTTTAGGATGAATTAATAAAACATCTTCATCAACAATATTTATATTTTTTGTTCTTCTAGTCATTGTTGCGGCGTTGTAATGTTGTAAAACTCTACTTGTTGTTAAAATTAAAGGATAATCTTTTTTATTAGCTTCAATTTCTGATGACTCTTTCCAATCAAAGTTTTTAAGTCTACCTTTACCTAATTTAAAAGTTTCAGTATGTAAAATTTTAGTATCAGTTCCATCTTCTTGAACTGGCCATTGTAATCCAAATTTTCCAAGTCTCTCTCTAGTAACTCCCTTAAAGAAAGGAACTATATCAGCAATCTCGTCTAGAACTTGATCAGCGTCATAAGTTGGTTGTTCAAAACCCAATTTTTGCATCATTTCAGTTACAATTAATCCATCAGGTTTAGTACCTGGTAGAGGAGGCACAGCTCTATTCACTCTTTGAATTCTTCTCTCAGTATTTGTAAAAGTTCCATCTTTTTCTAAGAAAGTTGTACCTGGTAGAACAACAGTTGCTAATTTTGCCGTTTCACTCATAAATATTTCTTGAACAACTAGAAGCTCTAATGAGTTCATAGCCTCTATCACATGAGCGCTATTAGGGTCAGTTTGAACTATATCTTCACCAATAATCCATAAACCTTTAAGCTCTTTATCGATTGCAGCTTCAAACATTTGAGGAATTTTTAATCCTGGCTTAGTTGGGTGTGTTACTCCATATTTTTCTGTATAGAATTTTTGATGTTTTTCATCAGCCACAGGAAAATATCCAGCACCCTGGTGTGGTTGACATCCCATATCTGCTGCACCTTGAACATTGTTTTGACCTCTTAAAGGGTTAACCCCAACACCTTTTCTTCCAATGTTTCCTGTAATCATTGCTAGATCTGCTATTAACATTACAGTTTTAGATCCTTGCTCGTGTTCAGTAACTCCTAAACCATGGAACTCCATTGAATTTCTTGCAGTAGCATATGCAATTGCAGCTTCTTTAACTAATTGTTTATCTACTCCAGCCACTTTTGCTAGTAGATCTACATCCTGTCTTTCAATCTCTTTTAAGAAATTATCAAAGCCTTCAGTTCTATCCCTAACAAAATCTGCATTATAAAGTTTTGATTTTATAATAAAATGTAACATCATATTTAGAACTGCAACGTTAGTTCCAGGTCTTAATTTAATGTGATAATCTGCAAGTTTCGCAATTTCAGTTGTTACTGGATCAAGAACAATTAGTTTTTTACCTTTCATAACTTGCTGTTTTATTTTAGCACCTGTTACAGGATGAGCATTAGTTGGATTAGCTCCAATGACTAAAAATAAATCTGCATGATAAATATCTTCTGTAGAATTAGTCGCTGCTCCTGTTCCAAAAGTTTGTTGCATTCCCCAAGCTGTTGGTGAATGACAAATTCTTGCACAACAGTCTACACTGTTAGTTCCCACAGCAGCTCTAATCATTTTTTGAAAAACATAATTTTCTTCATTTGTACATCTTGCAGAAGAAATTCCAGCAAAGGCATCTGGACCATTTTCTTTTGTAATTCTATTCATTTCCTTTTTGATAAAATCATAAGCTTCATCCCAAGAAGCTTCTTCAAATTTTCCATTTTTTTTAATTAAAGGTGTTTTTAATCTGTCTGGATGATCATAAAAACTAAACGCATATCTTCCTTTAATACACGTATGTCCAGCGTTAACTTCTGTTTGTTTAGGCGTATCAATAGCTACAACTTTATCATCTTTAATTGAAGCCTCTAAATTACAACCAACACCGCAGTATGAACAAGTTGTTCTAACTTTTTTATCTACTGCAGCGGACTTTGATTGAAAAACATCTGAGATAGCATCTGTTGGACAAGTGTGAGCGCAAGCACCACAAGAAACACATGAACTATCTCCAAACATCATATCGTTATCAGTTGTTATTCTTGACTCAAATCCTCTTCCACTCATTGTTAAAACGAATGAACCTTGAATTTCATCACAAGCTCTGACACATCTTCCACAATTGATACAATTGTCTAAATTCATTCTCATGTAATCATGAGATGTATCTCTTGGAATTCCTTTATGTTGTTTTGGACTGTTATATCTGTGATCAGATACCCCTAAATCGTTTGCTACTGTTTGTAATTCACAATTGTTATTTACCTCACAAGTATCACATTCCATTGGATGATCTGTTAAAACTAATTCAACAATATTTTTTCTAAGATCTTTTAAAGATTCATTTGATGTAAATATGTGTTGATTTTCAGCAACTGGAGTATGGCAAGAAGCAACTACTCTAGTTGGACCGTCTTTTTCTAAAGCAACTTCGACCGAACACACCCTACAAGCTCCATAAGGTGCTAAATTTGGATCATCACATAAGGTAGGAACTTTTTTTTCACCTACATAACTTTTTACAAATTTTAAAATAGATGAGTGATTTGGACCGATTTCATACGGTTTTCCGTCAATATAAGCAATTTTTCTTTTCTCTGAACTCATTAATTATCTTTGACCATATCATTTTTCATTTCATCCCCAAAGTATTTTAGGATGTTTTGAATAGGAGTGGGAATAGCTCCGCATAAAGCGCATAAACAACCTTTTTTCATTGTAACAAGCAATTCTTCAAGCAATTTCAAAGGTATTTTGGCAGTTTTCTTTTTAGCTTGGTCAAACATTTCTTTACCTCTGTAAGATCCAAGTCTTCCAGGGAAACACTTTCCACATGATTCTTCAGCAGAAAATTCAAATAGATGATGAATGTATTCTGCCATAGAAAAATCTTTAGGAATACTCACCACACTAGCATGACCCAACATGAAACCTTTTGCGGTAAATTCCTGAAAATCTAAATTCAGATTTTCTATTTCACTTAATGGAACCACACCACCAAGTGGCCCACCAATTTGAAAAGCTTTTAATGGTTCTTTGTATCCTCCACCAATTTCATTAAATATTTTTTTCATCGGCGTTCCCATATCAATTTCATAAACACCTGGGTTGTTAAAGAAACTATCCAAACAAACCAATTTAGTGCCTGCAGATTTTTTATTACCTATAGATGAAAATTTTTCAGAACCATTTATTAAAATTCCAGTAGCAGCTGCTAAAGTTTCAACATTGTTAACAACAGTTGGTTTTTTATACAATCCTTCTGTAACAGGAAAAGGAGGCCTAACATCAACTTCTGCTCTTCTTCCTTCAATAGATGCAATCAAAGCTGTTTCCTCTCCACAAATGTATGCACCTTGTCCGATACAAATTCCAAGATCGAACGAAAAATCAGTTCCCAAAATATTTTCACCTAGAAGACCTAACTTTTTAAGTTCATTGATACTTCCATTGATAGCTTCAATAGATTTTGGATATTCTCCACGAATATATAAAACTCCCTCATCGCTTCCAATTACAAATCCGCACATTACCATCCCAAAAATAACTTTTAGAGGCTGATCTTCCAATAAATATCTATCTGAAAAAGCACCAGAGTCACCTTCGTCTGCATTACAGATAACATACTTTTTTTCTCCTTTAGCTTTACTACAAAAATCCCATTTCATTCCTGTTGGAAATCCTGCACCACCCCTACCAGTTAAATTAGAATCTAAAAGTGATTTAACAATTTCTTTTTTATCAGTTTTTAAAAATTTATTTAATTGATCTTTAAACTGGTCAGTTGATGAGAGTTTATCATCCATTAAGAAACTTGTTGTAGCAAAACTTTTTGAGAAAAATTTTTCTTGCTTAATTTCCTCACCTTTAATTATTTGATCAATTTTTTCTATATCCTTACCAGCATAATTCTCTCCATCATAATGGAATGCATGGTTTTCGTAACAATGTCCTAAGCAAAACATTTCTCCAACTTTATCTTCGCCAAGTTTTTCTTTTAAAGTATTTTTTAATTTTTCTTGTGTTCCAGCACACATGCATGCACTCCCGTTACAAACAAAAGCTTTCTTTTCTCTATGAGATGGTCTTAAAAATTCATAAAAAGACTCTGCTCCATGAAGTGTTGAAACTCCAAGGTTATGTTTTCTAGCAATTTCTTTGATATCCTGTGGTTTTTCGCTTAGTGTATTTTCTGAAATTTGCTTAAATAAATTGTCTTTTAAGCCAATTCTTCCAGATAAATTACTTATGTTTTTTGACACAAATACCCTTTTCTCTATATTATTTAATCCACAATAACTTTTTTGTTATTTGTGTAAATATTAAAACTATCCTTCTTTACGAAACCTATAAGGGTTATGTCAAATTTATTCGCTAAATCTATGGCAAGACTTGTTGGCGCACCAACACCAATCATTATACCAATATCCGTCATTAAAACCTTTTGAACTAACTCAAAATTAAGTCTTCCAGAGCATGTAATAAATTGAGTTTGTGGATCTAGCTTACCATTTTTTAGAGTGCAACCAATAAGTTTGTCTAAAGCATTGTGTCTTCCGACATCTTCTCTTAGATCTATCAATTCTCCATTAGTGTTAAAGAGACCACTTGCATGGATACCACCTGTTTTGCTGAACTCTGATTGAGCTTCTCTTAAAGTGTTGGGAGATTGAATTATAATATCTTTTGAAATTTTTGGTTCAGAAGCGTGAGTTTTATTTTTTTTTACAATCTCAAGTGCATCTAATGAAGATTTTCCACATACACCACAGGAAGAATTGGTTAAAAAATCTCTTTTAATTTTCGCTATATTAACATTTTCTGAATTTGTTAAAGTTGCTAAGATTTTATTTTGAATGTTATATTGGCCAACTTTTTCACCAAAACTTTCAACAGAAGCAATATCTTTTAAAGATGTAATAATTTGTTCATTAAATAAAAAACCTGTTACCAAGTCCTCATCATGACCCGGTGTTCTCATGGTGATAGATAAATTTTGATTAATCCATTTATCTTCTGATTTATATTTCAAAGAAATTTCAAGAGGTTCTTCAATAGATATCAAATCTTCTGTATCATTAAAATTTTTTGAAGAAAATTTTGTAACTTTATATTTTGAATTCATTAAATTATTTTAAAGGATAATTTTTTTTCAAAAGATATTTGTTAACAATAATTGCCAATAATAGAATAATAATGCATCCAAAAATTATTGGATTAATAAGATAATCATAAGAGGCACTACCTATAATTACCATTATAGGATTTCCACCAGCTGGTGGATGGACAACATTCAATAATATCATTAAAAATACTCCAATACCAACTGCAGCTGCAATATTGATGTAAATAGGTAGTGGAATAAAATGAACAAAAATCACACCAACTAAAGCTGTTATCAGATGTCCAAAAAAAACATTTTTTGGTTGAGCAAATGGGCTTTCAGGAAAACCAAATAACAATACCATGGAAGATCCAAAAGACCCTGCTATAAAATAGCCAAGAGTACTTTTGTAAGTAAGTACTGTTAGCACACCAATTGTGAACGCTGAAAAAAATCCAGCAATTAATGCTTTCTGCAAAATAGGTTTTGAAATGTTAATCATTTAAATTTTTAAAGCTTTTGCAATTGTTCTTAAAGGTAATAATAAACATTCTTTTCTAGAGAGATTTTTTTTATCAAAAATTTCCATAAAATCCTTCCAATGTTTCTCTAAAGTTATTTTAACATCATCAAATAATTGCTCTCCAATTACAATAAATCCTTTAATTTCTTCTATCTTTTTTTCTTTTATCTTTCTTGATAGTAAACTAACTGAAGCCTGACAATAAACACATGATTTGCACTGATAAGCCATGTCTTTTACAACTTCATCTTTAACAATTAAGCTTATTTCCATTTCATCTCCACATAAAGGATTTTTGTGTTTAGATTTATGAGTGTAATTTTCAAGGACTTTGTTGTTTTCTGTATGTGAGGCAATTTCTAAAATTCTTAAGTCCATTTAATTTCTTTAATTCAAGTTTGAATGTTTTATATTTTGATTAATGGATCATAACAATATTTTAGGCACAGTGCTAGCAGGCGGAAAGTCACAAAGATTTGGTGAAGATAAATCACAAGTGACCTTAGCAAACAAGCTATTAATAGATTACGTATTGTCAGAAATAATTGATCAATTTAAAGAGATTTTAATTGTCTCAAATAATTCGATAAATTTTCAAAGTTCAGAAAAAATAACTAAAATTGAAGACTATAAAAAAAGACTTGGTCCTTTAGGTGGAGTTTTATCTGCTATGAAATGGATCAAAGCAAATAAAAGAGATTACCAGTGGATAGCAACCTTCCCTGTAGATACTCCTTTTTTTAAGAGACAAATACTTAAAGACTTTATTAAAAATATTAATTTCAATGAAAGTGATTTATTTTTTATTAAATCAAATAATACTAGACACAATATTTTTGGCTTATGGTCAGTAAAATTGCTAGACAAGTTAGAAAAAGACTTAAATGATGGAGAAAGAAAAGTAGAGTTATGGGCAAATAATGTTGGAGTTAAAATAATTAATATGGAGTTTCCAAATAATGATCCTTTCTTTAATATAAATACAAAAGAGGATTTAGAAAAAGCTAAAGAAATATTGAAATGATTAGTTACGATCAATCCAAGAAAATATTAAAAAAAGCAAAAATTAAAATTAAAGATGAGATAATTAATAGTATTAATTCCTTAAATCGAGTTGTTTCTAACAATGTTTATTCCAATATAAATTATCCAACAGGAGATAATGCTGCTTTTGATGGATATGCGATTAATTCAAAAGATACAAATCAGATTAAAAAAAATTCCCAAAAAAAATTCAAGATAATTGGATCAATTGTCGCTGGTTCTAAACCATTAAAGAAAAAAATTAAAAAATTTGATGCAATAGAGATAATGACAGGAGGGATAATTCCAAAAGGGTTTGATACGATTATTCCAATTGAGCAAATTAATTTTTACCCAAATAAAAAAAATAAAAAATATATTCTAATTGACCAAAAAATTAATAAATATAACCATGTAAGATTTGCTGGTTCAGACTTTAAAAAAGGTGAGATTGTAATAAAAAAAAATACAATTGTTCAACCAAACCATATTTTAGCCTTTAAAAGTTTAGGTATTAAACAAATTAAAGTAAAAAAAAGGATTAACATATTATTTTTTTCAACTGGAAACGAAATATCAAATAAAGACAATATCCCAATTTGGATGGTAAGAAATTCTAATTCACACTATATTAAAAACTTAAATCATAATTTTTTATTTAATTTTAAAAGTGGAAGTATTTTAAGAGATAATCACCAAAATATTTTTAAACAAAAAATAAATAAATTAATTAAATCTAAAGATGATATTATTATTACGTCAGGCGCAGTTTCTGCAGGTAAGTTTGATTTTATACCTGATGTTGTTAAAAAATTTAAGTTATCAAGCTACTTTAAAGGTGCAGCAATAAGGCCTGGAAAACCAATAATCTTTGCAAAAATAAAAGGAAAAGAAAAGGCAATATTTGGACTCCCTGGAAATCCAATCTCCTCAGCTGCATGTTTTAGATTTTTTGTAATTCCCTATATTTTAAATGCTTTAGGATTATCAGAAGAAAAATCAATTAAAGCTATTTTGACAAATGGATTTGATAAAAAAAAGAATTTCACAAGATTTGTAAAGAGCCAATTAAGCACAACTAAGAATGGAAAAATAAATGTTGAAATTTTAAAAGGTCAAGAGTCTTTTAGAATTAAATCATTTGTAAAATCAAATATTTGGGTTTTGTTACCAGCTGGTAAATCAAAATTTGAAAAAGGAGACATCGTTGATTGTTTTTTCCCTAACCTTTCAAATCAAAATTTAGTTTAGAAACGTATTTTTGTTGTACAAAATTCTATTTAGAATTAGATTTCTGAATATGTTAGAGTTGAGAAATCCAAGGATAGCCATTCCGGTTGTACTTTTTGCAGGTCTTTTGTGGTCGTTTGGCCCATTAGTAGTTCGATACATGGATAACCCTCATTCGGTACCTTGGCAGTACATTTTTGGCAGAGGTTTAACAATTTTCATCTTATTAAATCTTTATTTATTTTTTGAGGAAGGAAAAAATTTTTACAAAAACTATTATAAAATAGGTTTATCTGGAGTAATTGGCGGATCTGGGTTGGGGATCGCTATGATTACATTTATTTATTCAATTACAAATACTAGTGCTGCAGTTACTTTACTTTGTTTAGCAGCAATGCCTTTTTTTACAGCATTATTGGCATTTTTATTTTTGAGAGAAAAAATTTCTCTCAATGTGTGGATATCAATAATAATTGCAACAGTTGGTATCATTATTATGGCACTTGGAAACACTGGTGAAAAATCATTAATTGGTTTTGTATTTGGTCTAACCTCTTCAATTGGTTTCTCTGTTTTTTCCGTAACTCTAAGATGGAGAAAAGAAACACCAAAATTCACAACTGTGGCTTTTGCAGGCTTCTTTTGTTTTGTTTTTGCAGCAATTATGATTTTATCAAAAAACTTGGTTTTCTTTTCATCTAGTTATAACGGAGCTTTATTTTCTTTGCACGGGACACTAGTTTGTTTTGGTTTAATTTTATATTCAATAGGATCTAAAGCCATACCAGCAGCAGAATTGACTTTATTATCTTTAACTGAAGTTGTAGGTGGAATTTTTTGGGTTTGGTTGCCATTATTTGGCATTAATGAAGTACCATCCACAAATACCATAATCGGTGGTTTTTTTCTTTTTGTATCTTTATTTTATTACAGTTTAATAATGAGATGGAACAAAAGATATATAGCATTAAATTAATATGGAACGACCAGATTTCTTTGAGCTTAAAAATGGTGAAAAAGTAAAATTACCATTTACAGATAAAGAATATAACAATCGAGTAAGCAAACTTAGATCAGTAATGAATAAAAATAATCTTGATATGGTTATTTTAACATCTATGCATAACGTTGCATATTACACTGGTTTTATTTATTGCTCTTTTGGTAGACCATACGGATGCGTCATGACTCAAAATAAAATTTCAACAATTTCGGCCAATATTGATGCAGGTCAACCATGGCGTAGATCCCATTGTGATAACGTTATTTATACTGATTGGAAAAGAGATAACTTTTTAAGAGCTATTGTGTCAATTATTGGAAGAGAAGAACCTCCAAAAACTATTGGTATTGAAAACGATCATGTAACCTTAGAAATGAGAGAGAAAATAGGGTCACTTTTTACTTTATCTGTTTTCAGCGATATTTCAAAAGATTTAATGAAACTAAGAATGATTAAATCAAATGAAGAAATAGAAATTATTAAAAATGGAGCAAGGATTGCGGATATTGGAGGAGAGGAAATAGTAAATAATATTAGAGAAGGTAATACGGAGATTGAAGTAGCAATTGCTGGAAGAGATAAAATGGAGAGAGAAATTTCTAAAAATTATCCAGATGCAGAGTACATGGATACCTGGGTGTGGTTTCAATCAGGTATCAATACTGATGGTGCTCACAATCCAAAGACTAATAGAAAACTAGTTAAAGGAGATATTTTATCTTTAAATACTTTTCCAATGATCTCTGGATATTACACTGCACTTGAGCGAACTTTATTTTTAGATCATGCTGATGATGCTTCTCTTAAAGCTTGGGAGGCAAATGTAAAAGTTCATAAAAGAGGGTTAGAATTAATTAAACCAGGCGTTAAGTGTTCTGATATTTGCCATGAGCTTAACGAACTTTTTGCTGAGCTTGGTTATCTTCAATATCGAACTTTTGGTTATGGGCATTCATTTGGTATGCTTTCACATTTTTATGGAAGAGAGGCCGGATTAGAATTAAGAGAAGATATTGATACGGTATTACAGGAAAACATGGTTGTTTCAATGGAGCCAATGATAATGATACCAGAAGGTAATTCTGGTGCTGGAGGATATAGAGAACATGATATTTTAGTTATTGGCAAAGATGGAGCAGAAAATATTACAAAATTTCCTTTCGGCCCAGAGCATAATATTATAAAAAACTAATCTTTATGAGTGATAGCAAAACTATAGTTAATAGTTGGAACGAATGGGATCCGTTAAAACATGTTATTGTTGGAAGAGCGGATGGTACTTGTATACCAGCGCCAGAACCTGCTTTGGATGCAAAAGTTCCAGAAGATAGTGATATGCGAGGTCAGTTTGGTCCAAGAACCAAAGACACTGTCGATAAAGCAAATCAACTTTTAGATAACTTTTCAAACACGCTTGAAAAAAGAGGTATTAAAGTTGATCGACCAACACCAATAGATTTTAATCAAAAAACATCTACACCTGATTGGGAAGCTGAAACGATGTTTGGCTGCATGCCGCCAAGAGATGTTTTGTTAACAGTGGGTAATGAGATCTTAGAAGCCACAATGAGTTATCGTTGTCGTTGGTTTGAATATTTATGTTACCGACCACTTTTAAAAGATTACTATAATCAAGATCCTAAAATGAGACATGAGTCTGCTCCAAAGCCAAGATTAACTGATGCAGATTATAGAAAAGATTATTTATCAGATAAAATAGGTGTTCAAAAAAGATTAGAGTGGACTGAAAAAAAATATTTTGTGACTACAGAGGAAGAACCGTTATTTGATGCAGCAGACGTATTAAGATTTGGTAAAGATTTAGTTGTTCAACATGGATTTACAACAAATCTTAAAGGAATTGATTGGCTAAAGAGACATTATAAAAATCACAGAGTTCATGCAGTTAACTTCCCAGGTGATCCTTATCCTATTCATATTGATGCAACTTTTACACCAATAAAAGAGGGTTTAATTATTAATAACCCACAAAGAAGACTTCCTAAGGAACAAAGAAAATTATTTGAGGATAATGGTTGGGAAATTTTAGACAGTGCCCAACCAGCGCACAACGAGCCACCACCATTATGTTATTCGTCAACTTGGCTATCAATGAATGTTTTAGTATTAGATCCTAAGACCGTATGTGTAGAAAAAAGTGAAAAATATCAAGCTGAACAATTGGATAAATTAGGAATGGAAGTTATACCAGTAGAACTTAGAGATGCATACGCTTTTGGTGGAGGTTTACATTGTTGTACTGCTGATGTTTACCGAGAAGGTGAACTCAAAGATTATTTTCCAAAACAATAATTAATTTGGATTTTGTTTTAAAAATTCAATGTATTTAATTACATCGTCATATTTTTCATCTGGAATATCTTTGTAGCTAGCATTGAATTTGCTTTTCACACAAATAGCAACATGAGCATATGGGTTTCTTCCTTTAGGGTGATTTGGGTGATCAGGTAACTGACCTACCAAATAATCGCCAGCTTCCTGAATAATTTTCCAGAGTTTACTTGCGTTTTCTTTATTCATAACCCACTAATCATTGAAACATCTCAA
Source organism: uncultured Pelagibacteraceae bacterium (assembly GCA_902586485.1). Taxonomy (GTDB): domain Bacteria; phylum Pseudomonadota; class Alphaproteobacteria; order Pelagibacterales; family Pelagibacteraceae; genus Pelagibacter. The sequence continues at coordinate 77,946 of CACIHO010000003.1, read as the reverse complement.
AAGTCTCTAGTCTGGACACTAGTTTATCCTATAAAATCCTTTAACAAAAATTATTTTTATCGAGACATATAAATTAATGCTTTAAGACTTTGTCCACCAAATTTAGGATCAGGATAAGAACTTCTCATTGTAGTTTTTACAGATCGATCTGAGGATATTTCATTAGCTACTTTGGTTACTTCTTTAGTAAGATCAGATAAATCATTTTTATCAATTATCTCAATTATCTTTCTTGCCTCCTTTAATAGCTCATTATCTAAATTATCCCTTATATGATTAGTGGCAAGTATAGCTGCTGTATTTTGAGTAAATGGTTTATTGAATTTATTTTTTATTCCTAAATTTTCTAATTTCTCTAATATAACTGCTGTATCAATAAATTTATTAATAACATTTAAATTTTTATAAAATTCAGCTTTTTTTTTATTATTTACTTTAACCATAGTGCTTATTATAATTTCAAGTTCATCTAATTCTTCTTTAATGAACAAATCTTGTCCTAACTCTTTTTGTAAAGCGTAGTATTTTTTTGGAATTACAATCAAAATTGAGTCTACTAAAGAACTCATAAATTCTATTGACGATAGTGCCAATAATTTGTTTTCTGAACCATTTTTGGCATTTATTGCACTTATTTGAATAAATTTATTTACTTCAAACAAAACATTAATCGCTTTGTCAATATTGATTACTATTTCATCTGTATTAGTATTTAGTGCTTTTAATTTATCATATATTTTTGATAATTTAGAAATTTCACTATCTATAGATTTGAAATTATCTTCTTTTATTTTTTTTTTAATATTATTTAATATTAGAGAGTATTTTTTTAATAAAGATCTACGAATTTTTAAATGTGGGTTTAATTCATTTTCTTTAACATCTGCTACCACTGCATTTAACATATCTCCAATTAATGCATAATTATTAGTACCTATTTTATCGATAATACTATTTACCATTTTAACATTATTTATGTGTTTAATTAATGCTTTACCCAAGACTTTTTCATTTGTGGGGTTTTTTTTAAATTTTTCAAATTTCTTAAAATATTTTTTTTTGAAAGCTGTACAAGAATAAACCTCTCTTTGACTATTGTATAATTTACGAGGTTCTCCACATACCATTCCTGGCATAGGCTCGTGTTTTTTGAAATATTTAGATATTTGCTCACCCTCATAGTAAGTTAGGGTTTTTGTAAATTTTTTTTGTTTCTGTCCCTTGTAAAAGCCGTCAACTAACAAGTCGAAGGCATTAAGAACATAAAATATATCACCTGGTCTTTTTATTTTAGATTTTTCAGGATAAGCCAAAATTGTACGAATAATTTTTGAATAACATTTATCATAATTGGCAAGATCAGGAGAGTAATCATACATACATTTTGCAATACCTCGAGTAGACATTCTTTTGAGGTGGCTCTCATAGGCCTCTGGAGTTCTTTTATGTCTTGTTTTTTTTTTAAAAAAACTAATTTCAACATCCTCAACTGTAATTTTTTTACTATCTTTAGCATAAGTAATATTTGAGCTAAAAGCGATAAACAGGAGTAAGATTAATAGTTGTTTCATTTCTTTAAATTAACAAAAATGTATTTAATTGACCATTTGATTTATCTCAAAAGTCTCTAGTTTGGACACTAGTTTGTTGCTTAAATTGATGAGTCTTAAAGCGAATTATTTTCTATGAATTGTAAATAGCTCACATAACTAGTGTGAAGTAGTGTGAGGTAGTGTGGAGTAGTGTGTACCATTAGCCCCCCAAATAATCGCCAGCTTCCTGAATAATTTTCCAGAGTTTACTTGCGTTTTCTTTGTTCATACAACCTAAAACTTTGTTTTATCTCAACTTGGCATAGTCTGTGGCCTAGTATCCTATAAAATCCTATAATTGGTCTAATAAAGTATTCTTAAATTCATTTTCATCTTCATTATTATAAAATGGCAAGCCTAAGATTTTAAATTTTCTGTTATTTGAAAATTTAAAAAAATCTTTTCCAAAATTTTTTGTTATGCTTTTTAAAAAATCTTCTTTCCATTTATCAAATTCTTTTAAAAATTTACCTTTTGGTTCTACAAATACTTGTATGAATAAATTTTCATATTTTTTATCTTGAGCATAAATCAAATAATCTGGCTGAAAAGCTCTTCCGTCATCAAAATTATATATTTTGAAAAATTGTTCATTTCTTAGTAAATAAATTTGTTCAAATTTTTTTTGAAGTACTTCTAATTGAGTAGAAAACATCTCAACAAAACTTTTTTCTTCAGATGTTCCATAATTAGCGTGATATATATACCAATCTTTATTATTTAAAAAATTCTCTTGTCCATCAAATCTTTCAGACAGTGAAGATAAATTTAATTCTTTATCTTTAAATATATCTTTAATCAAATAAGGCTTGAAGTCTTTAGACCCAATATAATCTGTAGATTTTGTAATTAATTCATTTTTGATTTCATCTAATAAAATTAATAAAGAATTATATATATCTTTTTTTTTAATTTCGGATTTATTATTAATATTTCCTTTAAAATTAATTTCTAAATTTCCAAGATAATTTTTACCATTTATGAAGTCGTCAACAGAACCTAATTTAGGAAAAAACTTTTTAAGATTTTGAAAAGAAAAAAATGAATTTTTATAGATAGAATTAATAATAATATTTTGTTCTATCTCCGCTAACCTTAAAGTGAAAGTGTTATTCTTTATATTATTATCTTGTTCTTTTACACTATCTTCAGAAATAAGTTTTTGAATATTAGACGACCCTGTAAAAATTTCATAAGTAATATTTTTTTTTGAAAAACCAGCTTTTTCAAGTGAAATATTTTTTTCATTGTTATTTTTGAGTCTTTTGTTCAAAAATATAACACCAGAATTATAAATTTGTGTTTTTTTAAATGTTTCTTTAATTTTTATTTCTTTTTTTATAGTTGTACTATTAATTAAACCTTTTTCTATTAAAGCTCTTCTTAGGTCGTAAATATATTTATTATCTTTTACACTATGGTAGTGAAGTTCTTCCAAGACTCTCAATTCGTTATTTAAATCATGGTCAAATTTTCTTTGATATTTACTGTTATAGTTTTCAATCTCAAAAGGAAAATATCTAGCACCTCGACCAATTAATTGGGCTTCAGATAAAGTTGTTTTGCCAATTTTGGTAGCACTATCCCTTGATGAATATAATCTTACTATGTCGTATAGATTTAAAACATCCCAACCTTCATTTAACTTATTAACAGCAAAAATTACTCTAATTTGATTATCTTTATCCTCCAACTCATTTAATAAGTTTTGCTGAAAGTGTGTTTCTTTTCTATCAATTCTTTTTATATTTTTCTTATCAAGATCAATTTCATTTACATTGATTAATTTATTTTCAGAAAAATTTATTTTAATTCTTTTAATTAAATTTGGTAAAGTAGTGTTATTTTCTTTATAAAATTTAAGAGCATTATGCAGTAATTCTAATTTAGTTTTATTTTTCAAATCTTTTATATGTTGTTCACTAAGACTATTTATTAAATCACAAAAATTTTCTTTGTTTTTAAAAGATTCATCAATCGTTTTTTGAGCTTTAAACAAAATTATAGGTTTAAGATTTATTTTATTTTTTAAAGCAATATCTTGTCTATATTGGTTGATTATCACAGCCTGCAAAATTCTCATTTTTTCAGTGATATCTGATTGAGCAATATTTATTTCTTTTGAGAAACCATCATTTCGAAATTCTGCTAGATCATACTTTATTAAAAGTTTATCAAAGTATTTTTTATTAATTTGATCATCTTGAAAGTCAACCGTTGCAGTAAACTCTAAAAGTATACTCTCTGGATTAATTTGATTTATCTTCTCAACAGTATTTTCCCAACTAGAAGCATCATTAAACAAATTTTTTTTTGTTTTTGATTGAATATGGTGCGCTTCGTCTGAAATTATAGCAGTTTTACCCCTCTCAAATTGTGAAAGAGTTAAATTATTTTCTTTGAAATTAGACATATCACTATGAAGTTTTTGAATTGTAGTGAAGAGAATATTTATATTATTATTTTTACTTTCAAAATTTCTAACATTTTTGACTTGGGTAAAAGTATTATTTAAAAATATATTTTTTTTAAAAAGATATTTGGAATAACTTGAATTAGTAAAATTATTAATCGTTTTGGTTAAAACATTATTTGAGTTTACAAAAAATAAGAAGTTTCTATATCCTTTTTGATACAAGGTAAGTATTGCACATGCCATGATTAATGTTTTTCCACTTCCAGTGGCCATATTAAAAAGTAAATGTTTATTTTTTATATTTGAATAATTTTTATTATTTAAATAAAAGTTTAATCTATTAATTGCCTCAAGTTGATAATCTCTAATTATGAATTTTTCGTTTATATTTTGGGCAATAAAATCTGGCAATTTTTTATTTAACATTCCCATGTTGCTTATTGTGTTGAATTCGTCGACTAATTTAGTCTTGAGTGCCATAAAAAGATTTAGTTAATTCTTTTTCTGATTTTGAGCAATCGTATCTTTTGTCATCTATTTCAGAAAAATTTACATAAAGTTGATTTTTATTCAAAATATCTTTTATTAAGTTTTTTTGATCTTCTAATTTTAATTTTTGGAAAGTTTCTTTTTTATTTTCAAATTCATCTATTTCAAATGACCATTGCATTATTCCATGCTTTTTTATCTCATTATATATTTTAAAGAGCTCTTGAGCTGTTTTTGCGTTGTTTATTTTATCAGTAAAATTTTGATTCAGTTTCTTTAATTCAAAATATATAAAATTATCCTTATCTAAATTTTCTGATAATCTTTTTGTAATTATTTCAATATGATCTTCTACTTGTTCTACTAATATAAATTTTCTATTACCATCATCTAGTTTATTTAATTCTTGAGTAGCTCTACCAGTTGTTCCTGATCCTGCAAAAAAATCTAAAATTATATCATTTTTAGATGTCATAATTTTTAATGTATCTAAAACAGAATATAATGATTTCGGGTAGCTAAATTTTTTTGCTAATTTTTCACCAACTTCCTTTTTTAAAAGATTTGTTCCTTGAAATTCTGAAAAATATTTTTTATCGGTCCATAAATCTTTTAAAACTTCAGATTCTCTAAATTTATTTTTTATAGTAATTGTACCTTTTTCATTAAAAGCTTTATAATTTCCATCAGAAAGTTTTTTTTCAAATGTTTCTTTAATTACTTTCCATGTATATTCTTGACCGTTTGAAACAGGGTAAACTTCATGAAAATTATTTTGTTTCTTTAGTGAAATAGTGTTTAAATCTTTACTAACATAAATAGGGTACCAAAAATTAGGTTTGTTAGACCTTTTAGTGCTTGTTCTAATTCTTGCAAAATTATCCCACCTGAATTTACCATCATTATCTTTAAAGTTAAAATCTTGTTGTTTTTTTTCATCAATAGTTACACTTTGAAATTCAGCTTCTTTTACATCTTTTGCATAAACTAACATGTATTCAGTTGAAGCAGAAAAATATCTTTCATGTTGTCTTCCTTTAGGGTTAATAAATATAGTTACAATACCGACTCTATTTTCCTGACCGAATATTTCATCTGCTAAAGCTCCTAGATAAAATAATTCAACATGATCAATCGTAATTGCGATAAATCCATCTTTTCTTAATAATCTTTTTGATATTTCCAGTCTGTTTTTCATAAATGTTAGCCACGTAGAATGTTTAAAATTGTTATTATATGAAAAAATATCACTTGAGCCTCCCGTGTTATACGGTGGATCACAATAAATTAATTTTATTTTTTCTTGATATGTCTTTTCCAAGCAAGACAAAGCAATTAGATTATTGCCTTTAATTACAAAATTTTTATTTATTGGTTTTTCTATTAGATCAATATTTTTATTTTGATTTTTTGAATAAATTTTACCATTTGTTAATACTTTTTCATCGTATAACTTATCAATATCATCGTATGCTATTACCTCATTTAAAAAAATTTCTTTTTTATTCTGGTATATTTCATCGGTAGATTGTCCTCCAACAAGAACGGTATCTTTAAAGGGCCAGTTTAGAATTATATTATCTTCATCAGATAAAAAATTATTATTTTTAGCAAGACCAATTTTATTTTTGAATTTTGTGTATGAATTTTCTAAAAAATCTTTATCTTTTACATAATCTATAAATAAATCAGATTTAAAGAATTTAAATTTATTCTTTGTTAAGAAAAATGTTTCTTCAATTTTTTTATTATTAATTAATAAATTTAATAATTCATCATTATTTTTAATAGCGTAATCTATTACTTTATCTCTTAAAACCTCACCTTCTTTATCACAAAATAAATTGGAAGATTTTAAAGTTTTAAAGATTTCATCTTTCAAAAGATTAGACATAATTAAGATTTATAATCAAAAGAGACGATTTTTTCGAATTAAATCTACTATATTATAATCAAATTTAGCATTTGATTTATCTAAATCTGGCATAGTCTGTGGCATAGTTTATTACCTAAATTGATGAGCCTTTATGGTAATTATTTTCAATTAAATTTTAATTATTCGCATAACTAGTGCGAAGTAGTGTGAGGTAGTGTGAAGTAGGTTGTCCCACTAGCACCGTAAATAATCGCCAGCTTCCTGAATAATTTTCCAGAGTTTACTTGCGTTTTCTTTATTCATAATCAAGAATTTTATCTAAAAAATAAACTTTTTCTAATATCTATGATTTCTCTAATCTTTTTTTCTTTGATAGCATTCCAAGAAACAAATAAAGTACACAATTGATACAAGGCAAATATCTCATTTTTTTGAATTTGGGACAAATTACTATCTGCCTCTACATAGTTTTCAAAATAAGAAATATTATTTCTTGCACAGTTTAAATAAAATTTACAAGCATCTGTTACTGTAGCGGTTGACCACCAGTTAGAGTCTCTGAAAAGGTTAGATATTTCTTGATAGAAAGAACTTGTTTCAGAAATAACTAAATCCTTTTGCACATTTTCTGAAAATTGATCTAATTCAAATTGAATTAAAGCTAATATCTTTTTTTCGCTACTTCTCTTAACAAGTAGTTCAATGACATTTTTATATGACATTGATTGGATTTTATTCCAATTATCAAAAAAATCGTTTGGTGCTTTATTTGAATCTCCCATAATTAATTTTTTAAAGGTAACCAAGAATTATATAAAGGATTATCTTTATTAATTGGAAGTTTAATATTTTTATTTTGTCTAGAAGAGTCATACACAGCGGTTACAAATTCTAGGGATTTTCTAGCATCTGATAAAGTTACTTCATCACTAGAAGATCCATCTAGTTTATTTGCAATTTCATTAAACATACCTGCATACCATGATTTTGGTTCTTTTACTTTTGATAGCACTTCATCTATTTGAACTTGAGTTATAGGAGCTCTTGGTAAAAAGTCCCACTTATCATCAGCTGGACTATATGGTTTTTCTGGTGACGCACCAGACTCAGCTGTTAATCCCTCAAAACAAAATTTAAGTCTACTAGTGTCGTTTGCAGCACCCAATGTAATAGAACTTGTAACAAGAGCTCCAGTTTCCATTTCAATTGAAAGAGCAGCACAATCCTCAACCTCAATATCATTTACTCTAGTCGTTAGTTTTGCAAAAACATTTGATACAGGACCCAGGATCATACTAAGTAAATCATGAATATGAATAGAGTGACTTAAAATTGCTCCACCTTGTTCACCTTTCCAGGTTCCTCTCCATGGTTTTGAATAGTAATCTTTTCCTCTATTCCAGTGAGTTTCTAAAGATGCAACTAATGGTTTTCCTGCTAAACCAGATTTGATTAATGCTTTTAACTTTGAAAATCCTAGACCATATCGATATTGAAATACTGGAAAAATAATTTTACTAGTTTCTTTGCTAATTTTTTCTAATTCATCTACTTCTTTAAGACTAGAGACTAAAGGTTTTTCACAAATTACATGCTTTCCAGCCTCCATAGCTTTTTTACAAGCAGAAAAATGTAAGTGAGGTGGAAGACAAATATCAATTATATCAATTTCTTTAACTTTTAATACATCTTCAAAATTAAGAGAAACTTTTGTTTCTGTATTTGACTTTAATATTTTATCAATAGACTCTCTGGTTAAACCACATAAGGTGTGAACATTAAATCTCTGAGATATTTTTTGAAAATCCTCGAAATGTTTTGCTCCTATATTAGTTCCAATTATAGCTACTTGATATTTTTTCATTTTTTTTCAGCTTGCTCCTGAGCTTTAATAGCAAGTTCCATTGAAAGATAGGTTAGTTCTTGAGGACATGCAGTTTCAGTTCTGTCCAAAACATCGTTTATTAAATTACTAAAGTAGGGTAATTTAACATTAGAGCAGTCAATATGTTTCACTTCATCATTATTTGCTAAAAATAAATGATTACCTTTTTCTGATTTTGCTAAATCCGTATACTTTCTTATTTCAATGAAGCCTTTGTCTCCAAGTATTAATAATCTTCCATCCCCCCAAGTTGGAAGGGCATCTGGAGTAAACCAATCTAAGCGTACATACCCATGCCCACCATTACCTGTGATATTAACTTCACCAAAGTCTTGAAAACCAGGCATTTCTTTCTTTGTTGTATTTTCTACTAAAGCATGGTTGATTTTCGCCTGATTTGAATTTGTAAAAACTAAAAATTGGTGAATTTGGTGGGAACCAATGTCTGTAATAATTCCTCCATAACTTTGACGATTATAAAACCAATTAGGTCTTTCATAGTTTCCTTGTCTATGTGGGCCTGTGCCAATAGTTTGTTTTATTTTTCCTATTTTGCCTTCATGAACTAATTCTTCAGCTTTAGCAACTGCAGCAACGTGAAATCTTTCAGAAAAATTTACTGACCAGATCTTTCCAGTGTCTTTAACAGTCTTTTTCAAATTATTTAATTGATCTAAGGTAGTACAGCCTGGCTTATCAACCATAACATCCTTACCAGCTTTTAAAGCATCTATTGAATGACCAGCTCTATCTACAGGGATCGAAGATATTAAAATCATATCAATAGATGAGTCATTTAATATTTCCTGTTTATTTTCTTTTCTCTTAACATTAGGATATTTTTTATTAAATTCCTGAAGAGTTAAAGGATCTCCTTCTGTCCAAAAACAATTACAACTACAACCTTCTTTAATCATTTCATCTAACATATCGAAAATATGTCCATGATCTATTCCAATTATCCCAAGGTTGAGCGTTTTTTTCATCAATTAATAAGAACCTTTTTGTTTTGCACCTTTATAAAAAATTTCTTGCAAGTGATCATTTTCTTTTTTTCTAAGTAAAATACTTTCATCACTCATTAAAGCGTTAGTTCTATGTATAACCTCATGATAATGAAATTTATCCTCACCTCTTGCAACCTGAACACTATTTTTACCTAGGGTTTGTTTTACATTTGTGCTTATATAACTTTGGATAACAAATCCTATTCTTCTATCATCACTTTTATTTATTCCTGATCCATGTACTATTCTTGGATGATGCAAAGACATTTGACCAGCTTTAAGTTCTATAATTTTAACTTTATCTTCAGGCACATTTTCTACTGTTTGACCTCTAGTAAGTAAGTTTCCTTCATTAAATTTCTCATTATGATCCTTAATATTTAAATGTGATTTAGGCCACATTTTCATACACCCATTATTTTCATTTGAGTCTGTTAAAGCTACCCATGCTGTAACCCAATTGTGTGGCTCTAATCCTATGTACTTTGCATCTTGATGATAGCTTACAAAACCTTGTTCGTTAGGGTTTTTAATAAATAAAGTAGTACTGCAAACTAAGATATTTTTTCCAATAATACTTTCTACTGCATCTAAAATTTTTGAATTATGAACAATCGAATCAAGTTTTGGCGAAATTAGATGGACATTATATCTTCCTGCATTATCTATTTCACTGGGCATTTTTTTTTCAATTAATTCTATTTCTTTTCTTGCTTCTATTGCTTCACTACTAGACAAAACTTCAATAGGGGATATGTACCCTTGATCTTCATACTGTTTAAGTTGATTTGATGATAGATAAGTCATATTATTCTGAAAAGATTATATGAGCTTAATCATTTCTTCAATAATTTATGGCCGAAGTATTTAAACTAGGAATTGCTGCTGACAATAATCAACCCATCTCGGAAGTACATTCAATTGAAGTTTTAGCAAATAAAGGAATAGTAGGAGATCGTCATTTTCATGAGTCTAATGATCCTTACAATCAATTGTCATTAATAGAGTCTGAGAATATAGATGACTATAATATTAAATTTGGCCTTAATATTCCTTATATAGATTTCAGAAGAAATGTAGTCACAAAAGGCATTAAATTAAATGATTTAATTGGAAAAAAACTTAAGGTCGGAAATGTAGAATTAGTGGCGATTGAATTATGTCGTCCATGCAGACATTTAACTGAAATGCTTGACCAAAAAAATATACTTAAAGAATTTATGAGGAAGGGTGGACTAAGGTGTCAAATTCTCACTTCTTCAAAAATTAATATTGGTGATAAAATAGAATTATCCAATATTTAAGTTTTCGCAGTTTCATTAACTTGAGTTTCATCTAGTGTTGCAGGCGCATCAGGATCTAATTCTAATCCAGCAGGTGTAATTGTTGCTGGAACTGGTGTGAATGTTGAGTCTGGATTTTCAACAGTGCTTCTAACCTTCATTCTATACAAACCAAATACACCAATTATTGAGTGTGCTATAATTAAAAATACAAACAAACCATTTAATCCAAACCATTCCATGAAAATTGCACACAAAATAGGACCACTAATAGCTCCTACACCAAAAATTAATTGTAATCCACCACCTGCAGCAACAAATTTAGATTTTGGAACAAAGTCATTAGTATGTGCAAGGTTAAGTGAGAATAATGGTAGACATAAACTTGTATAAAGTCCAACAGCTATAAAAAAGATTATTTTTCTAAAAGCAAATTCATCCATATAGTAAATATTTTGTATAGGATCATTTGAAGTTAAAATTGCAATTAATGCTAAAAGAGAACTTCCAAATGTTGTTATGACTATCACTCTCCTTCTGTCAAAAATATCTGAAAAATAACCAATAGGACCCTGACCTAAAACACCAGCAATTGTTGCAACAAACAAAAGTATAGATGTTTCAAATAAAGTAAATTTTGCGATCGTTGCATACACAGAAATTAAAGAAAAGAAAGCTGCATGAATTATTCCTGTAAAGAAAGAGCTTAAAGAACCAAGAGGTGAGATTTTATAAAGTTCTAGAATACTTATTGTTTCAATTTTTTTAAATTTAGGAGCGGGTCTTTTTGTTAATAAAATAGGAACTAGAGCAACAGAAAGTAAAACAGAAACCAAGATAAAGGGTTCATAAGCTTCAGGTTTACTTATATTAAGTAGAAGCATACCTAGAGCTAAACCAAAATAAATTACCATCATATATGCAGATAATAGTTGCCCTCTATTTTTATTAGTTGCTCTATCGTTTAACCAGCTCTCAGTAACGACATAACAACTAACTAAACTTATACCTGTTATAAATCTACTAATTGTCCACATAAGTGGATTTACATAAACAACTGCTACTAAAGCACTTAAAGATGCAAGCGAAGCGAATGCAGCAAATACTCTTATATGACCAACTTTTGAAACAAAATTAGGAGTAGTTTTTGAGCCTATAAAGTAGCCAACATAATATCCAGACATGAAGATACCAGTTGTAAAAACACTAAAATCTTCAAGTACTGACCGAATACCCATGATTTGCATTTGCAATCCATGAGCAATCATCATTACTCCTATCCCAATAAATAGAGCCCAAGACTTTTTTACTTCTTTTTGCATGCTTTGTTTTTAAAATTTAATAATTCTTCGCTAGGTAGTTTTGGTTTGTGTTTTTTTTATGGCTAGTAAAGAATGAATTGCTATCGTGATAATGATAACAATGCCCCCATAGATCGTTTCAGGAGAAGGCTGTTCTTTGATCACCATCCAAACCCATAAAGGTCCTAGAATTGTCTCTAAAAGAAAAAACAGATTAACTTCAGCAGCAGTTATAAATCTTGGTGCTATAGTTACCAAAACAAAAGGTATAGCTACGCACATTACACACATTAAAGGTATATAAAAAAGATCATTTCCTACTAAAGCAAAGTCTTTTACAAAGAAAAAGGCAAATATAGCGACACATGATTTTCCAATTACAGCAGCAGGTACCAAGTCAGTTGATTTTGCATATCTTGCAATGTTTGCGTTACAGGCTAATCCAAAAGAGGTAATTAAACCAAATAAATCTCCATAAAAATTGCCAAGACTTAATGAGTCATAAAAAATATAAACACAAGCAATAAAGGTAATTATTATAGCGATCCAAGTCTTATTATCAGGTTTTTCTTTTAGGAAAATAGCACCCAATATTGCTGATAGCATTGGTGCAAGAGCTACCATTAATAAAGTATTTGCTACATTAGTATTTTGTATTGAGATAATAAAAGTAATATTACAAATGGAAAAACTAATTACATAAAAAATACCTGGGTAACCAATTTTAAATAAAGCTTTTAAAAAATTATTTTTATAAAATAAAAGAAGACCAACTAAAACAACCAAAAATGGTATTGCACCCCTGTAAAAAAGCATCCCCCAAGTATCAATATTTGATAATCTAATTAGTAAAGAGTCAGGAGTTATAAACATGATAGCAACAAATGTCATTAAAGAGCCTTTTTGTTGATTAGTTAAATCATTCACGCTTTAAGCTCTTTCCAAAAAGTTTTAGCCAAATTTATTCCTGATAGATCAAAAAAAGTTTTAAGTCCAGTTGGAGAAGTAACATTTATATCTCCATTTAGTTTTTGATCTATAAAATCAATTCCTGCAAAAAAAATATTTTCTTTTTTTAAATCTTTTGCAATAATTTTTGAAATTTTTTTTTCTTTGCTTGTTAATTTGATATTAGTTGGTTTTGCACCTTTACTCATATTGCTTAAAATTGAACCTTTTTTTGGAACTCTTGAAATTGCACCACATACTTTCCCATTAATAATAAAAACTCTTTTATCTCCCTTACTTATTTTATAAAGAAATTTTTGACACATGATATGATCATGTTTTTTTATAAATTTATTAACTAATTTTGGGTTAAATTTAGTTAACAAATGAATATCATTTCCGCTGAAACTATGGATGGGTTTTAAAATGACTTTTTTGTTTTTTTTGAAAAATTTTTTAATTTCATCCACATTTTGACTAAAAATAGTAGCTGGCATGAATTTTTGATATTTAGATGAATATAATTTTTCAGAAATATTCCTTACAGAGGTAGGGTTGTTAATTATTTTAACTCTAGTCTTAATTGTATCCAAAATGTATGTTGTTGAAATATACTCAAGATTAAATGGTGGATCTTGGCGAATAAGAACAAATTTACATTTACTTAAGTCTAGATTTTGTTTCTTTATGATTTTATAGAATTTTTTATTACTGTAATTAAATTTAATAAAAAAACCTTTAGCTGTAACTTTTGAATTAACAACTGATAAGTCTTTTGGATCGTAATAGAAAATTTTATATTTTTTATTCTGAATTTCGTTTGCTAAAAAAACACTTGTATCCGTTAAAGGATTTAGTTTTGAAGGATGATTTCCTTGAACAGCAACAATTTTATTTATCATATAATTCGTCTAAATTTTCGTTTTTTGAAAATTTACTAATCATATGATCTGCGTTTGTTGTCTTATTATCAATTACTTTTTGTAGATGATTTAGGAATATAGTCTCGTTATTACCTTTTTTACTTAAAATATCTCTGTTCTCTAAACCTTTTCTCGAAAGATCTAAAAGTGTTGATGACCAATAAAGAAGATCTTTACCCATTAATTGAGTATTAAATCCCTTTTGTGGTGCCTCTAGATAAGCGTTAATTATTTTATCAATATCCCATTTTGAAATTAGTTCATGAACTTCGTGTAAATTTCCATAAAGCATACCTATATTGAAAGCTGGTCCTGCACATAAACAATCCCATCCACAGGTATCCATTGATCTCAATTCAATGTATTTCTTAACTCTGTTTTCAGTAAATATTGTACTTAAGTGAGTTGTTAAGTCTGCTTCAGTTGGAAGTCTATTTTCAATTTCTTGAATTTTTCCTTCAATAAAATCCTTAAAAATATATTTCCTACCTGAAATATATTGATCTTTATTTTGTATAAATAATATTGGAAAATTAATTACAAAATCAGCATATTTTTCAAAATTCATATTTTCGAAAAATAATTTAGGCAAACCACCCCTTGAAGTGCTTTGCCATACTTTAGATCTATAAGATAAATAATTACTATTTTTTTTCTCTACAATTGATGAATTAGCAAACAAAGCAATTGCAATGGGTACAATTGAGTTTGCTACTCTAAACTTCTTAATAAAATCTTCCTCTGATTTATAATCTAAATTTAATTGAGTACCACAAGTTCGATACATCATATCTAAACTAAGCTCACCACCTAGAGGCATATCCTTAGTCATTAATTCATATCTTTGCTTAGGATTGCCTGGGATTTCATTTAATTTAGATATAGGATCAAATCCTGCGCTAACAATTTTTATATCTAATTTTTTTGTTACCTGTTTAAGTTCAAATAAATAATCTTGTGACTCTGCACAAGCTTCGTGCATATGATTTAATTTATCTCCTGACAATTCTATTTGATTGCCTGGTTCAAGAGTTATATTTTTACCACCTTTATTAAGACCAATGATATTTTCTTTTTCAAAAATTGGATTCCAGCCAAATTCAAGTAAGGCTGAAAACATTTCTTTTATTTTTGAATAATCAATCCTTTTATTATCAGAATTATTAAATAAAAACTTTTCATGCTCTATCCCAATTTTAAAATTTTTGGGGTCTTTAACACCTGACTTAAAATAATTAATAATTTTTTCTTTTGAATCAATCATGCGCTGTAAATAGTGATTTATAGATAAATTTAAAGATAATAATAAGGCTCTTTTGCAAATATTTTTTTAACTAATGGCTTAAAATCATCCAAAGTCATACTTTTGTAATCAGGATCAAAAGAGCATTGATCGTATTTTTCACAAAAATCTATAGTGTCTTGATAATACTTGTGATCTTTAAATTTATCTCTTGCATTTCTATCACCACCTAAATGATGAGCACTGTAATAAGTTTGAAAAAGACCATGGTGTAGAATAATCCAATAGGTTCTTTCTGAAACATAAGGTCTAAGTATGGATGCAGCATATTGAGAATGATTCATTGGTGCTAAATCGTCTCCAATATCATGTAGTAACGTTGCAACAACCATTTCATCACTTTCTTTATTTTTAAAAGCTCTTGTTGCAGCCTGTAAGGAGTGTTCTAGTCTAGTGATTTTGTAACCTTCCAAAGTGGTAGTTTGTTTAGACAAATAATTTAGAACTCTCTCAGCAGTTTGTCTTTCAAAGTTTTTCTCAAATTTTTCAAGAAGCTCATAATCTTCCTTAGTGCCATTTTTCATTTGAGTAAAATTTACTGTTTTCATAATTTAATTATTTGATCCAGTGCTTAGTAAAGATAACTGAGTTATTTTATTATCTCCTAATTCATCTACTAATTTAACAGGATATTCACCCGTAAAATAATGATCTGTTAATTGTGGATATGTTTCATTTCTTTTTTCAAAACCAATCGCTTTATACAAACCCTCTATTGATAAAAATCTCAAAGTTTTAGCTCCAATATATTCGCGAATTTCATCATTTGTTTTATTTGCTGCTAATAATTCTTTTTTTGTAGGTGTGTCTACACCATAGAAATCTGGGTATTTTATTTCAGGACAAGCAATTTTAACATGAACTTCTTTTGCACCGCCATCATAAAGCATTTTTACAATTTTATGAGACGTAGTTCCTCTAACAAGTGAGTCATCAATTAATATTATTTTTTTATTTTTAATAGTCGTTCGATTAGCATTTAGTTTTAATTTAACACCTAAGCTTCTTATTTTCTGGCTTGGTTCAATAAAAGTTCTTCCAACATAATGATTTCTAATTAATCCATGTTCAAAATTCATTTTTAGTTCTTGAGCAAAACCCATAGCAGCAGCATTTCCAGAGTCTGGGACTGGAACTACAATGTCAGCATCGATTTCACTTTCTTTTGCAAGTTCTCTTCCTAGGTTTTTTCTATGTTCGTAAGCTGTTCTGCCTCCAATGAGACTGTCGGGCCTTGAAAAATAAATATATTCAAAGACGCATGGTCTTACTTTTTTTGCAGGAAAAGGCTTAATACTTTTTAACTCGTTTTTTTCAATTAAAACTATTTCACCGTTCTCAACCTCCCTTATAAATTTTGCACCAATAATGTCTAATGCGCATGTTTCAGATGCAAGAACATAACTATTACCAAGTTTACCAATTACCAATGGCCTAATTCCATAAGGATCTCTTACTCCAATTAAAGAGTTTTGAGTTAGCATTACCAATGCATAACCACCTTGAATTTGAAAAATTGCATCAATGACCTTATCAATTGTTTTGGGTCTTTTTGATTTAGCAATAAGTTGAACGATCGTTTCAGTATCTGAAGTGGTATAAAATATTGCTCCTTCTTCAACTAATTTCTTTCTTAATGATATTGAATTAGTAAGATTTCCATTGTGCGCTACTCCAATTCCACCTGCGTTTGTGTCAGCAAAAAAAGGCTGTATATTTCTTAATATATTGTTTCCAGTTGTGCTATATCTGTTATGGCCAATTGCATAATTTCCCTTAAGATTATTAAGTACTTTTTCTTTGTTGAAATTATCACCAACTAAACCAAATCTTTTTTCAGAATAATATTTTTCTCCATCAAAGGTTACTATTCCACAACCTTCTTGACCTCTATGTTGCAGAGCATGTAGTCCAAGCGCTGTTAAAGCTGATGCATCCTTTGCATTGCTTATACCAAAAACTCCACATTCCTCCTTTAATCTTGGATTATAATTCTGTAATTTTTTCTTTAGAGTCTTGATATGTTTTTTCATTAGGAAATTCTTTTATCAGATAACTACTACCTTTTTCTAAATATGGAAAGACGTATGATTTATCAAAATTTATTGGCCATTTATCATAATTATAAACGATATGAATACCTGAAAAAATACAAACGGATATAATGTAAGCTCTTATAAAGCCAAAAAAGAATCCAAATGTAGTATCCAAGCCACCGATTCCCGTATATCTTACTGCTTTACTGATACCTTTATTAACTAATAAAACTAAAAAAATAACAACTACAAATATTATAATGCCTAAACATACATCGAGTACATATTCATTATCAATTATGTCTTTTACATATGGTTTAATTTTTGGAAATAAAATTAATGTAACGATATATGCTAATAGCCATTTGCCCATTGAGAGAATACTTAAAATGAAACCCTTTTTATAACAATTTATCAAAGAAAGGATTGTTAAAATTAAATAAATTAAATCAATTATTGAAATTGCATTATAAAAATCTTCTATGATTTCTAACATCAAGATGATTTATCAAATGGTTTAATAATTAAAATTAATGAAGGGAGTAGAGTCAAGACCAATATCATAGCTAACAACATAGCTAGTCCAGTAAATATACCAAAATAAATTGTTGGGATAAATTTCGATAATACCAAAATTGAAAATCCAAAAACAATTGTAATTGAAGTGTTAAGTATAGCAACCCCAACAGTTGAATGACACGTTGTTAACGTCTTGTTGTAATCCTTTATTTTATTAAACTCTTCTTTAAATCTGTAAATATAGTGAATACTATTATCTACCGCAATACCTATTGTAATTGCTGCAATAGTTATCGTCATCATGTCCAAAGGTATTCCCATTAATCCAATTATTCCTAGAATAAAAAATGCTGCAATGAAATTTGGCACAACTCCAATCACTGAAAGTTTAATATTTCTAAACAAGACTATGAACATCAAAAATATTCCTATCATAACCAAACCTAATGTTAGAATTTGGGATTTAAACAAGCTTTGTAATAAATTATTAAACAATATTAATACACCTGCTAATTTGTATTCATTTTCCTTTAAACTAAATTTATCTTTTAGATCAAAATTGATTTTATTAATTAAATCATTCCTTCTTAAATCTTCTTGTGAATCTATAATTCTTAAACTAATTCGAGCCTCATTATCCTCAATTGAAAGATAGGGATCAATGATTTCGGATTTAATACTCTCTGGAATTTTAGAGTAAAGCACTCCCATTTCTAAAGTACCTAAAGGTTTATTATTATTTAATTGAGTTGCTACTTCTATAATTGATGAAAAAGATATAACTTTTCCTATTTCAGGTAAGCTATCTAAGTAATTATGAACAGATGAAATTAGATCAATTTTATCTTTAGTAAACCAATATTTTTCAGCATTAGCATCTTCCTCATCACCCCAATCCTCAAACTCATCATCCTCTTTTGATTTTTTTACCTCTTCTTTCTTTGGAAACTTAATGATGACATCTAAAGGCGTGGTTCCGCCTAATTCTTCGTCGATCAGTTTCATACCTTTGTAAATTTCAGTATTTTTATCGAAGTAATTTATAAAACTATTTTCAACCTCCAGCTTACTTATCCCAATAGCACTAAAAACTAAAACTAATCCAGTTACTAAAAAAATTGAACTTTTATTATTAAGAGAAATTATTCCGAGTAAATTTGTAATTTTTGATTTTTGTTCTTTTTTAACTAAAATATTATTTGTGGGTGTAAAGTTTAAAAGAGTTGGTAGTAAAGTAAATGTAATGATGAATGATGTAATTAATCCAAAAGTCATCATCCAACCAAAATCAATAATAGGTTTTATTTCACTAAAAATCAAAGACAAGAATGCAAAAATTGTTGTTAGAACAGTATAAAGAATCGGCCAAAACATTTTTGAAGTTGTTAAGGAAATAATTTCAAAATTATTTTTTGATGGAAAATCTTTTTTAAGTTGAAGAAACCTTGTGCTCATATGTATATTCATTGCCATTGTTAAAATTAACATAAGTGCAATAAAATTTGATGAGATAACTGTAACTTTCCATCCTAGCAGCCCAAGTAATCCCATCATAATTATCACAGAAAAAAGACAACTACTTATAGGAACTACAATCCAAAGAAGGTTTCTAAAAACAAACCATAAAGTAGCAATAATAAATAATAGTACACCTAAACCAAAAACAATTATATCACTTTTGATAAAGGTCATCATATCATCTGCAATCATTGGTATTCCACCAAGATAAATTTTTCCAACATTGCTATAGCTTTGAATAACTTCTCTTATTTCTAAAATATTATTATGGTTTTGTTTTTTGATTTGATCTTTAATTAACTCAATTTCTTCTCTTGGTTTATTATCTAAATATTTTAATGCCTCAGACTGTTTAATATTAACAATAATTCCGCTAGTTTTTCCATCCTCACTTATTACATAATTTCTAAAAACAGGACTATTTAAAATTTCTTTAAAACCACGATTTCTATCAACATCATCATCTTTTAAGGTTTTGAAACTTTCTAGTCTTTCTTGAAGAGGAGCATCTGAATTATTTAAAAGAGGGATGTCTAACAATGTAATTACGCTATGTACCCAGTTAAGGCTCTGAATTTTATATTTTAAACTTAATAAATTGTTAATTGATGAGTCAGTTACCATTCCCTCATTTGGTGTATAGGTAAGAATCAAAAATTCTTTAGATCCATATCTTTTAGATACTTCCTTCATATAGGCTAAATCTGGATCACCCTCTATCAATAGAGTTTCTGATGAAGCATCTAGTTTAAAATTTTTTGAAGAGTAGCCAAAACTTAAAACAGCAATAATTAACAATACAAATATTGCTTTAGGATTTTTAAGGATAACGTTTTGATAAAAATGAGCTATCATTCAAGCTCTTTATATTGGAATTTAACTTGATTGAGTATCCTTAAATTTTGTAAATCTTTCCTCAAATTCAAGCGTTACATTGCCAATAGGACCATGTCTTTGTTTTCCAATTATAATTTGGGCTAAATGTGCTACTTCATTCATTTTTGCCTGCCATTCAGCATGTTCAACAGTTGCCTCTCTAGGTTCTTTTCTTGAAAGATAATACCCTTCCCTATAAACAAACATTACAACGTCGGCATCTTGTTCAATAGAACCAGATTCTCGTAAGTCCGCTAACTGAGGTTTATGATCGTCTCTTTGTTCTACTTGTCTAGACAGTTGAGAAAGAGCTACAACAGGTACAGAAAGTTCTTTAGCAATAGCTTTAAGACCTTGGGTTATTTGAGAAATTTCTTGTACTCTTCCATCTCTATTATTTAGAGAGCCACGCATTAATTGAATGTAATCTACCAAAATCATATCTAGACCATGAAGTCTTTTTATTCTTCTAGCTCTATTACTTAATGCAGCAACACTTATGGCTGGTGTTTCATCTATATAAAGAGGGAGGTCAGCAATATCTTTTGATGTTTCTATAAATTTATCAAATTGATCATCAGTTATTCTTCCTCTTCTAATGAAGTCCGAACTTATTCTAGCTTGCTCAGAAATTATTCTTGTGGACAACTGTTCGGAGGACATTTCAAGTGAAAAGAATGCTATAGATGATTTTTTTCCACTGTCTTGTAATTTTTTAGCAGCATTATAAGCAATATTAGTTGCAAGTGAGGTCTTACCCATTGATGGACGACCTGCAATAATAATTAAATCTGACTGATGTAATCCACCTAATTTATTATCTAAATCTGTTAAACCTGTAGGAACCCCAACTATACCTTCTTCATTTTTAAATGCAGCTTGAGCCATTTCTATTGTTTGTTTCATAGCATCATCAAATTTTACTAAAGAAGTGTTAGAAGAACCTTTTTCAGCCAAATCAAATAAAAGTTTTTCAGTATTTTCAATTATTGATTGACCATCATTTTCTAAATCTGTAATTTTTGCATCGCCAGCAGCTTGTTCAGAAATTTTTATAAGTTCACGTCTTACAAACATGTCATAAATAATTTTAGCGTACTCAATTGTTTGTCTTACGGATGTAGAAAATTTAGTAATTTTAACTAAATATTCTGAAACGTTAATATCATCTTTATCATCTTTAAAATAATTCTTTAAGGTTATTGGATTTGCAAGCAAACCTTTAAAAATCATACTTCTAATTGCGTTAAAAATTTTTTGATGCATTGGGTCAAAAAATTTATCTCCAAAAGTAGCTTGAATTTCAGGATCTAGAATAAGACTTATTTCATCATAGATTTCATTATTTACCAAAAGAGAGCCAATGACAGCTTGTTCTGCCTCAATATTGTTTGGTAATTCTTTAATTTGATCTTTTACAATACTTAAGTTGTTTTCCATTGGAATAAATTAATATAAATGCTGATTAAATTGAATTGTAAAATAGCACTGGGGAAAAAAATGTATAATTACTGAATTGTATCAGCCGAAGAAACATTGATTGTTATTTCAGCATCAACTTCTGAGTGTAAAGAGATTTTCACTTTAAATTTTCCTAAAGCTTTTATTTCTTCAACTGGCTGTATCATCGACGGTTTGATATCAATTTTATTTTCTTCATGAATTAGTTTTGAAATTTCTGTTGGTTTAACAGATCCGTATAATTCATTATTCTCAGTGCTTAGTTTATTGATAGAGTATTCTTTACCATTAATTTGTTCAGCAATTTGTGATGCTTCTTTTTTCTTTTCATTATCTTTTTTTGATAACTCAGCTTTAATTTTTTCAACTTCTTTTATATTTTCTTTTGATGCATAAAGAGCTTTTTTATTAGCGATTAAAAAGTTTCTAGCAAAACCTCTTTTAACATCTATCACTTCTCCAATTGATCCAATTCTTTTTACGTTTTCTAATAAAATTACTTTCATTTTATATAAGCGCTAAGTTTCTGGCTCTTTTAATTGAAAGGGATAGCTCTCTTTGTTTTTTTTGTGATACGTTTGTAATTCTTGAAGGTAAAATTTTACCATTTTCAGAAATATATTTTTTCAAAAGTTTAATATTTTTATAATCTATCTCAGGAGCACCTTTAGCCGATAATGGACAAGTTTTTTTGAATTTGTATTTGTTAGGTTGAAAAATACTTAATTTAGCAAAGTTACTTTGTTTAACTTTTTTATTTCCACTTTGTCTTTTAGGCATTAGTTTTTAATACTTTCTTTTTTTTCAGTATCTTCTTTTTTTCCAAAATAGTTTGTTTCTAAATCAAATTTTTTTACTCTGACTGTTAGATACCTTAGTAATTTTTTATCAATAGCTTCATTTTTTTCTAGCTCATCAATTACATTACCTTTACCTTTTATTTTAAAATGAATGTAGCTACCTTTTTTATTCTTTTTAATTAAATAAGATAAATTTAGTAACCCCCAATTTTCAGTTTTAACAACTTCACCATCATTTTTTTCTACAATTTTAGAATATTTTTCTGTCAATTGCTTTAATTCGCTTGGTGAAGTATCCTGCCTGGCAATAATAGTATGTTCGTATAAATTCATTTAAGTTCTTTAATAAAAAGTGAGGATATACTATTATAAAAGTTCAATTACAATAGTTAAAAAGGCAAAAAAATTAGTTTTTTTATATGTTTTCAGTAATATTTCCAGGTCAGGGATCTCAAGTAGTAGGAATGGGTAAAGAGTTATATGATAAATTTGCAATGGTCAAAAAACTGTTCAAAGAAGCAGATGACATATTAAATATTTCTATTTCAAAACTTATTCTAGAGGGACCAAAAGAAGATTTAGATTTAACAATCAATACACAACCAGCAATATTTTTAATAAGTTATTCAATTTTTGATGTAATTAAAAATGAATTTCAATTAGATTTAAATAAAGCAAAATACTTTGCTGGACACTCTTTAGGCGAATATTCTGCTTTATCATGTGCGGGATACTTGAATTTTTCAGAAACTTTAAAAATATTAAGAATTAGAGGAGATGCTATGCAAAACTCTGTACCTAAAGGTGAGGGAGGAATGGTTGCAGTATTAGGTTCATCAGTCGAAATAATAGAAAAAATATTAATAGAAAATAAAGAAAATTTAAATGTACAAATTGCTAACGATAATTCAGAGGGCCAAATTGTTTTAAGTGGAAAGACTAAAGATTTAGAAAAATTAATTGAAATTTTAAAGGATAATTCAATTAAAAATATTAAACTTCCTGTAAGTGCACCATTTCATTGTAATTTGATGAATAATGCTACGGAAATTATGGCAAAAGAGTTAAATAAACTTAATTTTAAAAATGGAAAAAATAAATTAATTTCAAATGTGACTGCTAATGAAATAAAAGATACGAATGAGCTTAAAAATCTCTTAATAAAGCAAATAGAGAATAGAGTTAGATGGAGAGAAAGTGTAATTAATATGATAGAAAATGGTACAAACCACTTTATAGAAATTGGACCTGGGAAAGTTTTATCGGGTTTGGTCAAAAGGATAAGTAGAGATGTTAAAATTGATACAATAAATATGCAAAGCGATATTGAGAATCTAAAAATATGACAGATTTAAAAAGTAAAAATATTATTGTTACAGGTGCTTCAGGTGGCATAGGTAATTCAATAGTAGATAGACTAAATCAAGCTGGAGCAAATATTTTAGCTTCAGGCACAAGAATAGAAAAACTTCAGAGTCTTAAAGATAAATATAAAAACATAAAAATATTAAAGTTTAATATTTCTCAAAGTGATAAAATTGAGGAATTTATTGAAAATGCAACTGGAGAACTCGGTGGTAGTTTAGATTGCTTAGTCAACAATGCAGGTGTTACTCAAGACAATCTAGCAATAAGGATGAGTTTAACAGAATGGCAAAAAGTAATTGATACTAATTTAACATCAACTTTTTTGATGAGCAAATCAGCAATTAAAAAAATGCTTAAAAATAAATCTGGGAAGATTGTTAACATTACATCGGTTGTAGGTCACACAGGGAATATTGGACAGACTAATTATACTGCTTCAAAAGCAGGTATAATTGCAATGTCGAAAAGTTTAGCAATAGAGTATGCAAAGAAAAATATAAATATAAACTGTATTTCACCAGGCTTTATTAAAACAGCGATGACAGAAAAATTAGATGATAAATTTAAAGAGGCTATAATATCAAAAATACCATCAGCACGCTTAGGGGAGCCAGATGATATTGCAAATGCAGTACTTTTTTTATGTTCAAGTAAATCTAGTTATATAAACGGCGAGACCTTGCATGTTAATGGAGGCATGTATATGGCTTGACAAAATAGGTTTTTAAACTAATAAGAAATTAAAACAAAAAGGATCAATATGTCAGAAGACGTTTCAAGCAAAGTAAAAAAAATTGTAGCTGATCACTTAGGTATTGACGAAGCTAAAGTTACTGAAGAGTCAAGTTTTATAGATGACTTAGGTGCTGATAGCCTAGACACAGTTGAATTAGTGATGGCTTTCGAAGAAGAATTTGGATCTGAAATTTCAGACAGTGAAGCCGAGAAGATTTTGACTGTAGGTGATGCAGTTAAATTTATCGAGGGAAAAGCTAACTAGAAATTTTAATGCCATCAGAAAAAGATGGGGTAATGATAATATTATCTTCTCCTTCAGGAGCAGGTAAAACTACTCTAGTTAAAAAGTTATCTCAAAAAGATAATTATGAAATCTCAATATCACATACTACTAGGCAACCTCGACATAATGAAAATCAAAATGAAGATTATTATTTTGTTGATGAGACAGAGTTTAAAAGATTAATTAAAAATGAGGAGTTTCTTGAGTACGCAAAAGTATTTAATAATTTTTATGGCACCACAAGAACACCTGTCATTGATAGGTTAAATAAAGGCAAAAATATTCTTTTTGATATTGATTGGCAGGGTGCCGATCAAATTAAGAATAAAAAACTTGATTATAAATTAATTACTTTTTTTATACTTCCACCTAGTAAAGAAGTTTTGTTTCAAAGGTTATCCAAGAGACATGAGAATGATAAATTAATCGCTGAAGAAAGAATGAAACAATTTGAAAGAGATGTTCTGCATTGGATAAATTATGATTATGTTGTAATCAACAACGATTTAAACGAATGTCATTTTAAAATAACAAATTTGATTAATGCTGAAATAAATGATGGATCAAAAGATTATGATCTAAACTATATAAGAGACCATGTTGAAAAACTAACTTACTAAATTTTCATATTCACTAACTAATTTATAATACGTTTCACAATTAAGATTTTGTGGTCTCAAATTTAAATTTATATTTAATTTCTTTAAAACTTTTTCATTACCATTGAATAATTGATTGTAAGGCTTTTTTAACATCTTTCTTCTTTGATTAAAAAAAATTCTTGTTATTTTTTCTAGGTTTTTAGGATTTTTTATTTTTATAAAATTGTTTTTTGGATAAAAGCATAAAAGAGTGCTATCAATTTTTGGTTGAGGTGAAAAAGATGCAGGCTTTATATCAAAGATTTTTTTAATATTTAATTTCCAATTGCTTATGATGGATAATCTACCATAATTTGAAGTATTAAATTCCGCTATGATTCTATCTGCAACCTCTTTTTGAAACATTAGAACAAGTAAATCAAACCAAAAATGATCTTTAAAACTAATTATCCATTTGCTCAAAATCTCTGTTGAAATATTATATGGTAAATTACCAAAGACTGTTAATTTATCTTTACAAAGCTCATTTTCATCAATTCTAAGAATGTCATCATTAATAACATTTATGTTATCTCTAAATTTAAAATCCTCTTCTAGTTTCTTTGCTAAACTAAAATCTTTTTCAATTACAATTAATTTTTTCGGATTTTTATAAAGAATATAAGATGTTAGATTTCCAGTACCAGGTCCTATTTCTAATATTGTTTTATTTTTGATATTGGTAATATTAGTTATTTTTTCTAATATATTTTTATCTATTAGAAAATTTTGACCTAAACTTTTTTTTGCTTTAATCAATTTTTATCCAAAAAGTTAATTGCTTGAATTAAACTTAAAGGATTTGATTTATTTCTACCAAGCATTTTTTCATTGGGTCCATGATCTGGTGAAATCCTTAAATAAGGTAGTCCTAAAGTTATATTTATGGCGTCATATTCAAAAATAGTTTTTATTGGTGTCAAAACTTGATCATGATACATGCCAATAATAACGTCATAATTTTTCCTTATGTTTTTTAAAAATATAGTGTCTGCCGGATGAGGACCTGAAATTTTATATCCTAATTTTAAAAAATGATTTACTGTTTTTAATATTATTTCTTTATCCTCATTAAAATTATCTGTACTTTCACAATGAGGATTAAGCCCTAGTAATGCTATACGTGGTTTAATTTTTCTATAGGTTTTGTAGAATTTATTAATAAGTAAAATATTCTTAGATATTTCCTCAAAAGTGATTTTTTTTGAGACTTTTTTTAAAGGTAAATGAGTAGTTACAGGACAAACCGACAATTCTTTATTATAGATAAGCATACTTACATTTTTAATATTTGATCTTTTTGCAAGATACTCAGTTATACCTGGATATTTTTTCCCTAAAAAACTTTTTTTTGATATTGGCCCATTAATTAATTTATAAGAAAATCCTGATTTTATAATGTGGTGAGCAATATCAAAAGATTTTTTAATAAATGAATTAGACCTCTTAGATATTTTATCAAAAGCTTTTTTTGTTTTATAGTCTATATTAATTAAATTTATCGATTTATTATCAAACTTATAGTTATTAATCTTATTATGATTTATTAATCTTATTTTCTTTTTAAATTTTAATTTTTTCATTTGTAAATTTATTAATTTTAAAGAGGAAATTAAAATTAAAGGACTTTTAAATTTTTTTTTATATGATTTGAAAAAAATTTCTAAAAATATACTATTAGGTTCACCAGAAATTATTATAATTGGTTTAGATTTCATTTATTTTCATATTTTTTTTTATTTTATTGAAATATATATTTGATAATTGATTTAATTGAATATTTGTTTGCTCGATTACCTCTAGCTTTATCTCTTCATCTAAATTAAGTGTTTTTTCTACTTTTCTAACATCACTAATAAATAAAATTAAAAAACCGCCTGGGACTTGTATAGGGCTAGTGAATTCTCCTTGATTTAATTTTGATATTTGAACTTTAATTTCGGGAGAAATAGATGTTTCTTTTACCCATCCAATGAGACCCTCGTTATCTGCAGTATTGGATATACTATTTATAACCGCAGCTTTATTAAAACCTAAATCTTTAATGTTACTTTTTATTTTATTATATTTTTCATTTAATTTACCTTTATTTTCTACATTAAATAAAATTTCAGAAAGTAGATATTCATTTTGTGTTTTATTTTCTTCTAAATTTTTTCTTATTCTATTTTTATCGATTTTTAAATTTTTATTAAATTTTTTATATATTAATCTATTCCAAAGTAATTCATGTGATAGTTTTTTTTTAATTTCATCAATACTAATATTTTTATTTTTTAAAAATTCCTGAAATTCTTTATCTGAATTAAATCTTAATTTTTTCATAAAATTATTAATTTGTGGATTTAAATATTTTTCATCAACAATTAATTTTTTATAATTTCTACGTAATTCAATTTCTTTAACTTTTTGTCTTATTAAAGAGTTTACTGAAATTTCGTAAATTTTTTTTTTTTCAAATTTATTAAAGTCTTTTATTAATATACTTAAATACTTAATCTCATTTAATACATCAACTGATGTTAAGATTTCATTATTTATTTTTAATATAATTTTATTTTCAACCGCATTTATTTGATTAGGAAATAAAAAAATAAAAATAGAAAATATAAGAATTTTATATAATCTCATATTTATTTACTAATTATCAATTTTTTGTTCATATGTAGTTAAAGGGAATAACGTAATTGTAAACATCAGATCCTCAGATGGTTTAAGAGCCCTGTCTTCATAATAGCTTTTTTTGTACTTAACACTCGCAGTTAAGCAATCATTTTTATACTCGTAAACTAAATCATAATATTCGGTTAAATTTAACTTTCTATTTCTTCTAGTTTTAAATGATAGTGAGTTTTTTTTGTCGAAATTGTAAGAAGTTTTGTTTTCGAAAATATTGCTATTACCCATTTGACCCGTTTCCTCTATAAAATTAAACTCTGTTATAAAGTTATTTACACTGATAGTTGCATTAACATCATTATATTCAAAGACTTCATAATTATTATCAATTGCAAAAATGTAATTTAAATTAATATATTCATTGAAACTGTTTGAAATTGATCCAAATAAATTAGAATTTTTTTTACCAATTGTTGAATTTTTAGGAATAAAACTTTCTTCTTCGTCCCTTAATACAGTTGCTAATTTCATTTCAAAGTATTTGTCAAATTCATTTTTACTTTGATTTTTAAAATCAAAACCTAATGTTAAAGACTTTCCCGTTTCCAATGAGTCTGTTAGCCCCAATCTATTTTCATTAAAAATGTTTGAAACATTAATTTTTCTATCTTCATTAGAATAATTTTTCATATCACTTGGGTTAAATTTCAATTTTAGCCTAGGTGTGAAAAATTTTATATTATTTTGCTCTTCATTAATTAAAGGCAAGCTAGAGTCAATGTCAACATTTCCCATTAATTCAATTTGAGGGTTTGATTTATACTCAGTATCATTTTTTCCTACTGAATTAAGATTTTTAAAGAAAATTGAAAAATTATTTTGAATACCAAAATTTGAAACAAAGTTTTTACTTCTAAAATTTAAATCATTAATAATTTTAGATTTAAGATTGTTAGTATTAATTAATTCATTACTACCATTTGAAGAAAAACTTGTTTCTCCAAAAAAATAATTGTCACTTAAAATTGTAGAAAAATTATAATATGGCAAAATAAATTCATATCTATCACTGTTTTGTTTGTGAAGATCCTCAAAAGCTTTTACACCACTTTCAAAATTAAACTTTTCATGATCTAAATTCAGGATTATTTTGCTTGTTAACAAATCCAAGTCTTTTGGTTTAACAGTGTTTCCTGGAATAACAGTATCAAAAACTTTTAAATATGTATCATTATTTATACGCTCAAGAGAAAAATCTATATTGCTCGAATTATAATTATCTAGATCTAATTCTAAATTAAATTTTGAAAAAAAATGTAAAATATTTTTTTTGTTTGATTTATCTGGTTTATAATTATTTACAAATCCGAAATCAGCTATGAAAGAACTTTTTTCATTAATCTGACGATATTCATTTTGCAGCATCTTGGTATCTTTGTCGAAAAGAGTTAAGTAAATAGTGTTATCCTTATTATCAGAAATTACCTTGTAATAAGGTATTTGTAATGAATTACCAAGAATATTAGAATTATTAAGATGAGGTTGCAACAATCCAGATTGTCTTTTTACGGTTGGATCTGGATGAAAAAATTTTGGAAAATATAAGACTGGAAAATCATATATTCTTAATATTGCACTATCATATGTTATTTGATTTTTCTTTTTTTCATGCTTTATACTTTTAGCTGAAATTGACCATGGAGGACAATTGTCATTTAATTGACAACTTGTAAAAATAGCTTTGTTTAAGGTTGTTGAATCCTTATTACCTCTAGAAGAAACACCTTTTATTCTCGGATCATTGTTTGAATTATTAAAAACTTCTTTATGAATCGTTATTTCAGTATCTTTAGCAACGAAAGTTTCTTCTTTTAGATTTATAATAGCGCTTGAGAAAAACAATTTATCACTTTTTGGCAAACCAAAATTGTTAATTACTAAAATATTTTCTCCTTTGAGCTGCTCTTGATTGATAGAGAATTGAAATTTGTCTAAATGAATAACTTGATTTTGTTGTTTAATTATCTTTGTTTTATTATTGGAATTTAAAATTTTCTTGCTTACTAAAAAAATTAAATTTTCCGAGAAAATTTCATATTTAGAGTGAATTATTGCTGTTGTCTTCCCTTCGGTAAAAATTTTCTCTTCATTTTTAAAATATGAAATATTTTCGCCAGTGAGAATATAATCTTTTTGAATATCTTTTAATTCAACATTACCCTCAGCATTGATAGTATTTAATAATTTATTATATTTAATTTTGTTAGCTACTATTACTTGGTTATTATTATTATTTATTACTTTTGAATTTCCATTTGTAGAAATTACTTCTTCATTTTTAAAATATGAAATTTCATCAGCATAAATAATATAGTTTTTTACATCATCTTTAATTACAACATTTCCCTTAGCGTTAAGATAGTTTGATGATTTTTCATATAAGAAGGTATCTGCATCGATTTTAATTCCATCTTTGGTAGAAATTGTACCACGGTCATAACCTTTAAATTTGTTTCCGTTTTCTAAAATTTCAATAGTAGTAACGTCAAAATTAAATACTTCATTTGAATTTACATTCATTGTAAGTATCAAATTAAATATTAAAACCAGAAATAAATTTTTAAATTTATTTTTCATTTATTTTACGAATTAATAAGCTATTTATCGTTGCTAATATAAGTATTGGAAAAAAAACTGCAATCACTAACGGAAGACGTTCACTACTTCCTAGTACATAAAAGAAATTATTTACATAGTAGATTATTACTGAGAAAAATAAACCCAATAATATTTTTATTGTTGAACTATTTAAGTACTTTACTCTAAGCATCATGCAACCTGAAAATAATGTCATAAGCAAAACATAAAATGGAAATGATATTATTTTAAGAATTTGAAGATCAACCTCTGTTAAGGAGTAATTCAGTTTTTTGTAATTTTCTCTCAAATTATACAATTGATAAATATTAAGCGATGACAAGTTTGAATATAAACTTATTATTCTCTTATAGTCAAAGTTAGTTTTTAAATTTAATCTTTCTTTAAAAATGTACTCATTTTTAATGAATATTTTTGCATCATAAATAATCCAATTATCTTTTGTAATATCAATTTTTTTACTTGTAATATTTCTTGTAGATTTAAAATCATTATCAAATTCTGTAATAAAATTTTCAATTAAATAGTTTTTCTCAATTTTTTCGGAGTTAATAATTAAATTTTTGTTATTAACTCTATCTTTTATCCATAAGCCATTTTTAGTAATAACAGCAAGATATTTACCATCTGTTGTGTAAGGAGATTTAAACTCTAAATAAATATTTTTTAAATTAGAGGATAAATTATAAAAAAAAACTACAATTAATAATCCTGTTAAAAATGATAATACACTTAAAATTAAAAAAATTTTTGAGTTTTTTAAACCAGAATATTTAAATATATTGATTTGATCGTTGTTTAATAAGTTAACATAAAAAAGTTGAGTACCTATCAAAAAAATAAAAGGGAAAAGTTCGTAAATCATTGATGGGGAGTTTAAAATCGTAAGAAGTAAAGGAAAATAATTATTAACATTTACCTCTTTAAAAAATTCTAACTCACCCAATAGATTAATAACAACAACTAAACAAAATAATATTCCAGTTACATATAAAATATTTTTTAAAAATAAACTTGATAAAAATCTTATGTAAACTTTCATAACCTAATTTTTTTTAAATGATTTAAAGCTAAATATTAGAAAAAAATAAAATACTAAAATTAGAATAAAGGGTATTATAGTTAATTTCATATTAAAAATTAAATTACTAGTTATAAATCTTATTGTAGTTTCAGATAGTATGACTGTAATTAATCCCAAAAAGAAAGTTAAAAATTTTATTTTTTTGTAATTAGCGCTTTCTTTTGAGTATAAGATTAATAGAAATGAAATCAAAATGAGAAGTGGTATGTAAAATGGTATAACTAATCTTTTGTATATTTCTCTAATAATATTTTTAATATTCTTTGAAGAACAATTGATAATATTTGTATTATTTGAAAAAAAATTCAAATATTCAAATTTATATATTCTTTGAAAACAAACAAAAAGATTTGTTGTTGAAATTTCTTGTGTTTTAGTTTGAGTTGTTGTGTTTGTAGTATAATTTTTTAAAATAAAATCTGTTTTAGAAAAACTAAAATTTGTAATTTCATTATTTTGATAATTAATAGTTTCACCGTTAAAAAGTATTAATACTGGTATATTATTAATATTTTCAAATTTACCTTTTTCAGCATAAGTAATTAAAAAATCATTATTTTCTAACTCTCTTTTTACGTAAAGATTATAAAGATAACCGTCTAAATCTTTCTTCTCACTAAAAATAGTAACACCTGTAATAGTATCATTGAATTTTTGTGGTTTAATAAAGTTACTAAAATCACTTATGTTAGAATTTTTAATAAAAGATCTTGCTAAGTTTTGAGAATTAGGAACAATTATACTAGTTAATATAATCTGAATTATAAGTAATAAAAAAGAAATTTTGAAAAAAAAGTTTATTACATCAACTTTGTTTACTCCAAAATTCCAGAAAATCATTAATTCATTATTTTGCTCATATTTATCAGTCACATAAAAAATGCTAAAAAATAAAACAAAAGGAAAAAGTCTACTTAAAATTTTTGGGAAATTTAATAATGAATAGTTTATATAGACTAAATAGTCTCGACTATCTTCTATTATAATATCAAGAAAATTAACTGCTTGAAAAATCCATACAACAATACTCGAACTAAAAAGAGCAATAGTGAAGAAAATGATATAATCTAAAAGTAATTTTCTAAATATAATTTTTTTCATTGAAAAATGGTATTTTTACTCATATATAGCACCCAACCTGTAGAGATTGTATTTAAAATTTATGACTATTCAAATTAATTATAAAAACACTTTAATTAAAAAGAATGCTCTTAATATGGTTTTTTTTATTGAAGAAAACTATAATATTTCAATATTAAAAAAACATCTATTAACTAAAGAATATTTGTTTATTTCAGATCTAATAAAGTCTAAAGACACAAAGAAGAAAATATTAAATTTTGACATTAACTCCAGAAAAAAGATAATTTTAGTCTCATTTCCCAAAAATATAACAAGTTCTGGAATTGAAAATTTAGGAGCTAAATTTTATGATTTATTTAAGGATAATAAGATTAAAGATTATTTCATAAATTCAGATACTTTATCTGTTAAATTTAAAAATTTTATTGGATATTTTTTGCATGGTCTAAGATTAAAATCATATAAATTTGAAAAATATAAAACTAAGAAAACAAAACAAAATATTTCTTTTAGTATAACTGGAAATAATAAACCCTCTCTACAAGATCAAGTTAAATTTAAATCAATTGAAGATGGAACTTTCTATGCTAGAGACTTGGTATCAGAGCCTGGTAATGTTTTACATCCAGATGAATATGCAAAAAGAATAAGTTATTTAAAAAAATTTGGTTTAAAGATAAATATTTATGATCAGAAGAAGTTAAAAAAATTAGGAATGAATACTTTACTTGGAGTTGGTCAAGGAAGTATAAGGGGATCTTATCTAGTAACCATGGAATGGAATGGTGCAAAAAATAAATCTAGACCTTTAGCATTTGTTGGAAAGGGGGTCTGTTTTGATACTGGTGGAATATCACTTAAACCAGCTAAGTTTATGGAGGATATGACATATGATATGGCTGGATCTGCGGTGGTTGTTGGATTAATGAAAAGTTTAGCTCTACGAAAAGCTAAAATAAATGCTGTTGGAGTTGTTGGTCTGGTTGAAAACATGCCAGGGGGAAATGCACAAAGACCAGGTGACATTGTTAAATCATATAGTGGAAAAACTGTTGAAATTTTGAATACTGATGCAGAAGGAAGACTGGTACTAGCAGATGCATTAACTTACACAGAAGAAAAATTTAAACCAAAATTTATTGTTGATCTAGCAACTTTAACAGGAGCAATTATAGTTTCTCTAGGATCAGAATATGCAGGCTTATTTTCAAATGATGATAAATTATCAAATCAATTAATAAATGCAGGAGAAAATGTCCAGGAGAAAGTTTGGAGAATGCCATTAAATAAAAATTTTGACAAACTAATTGACTCTAAAAATGCTGATATGCAAAATATTAATTATGTTGGAGGAGCAGGATCAACAACAGCCGCTCAATTTTTACAGAGATTCATTTTAAATAAAACCCCTTGGGCACATTTAGATATAGCTGGAATGGCTTTTTCAAAATATGGTGGTGCTTTAAATTCAGGTGGTGCCACTGGTTATGGGGTAAGATTATTAAATAAACTAATAGAGGAAAATTATGAGTAATTTAGAACAAACTTTATCTATAATTAAACCTGATGCTGTTGAAAGAAATCTTGAAAATAAAATTAAAGAGATGTTTATAGGTAATGGTTTTTCAATTTTAAAAGAAAAAAAAATTCAAATTGAAAAGTCAGAAGCAGAAAAGTTTTATAAAGTTCATGAAACAAAACCATTTTATAATGATTTATGTGATTATTTATCATCTGGCTCAATTGTAGTCATGGTTTTAGAAAAACAAAATGCTGTTTTGGGAAACAGAGAGTTAATGGGTGCTACAAATCCAAAAGACGCAAAAGATGGCACCATTCGAAAAAAATATGGAATTTCAATTGATAAAAACTCTGTCCATGGTTCAGATAGTGTTGAAAATGCTAAAATTGAGATAGATTTTTTTTTTAAGGATTAAAAATTTTTAATATAGCTTTTGGATATAGCTTATGCTCTTCAATCAAGATTCTTTTAGCAAGAGAAACATCCGTATCATTTTTTAAAATTTTAACTCTCTTTTGAAGAATGATCTTTCCAGAATCTAATTTTGAACTTACAAAATGAACAGTACATCCTGAATATTTCTCTTTGTTAATCAAAGCCCTTTTGTGGGTATTTAATCCTTTATATTTTGGCAACAAAGAAGGATGTATATTTAAAATTTTACCTTTAAAATTTTTAATAAATTTTTTTGATAAAATTTTCATAAAACCAGCAAGACAAATCAATTCAATATTGTTAATTTTTAAAATAGTAAGTAATTTTTTTTCATTTAAATTTTTATTTTTAAAACTTAATATCTTTTTTTTAATTTTATATTTCTTAGCATAATTTAATCCTTTAGCTTTTGAATTATTTGAAATAATAAAATCAATTGATATAGGAGATTTACTCGTTTTTGAAAATTTAATTAGAGATTTTAAATTACTTCCTGTTCCTGAAATAAATACCGCTGCTCTAATTTTACTATGTCCAGTCGAAAGAGCCATTTAGAACAACTTTGTTTTTACCTTTAGAAATCTTTCCAATGACATATGGCTTATATTCTTTTGAAAAAAATTTATTTATTTTTTTCAAATTTTTACCATCTATAATAAGACAAAAACCCACTCCACAATTAAATGTTTTAAGCATTTCTTTATCGGAAATTCCATTATCTTTAAGCCAATGAAATATTTTGGAAGTTTTAATTTGTCTTAAATTAATATTTGCACTAAGTTTATCTGGTATAATTCTTTTTATATTATCAGGTAATCCTCCACCTGTTATATTTGCGCAACCATTAATTAATTTATAATTTATTAAATTCATTATTTCTTGAACATATATTTTAGTTGGTTTTAAAAGTTCAGACTTTAAAAATTTATTTTTTTTAATATCTATTTTTTTTTGCTTTAATAAATATCTTACTAAAGAATATCCATTGGAATGTAATCCGTTAGAAGGAATTGCAACTATAAGATTATTTTTTTTTATTTTATTTTTATTTAAAATTTTATTCTTTCCAACAACTCCTACAGCAAAACCTGCGATATCAAATTTACCTTTTTCATACGTACCTGGCATTTCAGCAGTTTCTCCACCAACGAGTTCACATTCTGATTGATTGCAGCCTTTGTTAATTCCTTTTATAATTGCTTTAAGTTTTTTAAGATTAATTTTATTTATTGAAATATAATCTAAAAAAAGTAACGGTTTAGCTCCTTGAACAATTAAATCATTTACACTCATAGCAACCAGATCAATACCAATAGTATCAAATTTATTTAATGTATTAGCAATTTCAATTTTAGTTCCCACACCATCAGTACAAGCAACGATTCTAGGTTGTTTAATATTACCTGGTATACTTGTGATTGAACCAAATCCTCCTATATTTGAGAACTTTTTTTTGCCTCTTTTTTTTGCTGAAACTGTAGAAATGAAATCAACAAACTTATCTGCAGCTTTGATATTAACTCCACTTTTTTTATAGGTAAATTTTTTTTTATTCATTAATATGTTTTATGAAATTAATTTCTCTACTAAGTAATTTAAAGCTTTTATATAATTTTTTTTTATTTCTTGCTTTAATAAATATTTTCTTTTCCACAGGAAAAAGTCATGCAAATACATTTTCTGTAAATGATATTGAAATATCAACACCTTTTGAAATAAATTTTAATAAAAGTGAAATTATCGATGAAGGATTTGTAAAGGCATTTAATGAACTAATTTTGTCAATTGTCCAAAGTAAAGATCAGGTAAAATTAAAAAATACATCAATTAATCAAATAAAAGGAATGATAGAAACTTTCTCAATTAAGGAAGAAAAGTTTATTGATGAAATTTATTATCTGGCTCTCAATGTTTCATTTAATAAAAAAAATATATTTGATTTGCTAGAGTCAAAAAATATATTTCCATCTTTACCTGTGAAAAAAGATTTTTTATTCATTCCCGTACTTGTTGACCAAAATAAAAATCAAGTTTTAATGTTCTCTGAGAATAAGTTATTTTCCAGTTGGAATTTAAATAATAAAAAATACAGTCTTTTAAATTACATTTTACCTACCGAAGATTTAGATGATTTTAGATTGATAAAACAAAATATTAAAATTTTGGAAGCTTATGACTTCAAAGAAATTATAAATAAATACAATATAAATGACCACATTATTATGATTGTGTTTAAGGATAATAATAAAATAAGAGTATTTAACAAAATTTTTTTTAATCAAAATAACAATTTAAAAAATTTAAATTATACAGAAGTTAATTTCGATGAAGAAGAAGATTTATTTGAATTTATTGATAATTTAAAATTAGTCTACGAAGATTTTTGGAAATCACAAAATCAAATCAATACTTCAGTAAAGCTATCTTTAAATATTTCTATTGATAATTCTAATAATATAAAAATTAATAAATTTGAAAAAATTTTATCTGATATGGATTTGATATATAATTTTTCAATTTATAAGTTCAATAACCGAAATAATTTTTATAAAGTTATTTTTAATGGAACACCTGATAAGTTTTTAGAAGTTATGAGTGATCAAAATTATGATTTTGAAATTAAAAATAAAATTTGGGTTTTAAATGACAAATCTTAATCAGCAAATACTGAAATTTGATTATGATCAAAATTTTAAAGATCAGGATTTTTATGTTTCAAAAAGCAACGAACACTCTTTTAGTCTTTTAAATAGTTGGCCAAAATGGGACAAAAATTTTATAAACTTAATAGGTGAAAAGTTTTCAGGAAAAAGTCATTTAATAAATATATTTTTAGAAAAGTATAGAGGAATTAAAATTAATGCAGAAGATATTAATAATGACTTTCTTCAACAAATTAAAATATATGAAAATATTATTGTTGAGGATTTAAATGAAAAAATAAATGAAAATTTATTATTTACACTAATAAATATCATAGATCAGGATAATAAGTATTTAATAATAACATCAAAAATACCAATAGTTGAATTTAAATTTAAATTAAATGATCTTAATTCAAGATCTACTAATTTTATTTTATCTCAAATTGAAAAACCTAGTGACGATTTAATTTATGCACTAATATTAAAAAATCTTTCTGACCGTCAAATATCAATAGACCAAAAACTTATTGAATTTATAATTAAGAGAATTGATAGAACTTATGGCAAAATTTCTGATTTCATATATAAAATCGACGAAATTAGTTTAAAAAGAAAGAAACCAATCGATTTTAAAATTATAAAAGAAGCATTAGAGGTTTAATTGAATAAATACAGAACACACAAGTGTAATGAATTAAGAAAAGAGGATGTAGATAAAAAAATTTCTCTCTCAGGCTGGATAAACAAAAAAAGAGACCATGGGAATTTATTATTTATTGATTTGAGAGATAATTATGGAATTACCCAATGTATAATTGATAAAGATAATAAATATTTTTCTGATTTAGAAAAAATGCAATTAGAAACAGTAATTAAAGTTGAGGGTAAAGTTGTTAACAGATCTAAAGAAACAATTAATTCTGAAATTGACACTGGTGAAATTGAGGTTGTTATCGAGCAGCATGAAGTTTTAGGCGCTTGTAAAGAACTACCTATGCCAATCTTTAGTGATCAAGAATATGCAGAAGAAATAAGATTGAAATATAGATTCTTAGATTTAAGAAGAAAAAAAATTCATGAAAATATTATTTTAAGATCTAAGGTTATTTCATATATACGAAATGAAATGACTAAATTAGGTTTTTTAGAATTTCAAACACCAATTTTAACTTCATCTAGCCCAGAGGGTGCTAGAGATTTTTTAGTGCCTAGTCGTTTAAATCCAGGAAAATTTTATGCACTACCACAAGCTCCTCAGCAATTTAAACAATTAATAATGGTTTCGGGCTTTGATAGATACTTTCAAATTGCACCTTGTTTCAGAGATGAAGATGCAAGAGCTGACAGAAGT
The DNA here is from genome assembly GCA_902586485.1 of uncultured Pelagibacteraceae bacterium. Lineage (GTDB taxonomy): Bacteria > Pseudomonadota > Alphaproteobacteria > Pelagibacterales > Pelagibacteraceae > Pelagibacter. The sequence goes on along the minus strand of CACIHO010000003.1, from coordinate 39,286 downwards.
CCTGGGGAGTTTTATCAATTAGATTTGGAAATGTCATTTGTTGAACAAGAGGATGTATTTAATGTTGTTGAAAAGTTAATGGTTAATACATTTAAAAATTTTTCTACTAAAAAACTGATGTTTAATAAATTTCCAAAGATTTCATACAAGGAAGCAATGCTTAAATACGGTACTGATAAACCAGATTTAAGAAACCCACTCATTGTAAATGATATTACTGAAATTTTTACAAGAGAAGATGTTTCATTTGAAATATTTAAAAAATTAGTAAAATCTGGATCTAAAGTAAGATGTATTATTACAAAAAATACTAAAGACAAACCGAGAAGTTTTTTTGATAATATTGATAAATGGGCCAAAGAAGAAGGTGCTTCTGGTTTAGCTTATTTTACTTTTGAAAAAGATAAAGATATTTCAGCAAAAGGCCCTATAGGAAAATTCTTTTCTCAAGATGCATTGGTTGAAATCATGAAAAAAACAAACTGTGAAATAGGAGATAGTATTTTTATGGCTTGTGGAAAACAAAATGAATTAGAAAAAATTACTGCACTAGCAAGAGATAAAATTGCAAAAGATCTTAATTTAATTGATGAAAATATTTTTGCATTTTGTTGGATTATAGATTATCCAATGTTCGAAAAAAATGAGTCAACAAACAAGATTGAATTTAGTCATAATCCATTTTCAATGCCTCAAGGTGATTTAAGCGAAAGAGATTTTGAAAATCCATTAGATATACTTGCTTATCAATACGACATAGTTTGTAATGGAATAGAACTATCTTCAGGAGCAATTAGAAATCATAAACCAGAACTAATGTATAAACTTTTCTCGATTGCCGGTTATGATAAAACTCAAGTAAATGAAAAATTTAGTGGTATGATTAATGCACTTAGTTATGGTGCACCACCTCACGGTGGAATAGCACCTGGTATTGATAGAATCGTAATGTTACTAGCTAATGAGAAAAATATTAGGGAAGTTACTATGTTTCCAATGAATCAAAACGCACAAGATTTGATGATGAATGCTCCATCTGAGGTAAATACAGATCAATTGAAGGAATTAAATTTAACTTTAAAAACTAAAAAATAACTTATTTTTTACCTTTTAAACTTATTTTTACATCTGAAAGATCAACTAGATTTTTTTTATAATTACTTCTAACGAAACCTTTACTAGTAATATCTTTTACAATTTTCAATAATTGATTTTGATCCTCAGAGCTTTGATCTTCTGAATTGATTAAATCATTTCCTCCAATAGCTGGAGTATGAGCTAGATCCTCTCTATTTTGATATGAAATAGCTAATTCTCTGAAAATATAATCCAAAATTGATGTAGCGCTTAAAATTCTATCATTGCCATGGACTTTGCCAGATGGTTCAAATTTTGTACCAACAAATGCACTTATAAACTCATCTAATGGAACACCATATTGAAGGCCTAAAGAAACAGCTATTGCAAAGTTATTCATTAAAGCTTTAACAAGTTCTCCCTCTTTACTAGTATCAATAAATATTTCTCCAATTTTTCCATCTTCATATTCTCCAGTATGCAGGTAAACTTTGTGATCACCAATAGTGGCCTTTTGAATATACCCTTTTCGTCTATCAGGCATGCTAAATCTTTTACCTGACTTTTCGTTAGTTGTGTTTATACTTTTTATTAAACTTTCTCTATTTACTGGGCTTATATTGTTATTTATTTCTTTAACTACTTCTACTTTGTTATTTTCATGATTTTTGTTGTTATTAGGGTCTAGATTTTTTGTTTTTCTGTTATCAAGTTTGACGTCTAAAACCTCAAATTTACCATCATCTCTTTTTTCTAAATTTTTTAACTCTACCTCATTAATGTCATCTAAATAATGATTTACTTTAAAGGTACAGGTATAATAAGTTTCAACTAAATACTTTGCCATTTAACCTCAATTTAAATTTTAATTTGAATAATGATTCAATTAATTTATATACATATTCATATTTTAGTCTAATTTAAATTTTACAATTTTTAATTGAATAAATTAAAAAATATTATGTTGACACTCTTAAAAAAAATTTTCACATGGTGGAATCAAGACACATTTGGAACAAGACTAAAAACAATTTTTTTTGGAAAACTAGTTGGAACCGATGAACTAGGCAATAAATACTATGAGAGTAAAAACGGAAAAAGATGGGTTATCTATTCAAATACAATAGACGCATCTAAAATTCCTGTTGAGTGGTTTTCTTGGATACATTTTACACCTAATAAAATTGAGAAAAAACATATCCTAGAAAAATACGAATGGCAAAAACCACATCAAGAAAATTTGACTGGAACTGACTCAGCATATTATCCAAATAAAAATAAAGATGGTGTTAAAAAGAAATACTCAAGTTGGAAAGAATAATTTTAAATTAATCTGTTTAGTTTTTTTATTTTATTTTTGTTTAGTTTTTAATTCAAACTCAAAAAGTAATTTAGAAGGAGTTTTTACTGATATAAAAATTTTGGACAAAATAAGTTCAAAAAATACTTTGTTAAAATTAGAAAATGGAAAATTAAAAACATTTAAAGATCTAGAAATAAAAAGTATTAAATGTAAAAATTCTGAATTTGATGATAATCCAGAGATAACAGCCTATATTCAAGTTAGAGACCTAACAAATAAAAACAATGATGAAGTTTTCATTTTTAATGGTTGGATGTTTTCATCTAGCCCTTCAATCGAACCTTTTGATCACCCTGTCTATGATGTATGGTTGGTAAGTTGTTATTAAACAATTGAATCTTTATCTAACCAACTTACATTAAAATCTGAATTTATAAATTTTTTATGATTAAGTAATTTTTTATGTAGAGGTATTGTTGTAGTTATTCCCTCGATAACAAATTCATCTAAAGATCTGTTCATTCTTTGAATTGCTTCTGTTCTGTTTCTTCCATGACAAATTAACTTACAAACCATACTGTCGTAATAAGGTGTTACCTTATATCCTTGAAATATAGAACCATCTACTCTTGTTCTAAAACCAGACGGTTGATGGCACATCGTGATAATTCCAGGTGAGGGTTGAAAGTTTTTACTCGCGTCTTCAGCATTTATTCTACATTCTATTGCATGTCCTCTAGGATTTATATCACTTTGTTTCAAAGCTGTTTTTCCAGTAAAAGCAATCCAAATTTGTTCTTTGATTATATCGATTCCAGTAACCATCTCTGTCACCGGATGTTCAACTTGAACTCTTGTATTCATTTCAAGGAAATAAAATTTTCCATCTTCATATATAAATTCAACAGTCCCAGCTCCCATATAACCTATTTTAGATACCATTTTTACTGTTCTATCAAATAAATCTTTTCTTAATCCATCATTTAAAACTGGACTTGGTGTTTCCTCTATTAATTTTTGATGTCTTCTTTGAACTGAACAATCTCTTTCATGAAGGTGAACAACTCTATTTTTCCCAGCTAATATTTGAACCTCAATATGTCTTGGATTTTGAAAAAATTTTTCAATATAGACCTCGTTATTACCAAAATATTTTTGTGCTTCAGATTTAGCTGTCAAAAACAATGAATCAAATTCTTCTTCCTCATAAACTATTTTCATACCTTTTCCGCCACCACCACCCGCGGCTTTAATTAAGACAGGAAAACCAATTTTTTTGCACAGTTCTTTTGCTTCAGAAACATCTTTTACACCTCCTTCAGACCCCTCTATAACGGGCAATCCATTTTCTTTAGCTATTCTTTTTGCTTGGATTTTATCACCCATCATTTCAATATGTTTTGATGTGGCTCCAATAAAATTAATTTTGTTCTCTTCTAAAATTCTTGCAAAATTTGCATTTTCAGAAAGAAAACCATAGCCAGGATGAACAGCATCAGCATTTGTAAGTTCTATTGCTGACATTAATGCTGGAATATTTAAGTAACTATTTGCTGGTTGATGAGAACCAATACATACACTTTCATCAGCCATTCTAACATGCATGCTTTCTCTATCTACATCGGAATGAACAGCTACAGTGCGAATTCCCCATTCTTTACATGCTCTAATAATTCTAACTGCAATTTCCCCACGGTTTGCAATTAAAATTTTTTTAAACATTATTTATTCTAGGATAATAATAGTTTGACCAAATTCTACTGGTTGACCATCTTCAACACAAATTTCTTTTACCACACCATCTGCTGTTGAAGGAACATGATTCATAGTTTTCATTGCTTCAACAATCATTATTGTATCACCTTTTTTAATTTTCTTTCCAACCTCAACAAACTTTTTAGCACCAGGTTCTGGAGCATGATATGCTGTTCCAATTATAGGCGAAGTAATTTCAGTTCCTGATTTAGTATTTTGAGTTTGAGTAGGTGCTGAACTTGTTACTGGTGATGAGGACGAAATAACTTGTGGTTGATTGCTAATTGAAACATTATTTTTTGATACTTTAATTTTTGTATCTTTTTCAGTTATCTCAATTTCAGTAAGATTGAATTCTTTTAAATAATCACTTAGTTCTTGAATTATTTTTTTATCTATTTTCATTTTGCAAAGACTTTTGTAATGAAATTATGGCCAAAATATATCCTTCAGCACCTAATCCAAAAATTCCTCCACTTACGACATCACTTATAAGTGATTTATGTCTAAATTCCTCTCTTTTATAAATATTAGATAAATGTAGCTCGATAATTGGTTTTTTGAATAAATCTAAAGCATCTCTTATGGCAACAGAGGTATGAGTAAATGCAGCGGCATTTATAATCATACCATCAAATTTTTTCCTTGCATCTTGAATTATATTAACAAGCTCTCCTTCAATATTTGATTGAGCAAATTCAATATCAAGACCAATTTCTTGTCCTTTTTTAGAACAATTTTCTTTAAGTTGGTCAAACGTGGTTGATCCATATTGTGATTGTTCTCTTTCTCCTAATAGATTAAGATTTGGACCATTAATAATAATTATTTTATTATTCATTCAGCACTTATATACGATGAAAAATATAAAAAAAATAAAAATTAAAATAAATGGTAAAATCAAATCTATAAATCAAGATTCTACCCTTTCTGAGGTGTTAAAAAATATAAAAATTCCATTAAATAAAGTAGCTATTGAGCTTAATGAAGAAATAATAGATAAAAAAAAAATTAATAAAATAAAATTAAATAAAAATGATAAAATTGAAATAGTTCATTTTATTGGAGGTGGTTAATTTGAAAAAAGATAGTCTTATTATTGCGAATAAAAAATTTTATTCCAGATTAATCGTTGGAACTGGAAAATATAAAAGTATGTCTGAGTGCGCAAAAGCAATTAAACTCTCAGGAGCAGAAATAGTAACAGTCGCCGTAAGGAGAGTTAATATTTCAAATAAAAATAAGCCTTTGCTTATGGATTATATTGATCCAAAAAAAATTACATATTTACCCAATACTGCTGGATGTTTTAATTCAAAAGAGGCTTTGAGAACTTTGAGATTAGCAAGAGAAATAGGTGGTTGGAAGTTAGTTAAATTAGAGGTTTTAGGAGATAAAAAGAATTTATTTCCTGACATGATTGAAACTTTAAAATCTACAGAAGTTCTCGCTAAAGAAGGTTTTAAGGTTATGGTTTATTGTAATGATGATCCTTTAATGGCTAAGCGTTTAGAGAATTCAGGTGCTGACGCTATTATGCCCCTAGCTGCACCAATTGGATCAGGACTAGGTATACAAAACAAAATCAATATTCAAATAATTAGAAAACAAACCAAACTTCCATTAATTATTGACGCTGGTTTGGGTCAAGCTTCAGACGCTACAATTGCAATGGAATTAGGATGTGACGGGGTACTTGTTAACACCGCTATAGCAAAAGCAAAAAAACCATTTGAAATGGCTTTAGCTTTTAAAAATGCCGTTATTGCAGGAAGACAATCCTACAAATCTGGAAGAATAGATAAAATTCTAATGGGCAATCCATCTTCACCATCAAAAGGAATTATTTAGTTTTTTTATAATACCTTTTTTTATTATATTTTTTTTTATTAATCTTTTTACTTTCTTTTTTTTCTGAAAATTTATCTTCTTTATTTTGTGTTTCTAAATTTTTTAACTTTTCATAATATTCTATTAGCTCTATCGTCTTTTTTGATTTATTTTTTATGTCTATAATATACTCAGGTATAATTAAAGAATTATCGCTAATAATATCTATTTTCATTTTATTTTTTTTCTCAAAATAAGTTAAGTCATTAACAAAATTTTCTTTAAGGAAATCTGAAATTTTTTCACAAACTTTTAATTCAACAAATTTAGCTTTGTTAATTACAGCTTTTAATTCAACAATTTTTAGTAGTTTTTGAGCAAAGGACTCATCTGTTAATGTAACTTTCCATTTAATTGCACTTTCTCTCAGTCGTTGTCTAGACATCTCTAAAAGTCCAAAATTACTTATTCTTCCAATTTGAATTCTTGCTCTATCAGTTCTGCATTTCTCTTTAAGTTTTCTCTCAACCAACTTTCTATTTCCGTAACTTAGCATGTCAATAAAATCTATGATAATTAAACCAGACAAGTCTCTAATTTTTATTTGTCTTGCAATTTCTTCGGCTGCTTCGATATTTGTATCTAAAGCAGTGCTTTCAACATTCTTTCCTTTTATTGAACTACCAGAATTGATATCAATTGAAACTAAAGCCTCTGTTGGATTAACAACCAAATATCCACCTGATTTAAGTTTAATTTCTGAATCAAAAATTTGATTAAGTTTTTGTTCAATATTTTCTTCAATAAATAATGGAATTTTTCCTCTATATTTTTTCACTTTTTTTACACTAGATGGCATCATCATTTTCATGAAAGATTGTGCTTTCTTGTACCCTTCATTTCCCTCCACAATTATATTTTTTGTATTATCATCAAACATATCTCTAAGAGTTCTTTTTATTATTTCACTTTCTTGATGTATCAATGAGGGCGCTATAGAGTTTATTGCATTATCTTTAATTTGACTCCATGTGTTGATTAAAGTTGTCAAATCGTTACTTATTTCATTTTTTGTTTTATTGCTTCCAGCGGTTCTGACTATTAATCCCATCTCTTTAGGTATTTCTATTTCATTTAAAATTGTTCTTATTTTTTTTCTATCAGCAGGATTAAATATTTTTCTTGATATACCTCCACCTTTAGGAGTGTTTGGCATTAACACTATATATTTACCAGCAATAGAAATGAAAGTACTTAAAGCTGCACCTTTTTGACCTCTTTCATCTTTAATTACTTGAACAAGAATTACCTGGTTAGGTTTAATTACTTCTTGAATTTTATACCTTTTAAATTTAAATCTTGGTTCCTTTTTTTTTTCTTTTACATCATCTAAATTTTCTTTTTCAGAAATATTTTCTTTATTATTTGTATCTTCATCTATTTGTTCTTCTGATTTCTTTTCTATTGGATCATCAATTTCTAGTTTTCCTTCAGCAATATTTTCCTCTTCTTTAGCTTGAACTTCTCTAGAAAGTTCTTCTCTAGCTTTTTCTTCCTCCTCTTTAATTCTTTCTAAATCTGCTTTTGGTATCTGATAATAATCTGATTGGATGTCGTTAAAGGATAAAAATCCATGTCTTTCTCTTCCAAAATCAACAAAGGCTGCTTGCAAAGAGGGTTCAATTCTACTTACTTTTCCTAAATAGATATTATTTTTAATTAAGTTATTTTTTAAACCCTCGTACTCGTAATCTTCAATATTTTCACCTGATTTAAGAACAACTCTAGTTTCGTCCGGATGCGAAGCATCGATATATAAATTTTTTTCCATAATTTTGTGAATGTTAATTTCATTAGTAATTTTATTTTTAAAATTTTGTTTAATTTTCTTGCCATATCTTTAACAAATTCCAGGATATAATGAAATTAAAATGAATAAATTTTTTAGAAATATCTTTATTTTAATTACTTCTTTTATTCTATTATCAGCAATTTTGATAATAAGTGTTTTATGGACTTATTCTAATGATTTACCAGATTATAAATTTCTTAAAAGTTACAAACCTCCTGTTTCCAGTAAAGTTTACTCTGGTAATGGTGATTTGGTTGCAGATTTTTCACAAGAAAAAAGAGTATTTGTTCCATTTAATTCAATTCCAAAAAATGTAATTAACGCATTTTTATCAGCTGAAGATAAAAATTTTTTCAAACATCCGGGTGTTGATGCTAAAGGTGTAATTAGAGCTGTAATAAATAATATTTCAAATATTTTATCATCTAAAAGGTTGGAGGGAGCATCTACAATAACTCAACAGGTAGCAAAAAACTTTCTATTAACAAATGAAGTAAGTTTAAATAGGAAAATTAAGGAAGCAATTCTAGCTTTTAGAATAGAGAGAGCTTTATCTAAGGAAAGAATTCTAGAACTTTATCTAAACCAAATTTATCTTGGAAGTGGAGCATATGGAGTTGCTGCTGCAAGCCTAGAATATTTTGATAAATCTATTAAAGATTTAAATTACTCAGAAGCTGCTTTATTAGCAGCTTTGCCAAAAGCACCTAGTAGATATAATCCATATAGAGATATTGAGGTAGCAAAATTTAGAAGAAATTTAGTTTTAAAAAATTTATTAGAAAACAATTATTTCACATTTAAATGGTATGAAAAACTAACAAATGAAGAAATTATTTTAAAAAAAAATAAAAAAATTTATTTAGAAGATGCTCAATATTTTATTGAAGATGTAAGAAAGAGTGTAATTGAAACTTTGAGCTATGATAAAGTTTATAAACAAGGTTTTAATATCAATACTCCAATAGATTTAAGTTTACAAACAATTGCAACAAAATCACTTAGAGATGGATTAATAGCATATGATAAAAGAAAGGGATGGAGAGGACCACTTACTAACAAGATTTATAATTCAAAATGGAAAAAAGATTTAGAAAAGTATAAATTAGAAAATTCAATTAATTGGAAATTAGCAATAGTCAAAGAGATAAATAAATTTTCAGCAGAAATAGAAACTGAAGATAATATCGAAGGTGTTATTGAATATCAGAGTATTTCTTGGACAAAAAAAGAATTTAATAAATTATTAAAACCTGGTGATATTGTTTATGTTAAAAATCTTAAAGAAAATATTTTTAACTTACAACAATTACCAAAGGTAAATGGTGGAATTGTTGTGATGGATCCATTTACTGGAAGAGTTTTAGCACTAAGTGGTGGTTTTAGTTTTAAACAAAGTGAATTTAACAGAGCAACTCAAGCAAAAAGACAGCCTGGATCAGCTTTTAAACCATTTGTTTATGCATTAGCCTTAGAGAACAATTTCACGCCAACATCATTAGTTCTAGACGCACCACTGGTTTTAGACCAAGGAGATGATTTAAAAATGTGGAAACCAGAAAATTATGGAAAAAAATTTTATGGGCCTTCGACTTTAAGGGTTGGTTTGGAGAAATCTAGAAATTTAATGACAGTAAGAATAGCCCAAAACCTTGGTGTAAAGAAAATAGTTGATTTTTCAAAAGCATTAAAAATTTATGATAATCCTGAAGAACTTTTATCCATATCTTTGGGATCTGCTGAAACAACTTTATTAAAACTTACATCTGCCTATTCGGTTTTTGTTAATGGAGGAAAACTTGTTGAACCAATACTGATAGATAGAATTCAGGACAGTGAAGGAAATACTATCTTTAATAATGATAAAAGAAAATGTATTAATTGTGATCAAATTTCTTATTTAACCAACGATTATCCAGAGATTAAAAATAACTATACGCAAATTTTTTCTCCAGAAACAGCTTTTCAAATGACATCAATTTTAGAAGGAGTTGTTCAAAGAGGTACAGCTAAAAAACTAAAAGACTTAAATTTAAATATTGCAGGTAAAACTGGAACAACAAATAAAAATACAGATACTTGGTTTATAGGTTTTACCTCAAATGTACTAGTTGGTGTTTATGTTGGCTCAGATAATCCAACTCCATTAGGAAAATATGAAACAGGATCTAAAACGGCTTTGCCAATATTCAAAAGTTTTATAAGTGATTCTATTAACAAAAATGATGCAAGACCATTTAAGGCTGCTAAAGGTACGGTAATGATGGTTGTTGACCCCTTGACAGGTCAAAAAGCAAAATTTAACTCAAAAAATACTATTATTGAGGTTTTTAAAAAAGAAAATGTAGTTGATGGAAAAGTACTTTATACAAATTCAGATAGATTAGATTCAAATAATATATTAAAGTTTTATTAATGGATAATAATTATCAAAATTTTAAAGAAGAAGTTGAAAAGATAAATAAAAAAATACAGGAGTATCTTTGAAAACAACAATATCCATTCAAAACTGCAATCTTTAAATTCACAAATGCTAGATGCCAATTTTTGGCAGGATAAAAATAATTCTCAAAGAGTAATCAAAGAAAAAAAATTTTATGAGGATTTAACAAATTCTTTAAATAATAGTATTAAAAAACTAAAAGATTTAGATGATTTCAATCAACTGGCCATTGAAGAAAAAAATTTACAAGTTCAAAAAGAAGTTTTACAAAATATTAAAGACTTAAGAAGTGAGGTTAAAAAAAATGAAATTAAATGTTTTTTATCTAATGAGGCAGACGCTTTAAATTGTTACATAGAAATACATGCTGGTGCTGGAGGTACAGAAAGTCAAGATTGGGCTGATATGCTAAGAAGAATGTATTTAAAATGGTCTGATAAAAAAAATTTTAAATCAAGTTTGATAAGTGAACATAAAGGTGATGAAGCTGGGATAAAGTCTGCAACAATTAAAATAGATGGTGATTATGTTTTTGGATGGCTAAAAAAAGAGTCAGGAATACATAGACTAGTTAGAATATCTCCGTTTGACTCTGGAGCAAGAAGACACACAAGTTTTGCAAGTGTTTGGATTTATCCAGTTGTAGATGAAAATATAAATATAGAAATTTTAGAAAAAGATTTAAGAATAGACACTTATCGTTCGAGTGGAGCAGGTGGCCAGCATGTTAATACTACTGATAGTGCTGTTAGAATAACGCACATTCCATCAAAAATTGTTGTTCAATGTCAAAATGAAAGATCTCAACATAAAAATAAAGAAACATGCATGAATATGTTAAAAGCAAGATTATATGATTATGAAATAAAAAAAAGAGAGGAAGAAAACCAAAATATAGAAAGTTCAAAATCTGAAATAGGGTGGGGCCATCAAATTAGATCATATGTTCTTCAACCTTACAGACTTGTAAAAGATAATAGAACTAATTTTGAAAGCACTAGTCCTGATAAAGTATTAGATGGTGATTTAGATGAATTTTTGGAACAATCGCTTTATAAATTAAATGAAAAGTAATATTTTAAAATATTTCATCTTAGTTTTGTCAGTGTTAGTTATTTTGACAGTTTACTTTAGTACCGTAGGTATTGAGACTGATAAATTTAACGATCAAATTAAAAAAAGAATTTCACTTATAAATAAAAAGATAGAAGTAGATTTAAAAAAAATAAAATTAACTCTAGATCCTTTTAAATTAAAAATTTTTGCAAAAACAGTTGGAACCACAGTATATTTTTCAAAAAGACCTTTAGCATTAGAAAGCATAAAAACTCAAGTTTCCATCAGTTCTTTAATTAAAAACAAGATTTCATCGTCAAATATAGAGGTAACTACTAAGTCTATATTATTAAATGATTTAATTAAATTTATTCGCACAACAACCAACAAACCTGAGTTATTTATATTGGAAAAAATTATAAAAAAAGGTCACGTAATTATAGATCTAAGATTGAATATCGATGAAAATGGCAAAATTAAAAATGATTATGAAATTGAAGGTTTGATAAAAGATGCAAGTATTAATTTTTTAAATAAAGCTAACTTTAAGAATATAAATTTTAATTTCGACTTTCAAAAAGATAAATATCATTTTGATGAAATAAATTTTAAAGCAGAAGAAGTAAATTTTATTTCAAAAAAACTAAACGTAAAAAAGAAAAAAAATAGTTTTCTAATTGATACAATTTTTGAAAATAATCAATCAAGTTTAAATTCAAATTTTTTAAAATTATTAAATATAAGTTTTGAAAATATAATTATTGATGATGCTAAATTTAAAACAAGTAATGACTTATCTTTAGAAATAGATGAAAAATTCAAAGTTAAAAATATTGTTTTAAATTCTGACATAAATATAACTCAGCTAAAATATAAAAATTTAAAAATAGTCAATAACTACTTTCCTCAAGTTGATAAACTAATTTTACTTAATAATCATAAATTAAATTTAAATTATAAGGACAACAATTTATCAATTAATGGTGAGGGGCAAATTCAGTTAAATACTGATGAAGTAGATGAAATTAAATATTTTATAAATAAAAAAGATAAGGATTTAAGTATAGAATCTGAATTATTTTTTAAAAATGTAGTTTTAGAGCAACAAGATTTTTTAAAAATGTTTTTCCCTCAAACTAATAAAAATATTAATTTAAATAATCAAAAATTAAAAATTAATTTTAAAAATAATAACCTAATTTTTTCAGGTACTGGAAAATTTAAAATTGATAAAGATTTTGAAGAAATTGATTATTTTATTGAGCAAAAAGAAAATAAGATAAGTTTTAATACTAATTTAAATGTAAAAAATACAAAATTTCAAATTGATAATATTAATTATAAAAAAAAAGATAAAAGTAAAATGAATCTTCTAATTAACGGAGAGTTGAAAAATAACAAAAATCTAAATATAAACAGCTTTATTCTTAAAGAAGAAAATAACAATATTAAAATTAAGAATTTATATCTAAACGACTCTAATCAAATAATAAAAATTGATCAGGCAAATTTTAATTATTTAGATTCAGAAAATAAAACAAATAATTATAATATAAAAAAAGTTGAGGGCCAAAATTATTTAATTGATGGCAATTCATTCAATGCAAATTCTTTAATTTCGAATTTACTAGATGCCGATTATAAAAAAGAAAATAATCTTTTTGAAAATAACGTAAATATGGACTTAAATTTTGATGAAGTTTACATTGATAAAATATATTTTGTTAAAGATTTAAAAGGAAAGATAAACATAATTAATAATAAACTAGAGGAGGCAGATATTTTGGCCTTTTATAACAATTCACAAAATATAAAATTTACAATTAGAAGAAATGATCAAGGTGAAAAAATTACCACTCTTTTCTCATCTAAGGCAAAACCCCTTGTAGACAGATATAAATTCATTAAAGGATTTAAAGATGATAGAGAAGGATATTTAGACTTTTACTCTTTAAAAAAAGATGGAATTTCAACATCTAAGTTAGTAATTGATAATTTTAAAGTTAAAGAAATTCCAGCTTTAGCAAAATTATTAGCTCTTGCATCTCTTCAAGGAATAGCGGACTTACTTACAGGAGAGGGGATTAGATTTACAGATTTTGAAATGAATTTTACCAATCAAGATAAACTTATGAAAATTCAAGAGTTATATGCGATTGGACCAGCAATATCTATTTTATTAGAAGGATACATTGAGGAAGATAAATTAATCAGTTTAAGAGGAACTTTGGTTCCTGCGACAACAATTAATAGATCTATTGCTTCAATACCTTTACTTGGAGATTTATTGATTGGAAAGAAAGTGGGCGATGGTGTTTTTGGAGTCAGTTTTAAAATTAAAGGGCCACCTAAAAATCTAGAAACTACTGTAAATCCTATAAAAACTTTAACACCCAGGTTTATTACTAGAACTTTAGAGAAAATTAAAAAAAATTAATTTAATTCTATTTTAATATGTCTTTTTTTTCCAAGGGAAAGTTTAAGATAATTATCTTTAAATAAATTTTTATTGATTTCGAATTTTTCATCTGAAATAACATCGTCATTTATTTTAACCGCACTCCCTTTTATAAGTCTTCTGATTTCACTTTTCGAGTTTTCTAGTTTAGATAATAAAACAAGATCTACTATATTTATTTTTTCTTCTATTTTATTTGATTGAATATTAACTTTAGGTAAGTTCGAACCTAGAGTGTTTCCAGAGAAAGCTTCTTTTGCTGCTTGCTCAGAATTTTTAGCTGCTTCCTTTCCATGTAACATTTCTGTGGTTTTATTAGCAAGTAGTATTTTTAATTCATTTATGTCTTTATTTTTAATTTTTTCTATTTCCTTAATTTCAATTTCGGTAAACATTTTTAAAAATTTTATTACATCTCTATCATCTACGTTTCTCCAAAATTGCCAATAATCATAAGTAGATAAGTATTTTTCATCTAACCAAATAGCCCCACTTTCAGTTTTTCCCATTTTAGCACCAGTTGCTAGTGTAATTAATGGAGTTGTTAAACCAAAGGTTTGATTATTAGAATATCTTTTAATTAGCTCAACACCATTAACAATGTTTCCCCATTGATCTGAACCTCCAATTTGTAAGACACAATTTTCTTTCTTATTTAATTCAAGAAAATCATATGCTTGTAAAATCATATAATTAAACTCCATATAGCTTAGAGATTGTTCTCTATCTAATCTAAGTTTTACACTATCAAATGTTAGCATTCTATTTATCGTGAAATGTTTTCCAATATCTCTTAAAAATGAAATATAATTTAAATTTTTAAGCCAAGTATAATTGTTTACAAATATTGGCTTTGTATTTGGATCATCATTATCTAAAAATTTTTTTAAAATATTTTTGATATTTTCAATATTTTTTTCAATCTCATCTTCACTTAATATTTTTCTAGTTTTATCTTTACCAGATGGATCCCCAATTCTTGTAGTTCCTCCACCAAGTAAAACTATTGGTCGATGTCCATTTTTTTGAAGTAGTCGTAAACACATTATTTGAAGTAAGCTGCCCACATGTAAGCTTTCAGCAGTACAATCAAAACCTATGTAACCTTTTATATTTTCTTCATCTAATTGTTTAGATAGCTCTTCTTCACTTGTGCATTGATAGAAAAAACCTCTATCTTTAAATTCTTTTAAAAATTTATTCATAAGTTTATAGTTACAATATACAAATTTTTTTTAAAAAACATATCAATGAAAAAAAAATTATATACTGCAATTGGACTAATGAGCGGAACATCTATGGATGGTATTGATTTATCTATAATTAGTTCAGATGGACACGATGAATTTTCAAACATTTTAGATGATTATTATGAGTATGATAAAAATCTTCAGGATCAGTTAGTTCGATTAAGAGATTTAGTTTTAACAAAGAAAGATCTTTTACAATATTCAGAAAAATTAAGAGAATTAGAGCGTAATTTAACTCTTTTTCATGCTGATGCAATTAATCTATCATTAAAAAAATATAGAGATCCCATTGATTTGATAGGTTTTCATGGTCAAACAATTTTTCATAACCCAAATGAGAAAATTACCAATCAATTAGGAGACGGGAAATTGTTATCTCAAATAATCAAAAAAAAAGTCGTATATGATTTTAGACAAGCCGATATTCAAAATAATGGCCAAGGTGCACCTTTAACACCAATTTTTCATCATATTTTATCAAAAAAAATAAATAAAAATTTTGAAATTAAATTTCCAATAGGTTTCTTAAATATTGGTGGTATCGCAAATGTTACAAAAGTTATTAACGACTCAGATAATTTCCAAAACAACCTTTCAGCTTTTGATATAGGCCCTGGTAATTGTTTAATTGATGAATGGATAAGAAATAATTCTAATAAAAAATTTGATAAAAATGGTGAACTATCTAGTGCAGGGAAAGTTGATCAATTAATTCTAAATCAGGCAATAGATAATTTTAAAATAAATTCTTACTCTGAGTCAATGGATATTAAAAATTTCGATGTATCTTTTTCAAGAGGTTTATCGCTAGAAGATGGTTGTGCTACTATAACAAATTTTACAGCATATTTGATTGCAGAAGGTTTAAAATATACTAGTCAAAAAAATAATATTACATTTTTACTCTGTGGTGGTGGAAGAAAAAATAGTAATCTAATTAATTGTATAAAAAATTATATTTCAAATGAAAATAATATTACTTTGGAATTTATCGATAATTATAATTTAAATGGTGATTATATTGAGTCACAGGCATTTGGATTTTTGGCCATAAGGTCTTTTTTAAATTTACCAATTTCTTTTAGCACGACAACTGGTTGTAAAGAGTTTACAGTGGGTGGAAAACTGGTAGAAAATTTTTAATAAAGCGCTGTTTCTTTTTTTATATATTTATTAAGATGCTTAAGTAAAGCATCACTTGTTTTTGAAAAGAAATGATTAGCCTCTGATATTGCATTAAATTCTACTTTAATTCCTTTTTGAGCACTTAATCTTTTATCTAACTCTGTAATGTATTCCACAGGTACTAACTCATCTTTTTTACCAAAAACAACTAAGCCTGAAGTTGGACATGGGGATAAAAAAGAAAAATCATAAACGTTTGGTTGAGGTGAAATAGCTACAAATCTGTTTATTTCTGGTCTCCTCATTAATAATTGCATTGCAATTAAAGATCCAAATGAAAATCCTGAAACCCAGCATTGTGAATTGTCAAAATTTTCTCTTTCTAACCAATCTAAAGCAGCTGCTGCATCAGCAAGTTCACCTTGACCATTATCAAATTCTCCATCGCTTTTACCAACACCTCTAAAATTTACTCTGCAAACGGAAAAATCGTTATCCATAAATGTATGGAAAGTATCTACTACCACTTTATTATTCATCGTACCTCCATATTGTGGATGGGGTTGCAATACTAAAGCAATCGGGGAGGTATTTTTTTTACTTTTATAATATTTAGCCTCAAGCCTTCCTGCAGGACCAGGTATAAATATTTCTAAAATTTTATTATCCATAAGCGATATTGATTATTATTCTCAAAAAAAATGTACGTTTATCACAAGTCAGCGACAATATGTGAGTTTTTTTTTAAACTCTAAACTTGACCATTTTAGTCAGGTATGTATAAAAACCCACAATTTAAGGGTAAAATATGAAACTGACATCAAAAGGTAGATATGCTGTAATGGCATTAGTGGATTTAGCTAGGTTTGACAATATCAATCCAGTATCATTAAGAGATATATCATTGAGACAAGGAATATCTTTAGATTATCTAGAGCAAATTTTTTCTAAATTGAAAAAAAACGAAATTGTAAAAAGTATTAGAGGAACTCAAGGAGGATATGTTCTTAATAAAAACCCAAATGATATTAAATTAACAAATATTTTTCATGCAGTAGATGAAAAAGTAAAAACTGTTCAATGTAAAAAAGAATCTAAAAAAGGATGCAACGGCAAATCCACAAAGTGTATTACTCATAATCTATGGGATGAATTAGAGATACACATAAATACATTCTTTGAAAATAAAAGCTTAAAAGATTTGTTAAATAACAATAAAGAAAAAAGAGTTTAGAATGGATAACAGACAAAAAGAGATAAATAATTTAAAAGACTATAAATATGGTTTTTCGACAGACATAGAAAATATTCAAGCCCCAAAAGGTTTGAATGAAGATGTCATTAAATTTATATCTAATATTAAAAAAGAACCTGCATGGATGCTTGAGTTTAGACTAAAAGCTTTTGAAAGATTTAAAGTATTAAAAGAACCAGATTGGCAGAAACCTAAATTTCCAAAAATAGATTATCAAGATTTATATTATTACTCTGCACCTAAAAGCTTGAAAGATAAGCCAAAGAGCTTAGATGAACTGGATCCTAAACTTTTAGAAACTTATAAAAAACTTGGAATTCCTTTACAAGAGCAAGCGAGATTAAATGGAATAGCTGTTGATGCTGTATTTGACTCAGTTTCTGTAGCTACTACCTTTAAAGATGAATTAACTAAACAAGGAATAATATTTTGTCCTATATCAGAGGCAATTCAAAATCACCCTGAATTAGTCAAAAAATATTTAGGATCTGTAATTCCAACAAGTGATCATTTTTTTGCAACATTAAATTCAGCAGTTTTTACAGATGGTTCTTTTGTATACATTCCAGAGGGTGTTAGATGTCCAATGGAACTATCAACTTATTTTAGAATTAATGCATCTAATACAGGTCAATTTGAAAGAACTTTAATTATTGCAGACAAAGGAAGTTATGTTAGTTACTTAGAAGGATGTACAGCTCCAATGAGAGATGAAAATCAATTGCATGCTGCTAATGTAGAATTAATTGCACTTGATGATGCGGAAATAAAATATTCAACCGTACAAAATTGGTATCCAGGCGATAAAGATGGAAAAGGTGGAATTTATAATTTTGTAACAAAAAGAGGTTTGTGCAAAGGAAAAAATTCTAAAATTTCCTGGACACAAGTTGAAACAGGTTCCGCAATTACCTGGAAGTATCCTAGTTGTATTCTAAAAGGAGATAATTCTGTTGGTGAGTTTTATTCAATAGCCATTACTAACAACCACCAGAAAGCAGATACAGGTACCAAAATGATCCATTTAGGCAAAAATACTAAAAGTAAAATAATTTCGAAAGGAATATCAGCTGGTAGTTCAGATATGACTTATAGAGGTTTAGTTGATATTTCATCAAAAGCAAAAAATTCAACTAATTATACTCAGTGCGACTCATTATTAATGGGTAACAAATGCGGAGCTCACACTGTGCCTTATATAAAAAATAAAAATTCTGAGTCCAATATTGCTCACGAGGCAACCACATCTAAGATAAGTGAAGAGCAGTTACATTATTGCCAACAAAGAGGATTAAATCCAGAGGAAGCAGTCGGCTTAATTGTTAACGGTTTTTGTAAGGAAGTTTTGCAACAACTGCCTATGGAATTTGCTGTAGAAGCACAAAAACTTGTAGGTATCAGTTTGGAAGGAAGTGTAGGCTAATGCTAAAAATAAATAATTTAAATGCAACGATTGATAATAAGTCTATTTTAAATGGGCTATCCTTAGATATAAATCCTGGTGAGGTTCATGCAATTATGGGTCCTAATGGATCTGGAAAAAGCACATTGTCCAACATTTTATCAGGAAAAAAAGGCTATGAAGTTTCAGGGGAAGTTCTTTTTGAAGAAAAAGATTTATTTGAACTTGAAACAGAGGAAAGAGCACACAAGGGTATATTTTTAGCTTTCCAATATCCTTTAGAAATTCCTGGCGTAAATACAAATATATTTTTAAAAACTTCTTTGAATGCTGTAAGAAAAGCGAGAGGCGAGAAAGAGCTGGATGCTATTGAGTTTCTAAAATTAGTTAAAGAAAAATCTAAAAAATTAAAATTTGATGAAGAAAAACTAAACAGACAACTAAATGTTGGTTTTTCTGGAGGAGAAAAAAAGAAAAACGAAATTTTGCAAATGTCGTTGTTAGCTCCAAAACTATCAATCTTAGATGAGACTGATTCTGGTTTAGATATTGATGCTTTAAAGATTGTTGCAGATGGAGTTAACACTTTGAGAGATAAAAACAATTCATTTTTAATTATCACACACTACCAAAGATTACTTGATTACATAAAACCTGACTTTGTTCACGTTTTGATGAATGGAAAAATTGTAAAATCTGGTGGTCCAGATTTAGCTTTAGAATTAGAAAAAAAAGGATATGAAAATTTTAATTAAATGAAAGAACAATTACAAAAAGATTTTGATAATAGTATAAAAAATTTAAGTTTATCTCAAAAAGATATTGAAATAAAAAAATTTTGTTTAGACAATTTCATAGACAAAGGTTTTCCAAATAGAAAAGAGGAAGATTGGAAATTTTCAGATTTGAATCAAATAATAAAAAATAATATTGGAGAACTTAGTTTCTATAATGACCAAACATCTACTAATAAAGTTGATACATCTGTATTTGTAGATGGATTAGAGCATAATAAAATAGTTTTTATAAATGGTAGAATTGAAAAAATTGATTTTGAATATGAAAAAAAAGATCAAATAGAAATAATTGATCAATCAGAAACTATTAATGAATTTAAAAATAGCAATTCATTATCTGACTTGAACAATGCTTTTACTAATAAATGTTTTAAAATATTGGTAAAAAAAGGTTATCAGTTAGTAAAACCTCTTATTATCTATCATACAACAAATTCAAAAATTTGGTCTAAAAACATTAATTTACGACTTAATTTTGAACTAGATAATGATAGCTCATTAAGATTAATTGATTTGTTTAATGATACATCTGAAAAGAATTTTTTAAATATATTTTATAACTTTGAGTTAAAGGAAAATGCAGTTTTAAAAAATTATAAAGTAGATAAATTTGAAAATAAAAATATCAAGTATTCTTTTAACAATATTGATCAAGATAAGAACAGTATTTCTGAAACATTTATTTTATCCTCTGGATCAAATTTTTCTAAAAATGAGATAAATTGTAATTTAAATGGAGTTTATGCATCATCTTTTGTAAATGGTGTTTTTTCATTGAATAATGATAAACATCACGAAATCAGATCAATAATAAATCATTTAACTGAAAATACAAAAAGTTATCAACTAATTAAAAGTGTTTTAGATGGAAGTTCTAAAGCAGTATATCAAGGAAAAATATTTGTAAATTCAGATGCTCAGAAAACTGATGGATACCAATTGAGTAAAGCAATATTGTTAAATAAAGAATCGGAGTTTAATGCTAAGCCAGAACTAGAAATTTATGCTGATGACGTTAAGTGTTCGCATGGCTCAGCTTCAGGTAGCTTAAATGAAGATTCTATATTTTATTTGATGTCTAGAGGCTTAAGTTATCAGCAATCAAGAGAGCTATTAATCAATGGTTTCCTGCTTGATGTTGTAGAAAAAATTACTGACTCGGAAATAAAAAATTTAATAAAAAATATGATAGGAATTAAAGAATGAATATAGATCAGATAAAAAAAGAATTTCCAATTTTTGATGAAAAAATTCAAAATAATGATCTAGTATATTTAGATAGTGCAAATTCATCACAAAAACCAAAAATAGTTGTAGATAGAATTAATGAATTTTATACCAAACAATTTTCAAATGTTGGTAGAAGTGTTCATTATCTTGCAGTTGCTGCTACTAATTTGTATGAAAATACAAGATCATCTGTTCAAAAATATATTAACGCTAAAGATAAAAATGAAATTGTCTTTACAAAAGGTGCTACTGAAGCACTAAATTTAGTTGCCAATACATTGGGTCAAAGCTACTTACAGGAAGGTGACGAAGTATTAATTACAGAACTAGAACATCATTCAAATTATGTTCCATGGCATTTCTTGAGGAAATCAAAAAATATAAAAATTAATTTTGCTGAAATAAACGAAGAAGGTGAAATCACTCTCGAGGAAATAGAAAAAAAAATAACTCCAAAAACGAAATTAATTTCTATTACTCACCTGTCCAATGTTACAGGTGCAATTTTACCAGTAAAAGAAATTACCCAGCTTGCACATTCAAAAGGAATAATTGTTGTAGTTGACGGATGCCAAGGAGCACCACATTTAAAATTAGATATGCAAGATTTAGATTGTGATTTCTATGCAATTTCATGTCACAAAATGTATGGACCTACAGGTTTGGGAGTCCTTTACGGTAAGAAAAAATGGTTAGAAGAATTACCTCCATACCAAGGTGGTGGAGGAATGATTAATGAAGTTAAAAAAGATAGGATTTCCTATGGTGAATTGCCAAACAAATACGAGGCAGGAACTATGGCTACAGCACAAGTAATTGCTTTCGACCAATCAATAAAATTTTTAGAAAGCATTGGTATAGAAAATGTTATGAAACACGAAGCAGACTTAGTTGAATATGGACAAGAGCTATTACAAAAAAATAACTCAGTTAAACTCATTGGAAATCCAAAAAATAAAGGAGGAGTTTTATCATTCACTATAGAAGGAGTTCACCCTCATGATATTGCAACTATCTTGGATGAAGACGGGGTTGCAATAAGAGCAGGACATCATTGTTGTCAAATTCTACATGATAAATTAAATATCCCAGCTAGTGCTAGAGCATCAGTTGGTATTTATAACACAAAAGAAGATTTAGATCAGCTAAACCAGTCAATAAACAACTGTAAAAAAATATTTAATTTATAATGAATTTAAAAGAACTATATCAAGAAATTATATTAGAACACGGCAAGAATCCTAGAAATCTTAGAAAGACAGAAGATTTTAATAAAGACGCTAAAGGTAATAATCCCCTTTGTGGTGATAATGTTCATGTTTACCTAAAATTAAATGGGCAAAAAATTGTAGAAGATGCATCCTTCGAAGGGAGTGGTTGTGCGATTTCAATGGCTTCAGCTTCTATAATGACAGATTTAATTAAAGGAAAAAATGAGCATGAGGCTAAAGAGATAGTTGAGGATTTTTTAGGCATGATTAAGGAAAATCCTGAATTAAAATCAAAGTATTTGAGCGAGGATGAAAAAACTAAACTAATGTGTTTATCTGGTGTTAAGCAATATCCCATGAGAGTTAAGTGTGCAACCTTATCTTGGCATACAATGGTTTCTGCCTTTGATGAAAAAAAGGAAGAAGTAAAAACTGAGAATTAAATTATGTCAAAAAAAGAACAAATAATTGAAGAAATAAGAAAAATTTATGACCCTGAGTTACCTGTAAATATCTACGAATTGGGTTTGATTTATGATATTAAAGTAAAAGATGAAAAGTTTGCTATTATTAAAATGACTTTGACAACTCCAAACTGTCCAGTTGCAGAAAGTTTGCCAAAAGAAGTGAAAGAGGGTGCAATGCAGGTTGAAGGTATAGAGGATGTAGATCTTGAATTAGTTTGGGATCCACCATGGAACAAAGATATGATGTCTGAAGCAGCAAAATTGGAATTGAATTTATAATGAACCCGATAATTAAATTAAGTGATAACGCAGCATTAAGAATAAAAGAAATAATGGCTAATGCTGAACGAGATTCTATTGGTGTTAGAGTATCAGTTAAATCCGGTGGTTGTGCAGGGATGTCTTACGTAATGGAGTATACAAAAGAGTTAAATCCTAATGACGAAATTATTGAGGATAAGGGTGTGAAGGTATTCGTTGACTCAGCTGCAATTATGTATCTGCTTGGCACTGAAATGGATTATAAAAAGGAGGAATTATCCTCGTCATTTGTGTTCAATAATCCTAATGAAACTGAGCGTTGTGGCTGCGGAGAGTCCTTCAAAATATCATAAGTTGTATTATCCCATTAATCGCATATCTGTATTGCATTATATGCATATCTAATATATAGATTCTTTATGAACAAATTTGAGTTTAAAAATCTTGTTAAAAACTTGAAAGATTCTTTAAAGGAAAAAACATTCTTTAAAGAACTACGTAAAGAAGTGGAAACCGGTGCGAACGGCACTCAAGATTACGTAGTCAAAAAAGGTGTTAACAAAGATACAATTGCAACAACTAGACAGTAATAAAGTTTATTAGCTACTGTAATACATCTCAAACTCAACAGGATGAGGTGCATGTTCAAATTTGTGTATCTCCTCAAACTTCAGAGCTATGTAAGCATCAATTTGATCATCAGTAAAGACACCGCCTTGAGTTAAAAACTCTCTGTCTTTATCTAAACTTTCCATCGCTTCTCTTAAAGAACCACAAACTGTTGGTATAGCTTTAACTTCTTCAGGTGGTAATTCATATAAATCTTTATCAAAAGACTCACCTGGATGAATTTTATTTTTAATTCCATCAATTCCAGCCATTAACATAGCTGCGAAAGTTAAATATGGGTTCCCGGCAGCATCTGGGAATCTTATCTCACATCTTGCACCTTTTTTACTTAATGTAATCGGTATTCTGCAAGAAGCGGATCTATTTCTTGCTGAATATGCAAGAAGAACTGGAGCTTCAAAACCTGGAATTAATCTTTTATAACTGTTTGTTGTAGAGTTAGCAAAAGCATTAATTGCTTTAGCATGTTTTAAAATTCCACCAATGTAATGCAATGCTGTTTCGCTTAGTCCTGCATATGCTTCACCTGAAAATACTGGAGTATCACCCTTCCAAATTGATTGATGTATGTGCATACCTGAACCATTATCGCCTGCAACTGGTTTTGGCATAAATGTTGCAGTCTTACCAAATGAATGTGTAACCATTTGTACAACATATTTATATAATTGGACATTATCAGCTTGGTTGACCAAAGTTCCAAAATACATTCCAAGTTCGTGCTGACTGGGAGCAACTTCATGGTGATGCTTTTCAACTTTTATACCAACATCTTTTAAATTTTTTAAATATTCTCCTCTCATGTCTTGTTCACTATCCACTGGTGGCACTGGGAAATATCCTCCTTTTATCTGAGGTCGGTGTCCCATATTTCCACTTTCATATTCTTTACCTGAATTATATGGACCTTCTTTACTATCTAATTTAAATCCACATTCATTCATATCATTTTTAATTCTTACATCGTCGAAGACAAAAAACTCTGGCTCAGGTCCAAAAAAGGCTTTGTCACCAATACCTGAAGCTTTTAAATATTCTTCAGCTTTTTTAGCAACACCTCTTGGGTCTCTTTCATATGGATCTTTTTTAATTGCATCTAAGATGTCACAAAACAAAACTACAGTATTATGAGACGTAAAAGGATCCATAAACATCCTTGAAGTATCAGGCTTTAAAATCATGTCAGATTCATTAATTGCTTTCCATCCAGCAATAGAGGATCCGTCAAAAAACACACCTTCGTTTAACATACCTTCATCAACTACTGTTGAATCCATTGTTAAATGTTGAAGCTTTCCTCTTGGATCTGTAAATCTTAAGTCTAAAAACTCGGCCTCTTTTTCTTTAATAAATTTTAATACTTTTGATGCACTCATTTTATCTCCTATGTAATTTTGCTTGGCCTAATTAACAAAAAAATACTTAAAAATATTGCTTATTTAACAAATAACACCTATGCAATTTTCACATAAGTAGTGTAATTAGTCACTAAAATAATAAAATTTATTAAACTTGTGAATTCAATACTAAATAAAGAGCCGGTTATAAGAGCACAAAAATCACTAAAACAATTTAACCCAGAACTTAAAGTGATTGTTTTGGAGCAAACTGCCAGAACTGCTGAGGATGCAGCTACAGCTTTAGGTTGCAAGGTGGGGGCAATTGTCAAAAGCTTACTTTTTAAAGCAGGGGATAGTTTTGTTTTATGTTTAGTCTCTGGAGATAAAAGGTGTTCATTAAATAAATTAAAAAAAATTTTAGATGAAAAAAATGTTTCAATGGCGAACCCAGAAGATGTTAAAAAAATTACTGGATATACAATTGGTGGAGTATCTCCAACAGGACATTTAACAAAAATAAAAATTTTTATTGATGAAACTTTAAATAGATTTTCCTCCATTTTTGCAGCCGCAGGTCATCCTAATGCTGTTTTTGAAACAAATTTTGAAAATTTAATTTCATTAACCTCTGGTGAGATAAAAGAGATAATAGAATGAGACAACCAAAATTAATTGATTATTTTTTATTAACAATATTGTCTCTTATATGGGCTTCTGCGTTTTTTAACATAAAAATAGCAACTTATTCTTTTGGTCCAGTGACAATTGCTTTCCTGAGAGTATTTTTTGGAGCAATTCCAGTTTTACTTTTGTGTTATTTTAAAAATATTAAAGTTGAAGCTTTTTCTAAAGATTGGCATTGGTTTGCAATGATAGGGTTTATTAATTTGGTAGCTCCATTTTTCTTAATTGCTTATGGAGTCAAATCAGTTCAAAGTAATTTGGCAGCTATATTGATGTCAACTACTCCTTTGAGCTCCACAGTGCTAGCTCATTTTTATACAAAAAATGAAAAATTTAATTTAGTAAAAACTATTGGAATTTTAATTGGTTTTTCTGGAATAGTTTTTTTATTCTCTGATAATCTCTTAATAGATGAAAATAATTTTGTTTCAGCTTTATTAATATTACTTGGATCAACATGTTATGTTGTAGGTGGGGTACTAACATTAAAAATAAGTAAGAAAAAAAACGAAAATGTAACTGGATCTATTTTAATTTGGGCAATAATTATTTTGTTGCCATTAACATTCTTAATTGAACAACCATTACAAACTTTCCCAAGAACAGACTCTCTTATATCAGCTATTTATTTAGGAATTGTTCCTACAGGTATTGCTTGGTTGTTGCGTTTTAGAATTTTGACTACAAATGGGTTGATTTTTCAATCTCAAGTTTCTTATTTGATACCAATTTTTGGAACTATTTTAGGCTACATATTTTTAAAAGAATTAATTACCATAAAAGTTTTAGTTTCTTTAATTGCAGTTTGCATTGGTATTTACTTTGTTAAAAAAGGCGGAAACCAAAAAATTATATAAATATTCTAATTCCCATTCTCATAGCTACAAAAATTACTAATAAAGATGTTAGTAAAGCTAACGTTTTATTTGATAAAAATTTTATATTTAGAAAACTTCCAATTTGTCCACCAATTAACACTGTAATAAAAAGAGGCCAATATTTTAAAAATTCATACAAAACAATATCTTTAGTTAATTGTCCTGCTACACCAAAAATAGAGTTAATTAATATAAATAGAGATGCGGTGCTGGTTATATGTTTTGGATAACCAGCTTTAAGAAGAAATAAAATTGGACTTAAAAATATTCCTCCACCTATTCCTACTAATCCAGATATAAAGCCGATAATAGAACCAATAAAAATAGAAACCAATTTTGAGACTTGTTTAATTCCAATCTGATCTTCATTGAAGAATTTACTCTCTAATAATAAAAAAATTCCCGCTATTAATAAAATAAAGAACAGTAAAATCTCAAACAAATCTTTATCAATTGAAATAGAAGCTCCAAGAAAAGCAAAAGGAACAGATCCAATTAAATAAGGTGTGAGTAAATTTATATTGATGTTTTTTGTTCTTAAAAAATTTATTGAATTACCAGTTACAACAATAATATTACAAATTAATGCTATAATTGGAAAAATATAGAAGGGAACATCCCAAATTAACATCAAAGCGAGGTAAGTAGATCCGCCCCCAAAACCAATACTGGAATATAATATTGCAGTTATAAAAAAAAATATTGTAAGTATAATCATCTTAAATTTTAATTATGATTGTAAATATAGCTTTATTAACTGTAACAGATACTAGGACAATTGATAACGATAAATCAGGTGCTATCCTTGTAAATAAAATTGCTGAGGCTAATCATAAATTAATTGAGAGAAAAATTTGCAAAGACAATAAAGAGGATATCGTCTCAATTTTAAAAGAGTGGACTAATCATAAAGATATAGATGTGATTATTACAACTGGAGGCACAGGTTTAACTGGTAGAGATATAACTCCTGAGGCAATTGAAGAAATTGCAGATAAAAAAATACCTGGATTTGGTGAAGTTTTTAGAACAATTAGTTTAAAAACAGTTGGCACGTCTTCCATACAATCTAGAGCATGTGCAGTTTTATCAAATGGAAAATATATCTTTGCATTGCCAGGATCGTCTGGGGGAGTAACTGATGCATGGGATGGAATCTTAAAACATCAATTAGATATTAATCACAAACCTTGTAACTTTGTTGAATTATTTCCAAGACTTAAAGAAAAATAATTATTTCTGATATTTTTCTTTCCATTCAGAATAAGGCATTCCATATATATGCTCTCTGGCATCAGGATCAGATATCTCTACTCCTTTTTTTTCTGCCTCTTCTCTATACCATCTAGATAAACAATTTCTGCAGAAACCAGCCAAATTCATTAGATCAATATTTTGAACATCTTTTCTTTCATCTAAATGACTCATTAATCTTTCAAGAGTAGCTGATTGAATTTCTTTTTTTAAATTTTCATCCATAATTTATATTCCTATTTTTAATCTTAATTCTTAAAGATAACAAAACAAGTATAATTATTAAATAAACCAAAGGTCTAAAAAAAATAGTTTTTGATAACCATATATAATGGAGGGATCCAAAAATCGCGATTACATAAATTAATCTATGTAATTTTTTCCAATTATTTTTTAGTAATAAAACCATTTTCTGAGAAGATGTAATAGCTAAAGGAAGCAAAAGTAACCATGCTGTAAAACCAATGAAGATATATTTCTTTTTTAAAACGTCATCTAATATAGGAGACCAACTAAATCTATAATCTAAACCCACATAAGTTAATAAATGAAGTGTTGCATAAAAAAAAACAAAAAGACCCAATGTTCTTCTGAAACTTATCCATACAGACAATTTTGTAAATCTTTTGAGTGGACTCATTAATAGTGTTAGGCAAATAAATATTAAAGTCCACTCTCCCGTAAAATGGGTTATTTCTTTTACTGGTTCAGGGCCAAGTTTATTTAAAAAAATTTTGTATAAAATTAATAAAAATGGGACTGTGCTTAAAATAAATACACCAGATTTTAAATATTTTTTCATTAAAAATATTTTTTTAAATCCATACCAGTGTATAAGTTCGCAACTTCGTCTCCGTAGCCATTGAACATTAAAGTTTTTACTCTAGGTGCCCAAACACCCTCACCAATTATTCTTTCAGTTGCTTGTGACCATCTTGGATGATCTACATTTGGGTTTACATTCGAATAAAATCCATATTCTCTAGGTGATGCCCACATCCATGACGAAGTAGGCATATTTTCTACAAATTTAATTTTTACAATCGCTTTTGCACTTTTAAAACCATACTTCCAAGGAATAAAAATTCTAAATGGCGCTCCGTTTTGATTTGGAAGTTTTTTACCATATAAACCTGTAACTACGGTAGTTAAAGGATGCATTGCTTCATCAATTCTTAAACCTTCATTGTATGGCCAGTTTAAAACAGGGTATCTTTGTCCTTTCATTTGTGCAGGATCATATACACTTTCAAACTCAACAAATTTTGCTTTATTAGTTGGATTAACTTTAGATAGTAGTTCGCTTAAAGAAAAACCCATCCATGGAATAACCATTGACCAACCCTCAACGCATCTTAATCGATATATTCTTTCTTCAGAAATAAACATCTCTGAGATCTCCTCCATAGATAATTTAATAGGTTTTTCTACTTCTCCTTCAATAGCTATTTCCCAAGGAGTTGTTTTAAATGTTTTAGAATTTCTATACGGGTCACTCTTTGATGTTCCAAACTCATAATAATTGTTATAAGTCGTTATATCTTTATAACTAGTTAATTTATCTCTTTCACTTGCTAATGATTTATTTACAAAGGGTATAGTGGATATTGCTAAAGAGCTTGCACCAAGCCCTATAGATTTAATAAAAGATCTTCTATTTTTATAAATAATCTCTGGTGTAATTTCTGAATTTTTAAATTTTATCATTTTAATTATTTATAGATACTCCCTTTAACCATTCGCTTTGCTCATTTTTATAATGTTCTTTTTTCCAAATCGGTGATCTTTTTTTAATTTCTTCAATTATGTATCTAGACAATACAAATGCTTGATCTCTATGTTTGCAAGCTACACCAATAATAATACTTTTTTCTTTCAAACCCACATATCCTTTAACATGCTCAATAAACACTGCTTTTTCTTTAATATTTAGCTTGTTATCGGCTTCTTCATAAATTTCTTCAAAACTTTTTATAACCATACTTACTTTGGCATCATAGGTAATACCAGTAACTGTTTTATTTTCATTTACATCTCTTACAGTCCCAACAAAATATATTATAGCACCAAATTTCGATTGATTTAAAAAATTTTCTGCTTTTGAAATTTCTATCTTCTCATTTTTTGAAGCATCAATAATTTTGGTATGTAGCATTAACCGCCTCCTATAGGAGGTATAATGCTAAAGTTTTGTTTTTTAACTATTTTATAATTGTCTGAGACAATTTTATCATCAGACGAACAAAAAGCTGACGATTTAATAATTTTTTTAAAAGTTTCATTTCCTTTAAATTTCATATCAATAAACTCTATCATTTGGTTTCTAAGATCTTTTATTGAGGAATTTTCAATTAATTCAAAGTCTAAATGGGATTTGGTACTAAATTCTCTAGCTGCGCCAAATAGTTCAACTGATATTTTCATTAAAAAATATTTTTTAGAAAAACTGGGAGACCATCAGGGTTTTTCCATAATCCACTTTTTCCACCTTCTTTAATTAATAATTTTACGTTATCAATTTTAAGATGTGGATTTACTATTTTGCTTAAATCATAAATTGTGATTAAGGCAGAGTTAACACCCATTATAGCTTCCATTTCAACACCGGTTTTTGCTACTGCAGAAACTACGCAAAACACTTCTAATGAACTGTCTAATTCATTCATAATTATTTTAGTGGCCGTATGGTCAATTGGAAGTGGGTGACAAAGAGGAATAAATTCACTTGTTTTTTTTACTCCCAACACAGCTGATACCTCAGCTAAAGCAATAGGATCTCCTTTAGGCATCTTCTTATTTTTAATTAGATCAAAAACTTCTTTTCCAACATATATCTTACCTGACGCAAGTGCTCTTCTAAAAGTTTCTTTTTTTGAAGAAACATCAACCATATTGAAAGAGTTTTTTTGAAATATTTCTTTCGCCCAATCTTTAAGTTCTTCTTGATTTATAATTTTTAATTTTGACATTAGCCACCCGTATTAGATAAATTTTTAGTTAAACCAGTTTCGCCAAGTTCCAAATGGTGAGACTCTTTTTTAAATTTCATTTGACCCATTATAAGATCTTGTAATTCTTCAATTTGTTCATCTTTTTGTAATAAATGTCTTATACTTATTCCAGTATTTCCAAATAGGCATAATCTAAGATCTCCTCTTGATGTAATTCTTAATCTATTACAGCTTCTACAAAAATCTTTAGAGTAGGGTGCTATGATTCCAAATTTCCCTTTATATTCTGGATTGATATAATTTAGTGACGGCCCAGCATCTTTACCTAAGGTTTGATAAATCCAATTGTTTTTATTTAGGTATTCTTTAAATATTTTGGAGGATACGTGATATTTTTTAAAATATCCTAAGTTGTCTCCTGTTTGCATTAATTCTATATATCTTAAACTAACTTTGTTCTCTTTTATAAATTCTGCCCAATTTTCAAAATCTTTGTCAGATGAATTTATTCCATTCAAAAGTACTGCATTAATTTTAATATTTTCAAAATATAAATCTTGAAGTTTTTTAATTCCATTTAAAATCTCTGGTAGTCGATCGTGACCTGTAACATTTTTAAATGTATTTCTATCCAGACTATCAATACTAATATTAATACCATTTAAACCACAATCAACTAACATCTTCGCTTTTTGATCTAAATGATAACCGTTTGTTGTAATTACAACTTTTTTTATTCCAGCTTCATTTTTTAAAATCTTAATTATATCAAAAAAATCTTTTCTTACTGTTGGTTCTCCACCAGTAAGTCTAATTTTGCTTACACCTAATTTTGAAAAAACTTTTGCAAGACGTTTTATTTCTTCTAAGTGAAGAAATTTTCTATTGTCACTTTTATCAATTTGATAACCATTAGGTAAACAATATCCACATTTAAAGTTACATACATCAGTAATTGAAAGCCTTACATATGGAAAGGTCCTACCAAATTTATCTCTTAATATTTTCATTTAAGATAAGGATATCATAATTAATAAAATTAATCATGATTGAATTAAATTAAAAATTATGAATAAATACTAAAAAACAATATTAACTCAAAATGGCAGAGATAAATATTTCTAATATTAATAAATTCTTTGGATCTACACATGTGATCAAAGATGTATCTCTAGAAATTAAAAGTGAGTCTTTCACTGTATTTGTTGGACCAAGTGGCTGTGGTAAATCAACAATGCTAAGAATGATTGCTGGTCTAGAGGAGATTAACTCAGGAACAATTTCAATTGATGGACAAGTTGTTAATGATCTTCCGCCAACAGAAAGAAATATAGCAATGGTCTTTCAATCATACGCTCTGTATCCACACATGACAGTGTTTGATAATATGGCATTTGGTTTAAAGATTGAAAAAAAATCTAAAGAGGAAATTACTGATAGAGTTATGGAAGCTGCTAAAATTCTTCAGATCGAGCAATACTTGGAGAGAAAACCGAAACAACTGTCGGGAGGACAAAGACAGAGAGTTGCGATTGGTAGAGCAATCACAAGAAAGCCAAAAGTATTTTTATTTGATGAACCTTTATCTAATTTAGATGCAGCCTTAAGAGTTCAGATGAGAGTAGAGCTTGCTAAATTACATGATCAATTAAATGCGACAATGATTTATGTTACTCATGATCAAACTGAAGCAATGACACTTGCAGATGATATTGTTGTATTAGATAATGGAATTGTATCTCAAAAAGGAACACCTTTAAAATTATATAATGAACCAGAAAATTTATTTGTTGGCGGTTTTATTGGTTCACCCAAGATGAACTTTATCAATTCTAAAGTTATAAGCTTTAATAGCTCTGAAACCGAAGTTGAAATTTCAGGACAAGGAAAAATTATTGTTCCAAAAACTTCAGATAAAGTTTCACCTGGCGATAATGTAAAGATTGGTATCAGACCTGAACATATATCGATCAATACTGGTGAAAAATGTTGGGATAGCAAGGTATTCGTAATTGAAGAATTAGGTTCATCTACATTTCTATATTTAGAGAAAGATGGAGAACCATTAGTTGTTCAAACAGATGGTGCGAATTCAGCTAATATTGGAGATAATTTAACCTTAAGTTTTGATCTAAATAAATGTCATTTATTTGATGAAAATAATTTAGCTTTTAAATAATTTATCTTTTTTAATAAGTTTTTATTTAGATTTAATTTAAAAATCTAAAGGAATTGAATTTTGTTCTACAAGCTTTTTGAAAAAATAATATGATTTTTTGGGGGTTCTTTTTAAAGTTTTAAAATCAACATGCACTATTCCAAATCTCTTTTCAAAACCTAACGCCCATTCAAAATTATCCATAAATGTCCATGCAAAGTAACTTTTAACTTTAGCTCCATTATCAATTGATTTTTTTACAGCACTTAAATATTTCTTAAAGTAATCAATACGATCGTTGTCGTTTATTTCTCCATTTTTTTCAATTAAATCTGGATATGCTGCACCATTTTCAGTTAGATAAATATCTGGATTGCCATAATTATTTTTTAAATCCATAATTTGATCATAATAAGCATCTGGAACAATTTCCCATCCCATAAGAGTTAACTTTGCATCTTTACCATCAAGACCAAAAGGTAATTCATCATTGAATGCTCCTCTTGCTTTAAGTAAATGTTTATTATCAGCTTTAATTCTAATATGTTGATAATGATTTAATCCAATAAAATCATTTTTTTGAAAAATAGTTTTCATATCATCTTGTTGAATATGTTTTGAGACATCATTAATTAGTAATTCAGGATATCTTCCAAGATACATAGGGTCGGCAAATGATCTATTCCAATGAGTATCGAATAATTTAGTTGCATGAAGATCTCCACTTGATTTTGTAGCAGGAATACATGGCGCCATATTTAAAGTACAGCCAATTTTTATATTATTATTTAAAGATTTCATTGCTTGAAAAGCTGTACCATGTGCAAGATTAACATTATGTATTGATGCAAAGTATTTTTCTAAATCTTTGTATCCTGGAGCCATGTAACCATCTACATATCCATGAATAGTAAAAACTTGTGGTTCATTAAATGTGATAAAATGATTACATCTGTCTCCAAAATTTTTAACAATAGCCTCTGAATAATCTGAAAATATTTTTGCCATGTCTCTATTTGCCCAACCCCCTTTATCTTGTAGGGATTGAGGAAGATCCCAATGATATAAAGTTATGAAAGGCTCAATATTTTTTTCCAAACACTTGTCTATCAACCTTGAATAAAAATCTACTCCTTTTGGATTTATTTTACCCGCCCCCTCTGGAATAATTCGTGTCCATGCTAAAGAAAATCTATATGAATTTAAATTTATATTAGCCATCAGCTCAATATCTTCTTCATATCTATGATAATGATCAACAGCAGTATCTCCGTTTTCATTATTTTTAACTTTTCCAGGTGTATGTGTAAAAGTATCCCAAATACTTTTGCTTTTTCCGTCTTTACCTGTAGCACCTTCTATTTGGTAACTTGCTGTAGCCGTTCCCCAAAAAAAACCATTAGGAAATTTATTTTTCATATTAATTAAATACTGGTATCCAATTTTTGTGAGCTATTAATAATTCATCTACCATAGAACTAATTTGATCTAAACTTAATAAAGAAGAAGTAAGTGGATCCAACATAGCTGCATGATAAACAGTCTCCTTTTTTTTTGTCTTTAAGGCTTCAACAGTCAACTGTTGAACATTTATATTAGTTTTCATTAAATTTGCTAAATGCATAGGTAAATTATCAACTTTTTGTGGATTAATACCTTTATTATTTATTTTGCATGGTACTTCAACACAACAATCTTCTGGTAAATTAGAGATTAATTTATTATTTAAAACATTTCCATTAATTGTATCTTCTTTGCCGTCTACAATTGATACAATTATTCGTGACGCATATTCTAAAGATTTTTTACAAACAAATTTTTCCCCATTTAATAAACTTTGTTCTTGTCGATCCCATTCTTTAATTTGTTTTTTACATCTTCGAATATATTCATTAATTGGAATGTTGAATTCACTTAATAAGTCCTCTCTGTTATTTTTAATAAACCACGGTGTATATTCTGCAAAGTGTTCAGATGATTCAGTAACAAAATATCCAAGTTTTTCTAAAATTTTATACCTAACTTCATTTGTGCATCCATCCCAATTAGTTCCAAATGTTTTTTCTTTTCCAGCTTTAAAAATTTTAGGATAAAGATTTTCTTTTGTTCCATCAGAGTTAATCTTTTCAAATTTAGTAAAAAAAGACATATGATTAATACCCGAACATTCATAACTAATATTTTTTATGTCTTCGCCAATATCTTTTGCTAAATCTTCAGCAGTTCCTTGTACAGAATGACAAAGTCCAACATATTTAAGTTCAGGTGCAAATTTAGATAATGCCAAACAATTTATTGCCATAGGATTAACGTACTGTAACATTATTCCGCTTGGACAAACTTCATTCATATCTTTTACAACAGACAATAAAGCAGGGACAGTTCTTAACCCTCTCATGATTCCACCTATACCTAAAGTGTCACCAATAGTTTGTTTTAATCCATACTTTGCTGGAATTTCAAAATCAATAACTGTAGAGGGCTCATAACCACCTATTTGAAACATTAAAATTACAAAGTCAGCTCCTCTAAGTGCTTTTTTTTGATTTTTTTCAGTTATAATCTTTGGATTAGCACCTATTGATTTTGCAACTTTTTCTGCTACTAAATTTGAAGTTTTTAATCTTCTTATATCAATATCTTGTAAAACTATTTCACAGTTGCTGAAATTTTTTTCAAGCAAAATATCTGTAAGTATATTTTTCATAAATACAGTACTTCCTGCTCCAATAAAAGTAACTTTAATCATACTATCCTTTAGTTGCTCCAAGAGTTAATCCAGCAATAAAATGTTTTTGCATTAAAAAAAACATAATAACAGGAGGTATCGCAGCAACAATAGATCCAGTTGATAATAAGTGATAAGCTGTAATCCATTGACCATTTAATGATTTTAATCCAGCAGTAATTGGCATTGCATGATCACCTTGAATTAAGACAGTTGCCCAAAAATAATCGTTCCATATAAATGTAAAAATTAATACACACAGTGCTGCTATAGCTGGTCTAGTCAAAGGTAATATTATTTTCCAAAAAATTTTAAATTCAGATGCTCCATCCATTCTCGCAGCCTCAATAAGCTCTTGAGGTAACGCTTTGATAAAATTTCTCATAAAAAGTGTGCAAAACCCTGTTTGAAAAGCTACATGAAATAACACTAATCCTGTAATAGTGTTGTAGAGACCAATTTTAAAAGTCAGATCTCTTACCGGTATCATTAAAATTTGAAATGGAACAAAGTTTCCAGCTATAAAAATAAAAAATATTATTAAATTTGTCTTAAACTTATATCTTGCAAGAGCAAAGCCAGTCATACAACTTAAAGCAACCGCTCCTAGCATTGTTGGAATAGTTACTTTAAAGCTATTTAGAGTGTATTTGATCATTGGAGTGTTAGTGAAAACATCGTATAAATTTGAAAAAAGTAAAAATTCACTTGGTGTTCCCCACATATTTCCAGCAGTAATATCTCCTAAACCTCTGATTGATGTCATTAAAA
Source organism: uncultured Pelagibacteraceae bacterium (assembly GCA_902586485.1). GTDB lineage: Bacteria > Pseudomonadota > Alphaproteobacteria > Pelagibacterales > Pelagibacteraceae > Pelagibacter. The sequence continues at coordinate 3,120 of CACIHO010000003.1, read as the reverse complement.
TACCAAATATCGGTATCAACCAAATAATTAATGAGATAGGCAAAAATATTTTATAAATGTATTGATTTATAATTGGTCTTTGATGAATCGGAGTAGGGAACATTTAGTTGTTATCCTCCCTCTCGTTTCGATACATTCTGTATATAAAAAACAAAATATAAAACATCATTATTGTGAATAAAACAGTTGCTATCGCTGACCCGTATCCCATTCTGTAACCGTATTCACTTAAAGCTTGCTCAAACATGTAATACGCTAAGACATTTGAATAACCATAAGGTCCACCTTGAGTCATTATCGCCACCATATCAAAACTTCTAAGAGCACCAATCACAGTTACTACAATTGCTAAAAAGGTAGCGTGTCTTAGTTGTGGAAGCACTATATTCCAAAATAAATGAAATCCTTTGGCGCCATCCATTCTTCCAGCCTCAATTTGTTCAGGGTTTATATTGTTAAGTCCTGTTAAATATAAAATTAAACAATAAGCAATTTGTGGATATAGACCTGCAAATATTATCCCATAAGTAGCAGTATCTTCATTTGCAAGAATTGAAAATCCTTCTAATCCAATTAAATCTAGAAAGGGTGCAATAACCCCATAATTTGGTTGGTAAAACCAAGTAAAAATAAGACCAATTACTACTTGAGAAATAACAAATGGAAAAAAAAATAGAGATTTTATTAATCTAATTCCAAAAACAATTTGGTTTAAAAATATTGCTAGTCCTAAACCAATAGGAACTGCCAACATAAAAAATATTAACCATTTAAGATTATTCCAAAGTGAAATGTAAAAATATTCATCATCTAAAAGTTCAATGTAATTTTGAAGACCAACATATATAGATGGAGATAATCCATCCCATTGATAAAAAGAAATACCAATAGATACAAATATTGGGGCTATTACATAAATAAAAAAAAATATTAATCCTGGAGCTAGAAAAATCCATGGGCTAATTTTAATTTGATTTTTTTGCCACCAAGTAATTCTTTTTGGTTTTGAATTATTTAGTTCCATGTAATTTTATTTTACAAATTGATGAAATCTAATTTTTAACTGAGGGGCTAGTAAGCCCCACAGTTAAATTAAGAGTTTATTTATAAACTCTTTGGCGTACTTTTTCTAATCTTTCTAAGATTTTTTGTCTTCTGTCAGGATTAGACATATATTCTTGAAAGCCTTTCATACCCTCTGATGCCATTTGAGCTGGAGCATCTCTATCGTAGAATTGAGCCATTGCATAAGCATTATTTAACATATTTAATCCTGCTGCTAAGAAAGGATCTCCTTTTTTAACACTAGAGTTTTTGTTAATAGGAAGCTGACCTAATATTTTATTGATCTCTTCTTGCACATCTGCTCGAGACATAAATATTAAGAAACGCTTAGCATCAGTTTTATTTTTAGCTTTAGAAGGTATATGCACAGTATCCGTAGGTGCTTCTTCGGCCATTGGGATACCTGGTGTGATTTCAGGGAACTGGAAGAAACCTAAATTTGAGTCTCTTAAGCCAGCTTCTTTTAAAGGAGCAACAGCAAAATTACCCATCACATACATTGCTGCTTCACCGTTCACCATAGGAGTTAAAGCTTCTTGCCAACTAAGTGCTGCATGATTTTCTAAGAAGTAACCAGGCTTCACAAGCTCATCCCATTTATCAAATACCGCTTGCACTTTTGGGTCTGTATAAGGAACTTTACCTAATGTTAAATCCATATGAAACTCATAGCCATTTGTTCTAAGATTTAAATAATCAAAAACACCAGCTGTTGTCCAAAGATACTTTGATCCAATTGTAATAGGTGTAATACCTGCAGCTTTTAACGTAGCGCATGCAGCTACAAAATCATCCCATGTAGTTGGTACAGATATTCCATTTGCTGTAAATAAATCTTTCCTGTAATACACCCCCCACTGATAATAAGTATAAGGAATGCCCCATTGCTTACCACCAATAGTCATTGATTTTTTAGCATGCTCCATATTTTCAGAAAGGTTTCCGTCTACCCAACCTGAGTCTTTCCAAATATCAGAGACATCTTCAAATAAACCTGCTCTTACAAATGGTAGCATTCTATTTCCAGCATACCAGTTTGCAACATCAGGTGGATCAGTGTTTAAAAAATTTCTTATGGATTGTTTATAACCCTCATGGTCAAAAACATTCCATTTTACTGTGACGTCTGGGTTTTCTTCTTCAAATTTTTTAATAATATATTCAAAAGCTTCTTTAGGTGCTGCATCAGATGTATCTGTGTTTATCACTAAAGTACCAGCGAATGAAGTTGAAGAGATTATTCCAAACATCATTATTAATGAGATAATAACCTTTTTCATTTATGCTCCTTTTTTAATTTATGCTTTATAGATTATGTATTTTTAAAATTGATTACAATTAAAAATTATCCCTAGAAATAGTTAATTATCAAATTAACAAAATAAATATACAACTATTCTATTCATAAATTTTTTAAAGTTTAACCAGGTGTAAATATTCTTTCAGATTCTGGATCTTTTGTTGAGAAAGGTAATTTTAAAAGTTCGTTCCAAAATTTATCTGGGATACTTGTTTGAGCCCATGTTAGGTTTTTTTCAATACTCTGAACACTAGTAACACCACATAGAGTAGAGGTGATTCTTTTATCTTTCATTGAAAACTGTAAAGCAGCTGCGCCCATTTCAACATTATATTTTTTACAAACTTTTTCTATTTCTCTGGCAGGTGCAAGTTTTTCTTCTGTAACATCTTGATAAGTTATTTTTTTAAAGTTACTTGGACCTTTTGCTAAAACACCACCAGCGTAAGGAGCGGCATTAAAAATAGATATATTTTTACTGTGAGCATAGCTATACATCTCATCCGCTTCTCTATTTAATAAAGTATATCTGTTATGATTAATTATCACATCAAAGTCCCAATTTTTTAAAATAGGAAACATTATATTTATTTTTCCCATAGCTAAACCAACTGCTTTAGCCAAGCCCTCTTCTTTTATTTTAAATAACTCATCCAATGCACCATCTTTTTTAGTGACATCATTTACATCTTTTACGTATTCTGGATCATGAAGGAATAAAATATCAACAGAATCTACATTTAAAGTTTTTAAAC
>CACIHO010000002.1 GCA_902586485.1 uncultured Pelagibacteraceae bacterium | reverse complement strand
GCTTATATAATCTGCTTGCTCTTTTGATAATTTTGTTAGTTTTGCCCCAACTTTTTTTAAATGCAAAGTTGCTACTTTTTCATCTAAATGTTTTGGAAGTACATAAACTTTATTTTCATAATTTTTATAATTATGCCAAAGTTCTATTTGAGCAATAACTTGATTAGTAAATGATGCACTCATTACAAAACTTGGATGTCCAGTTGCGCAACCAAGATTAACTAATCTTCCCTCAGCCAGAAGAATAATTCTTTTACCACTAGGTAACTCTATTTCATGTACTTGAGGTTTTACTTCAGTCCACTTATAATTTTTAAGAGCTTCAACTTGTATTTCATTATCAAAGTGACCAATATTACATAAGATGGCTCTATCCTTCATATCTCTCATATGATCAGCAGTGACAATGTCTTTGTTACCTGTGGCTGTTACAACGATATCCGCTCTACTTATAGCTTCCTCCATTAATACCACTTCATAACCTTCCATTGCAGCTTGGAGAGCACAAATTGGATCTGCTTCTGTAACTAAAACTCTAGCACCACTTTGTCTTAAGGATGCAGCACTTCCTTTTCCAACGTCTCCAAAACCAGCTACAATTGCAATTTTTCCAGACATCATCACATCAGTAGCTCTTCTTATCCCGTCTACTAAACTTTCTCTACATCCATATAAATTATCAAATTTTGATTTAGTAACAGAGTCATTTACATTTATTGCTGGAACTAAAAGCGATTTATCTTTTTCCATTTTATTAAGTGCTTTAATTCCAGTAGTAGTCTCCTCTGAAACACCCTTAACATCTTTCATTAGGTCCTGATATTCATTGTGCATGATAGCTGTTAAATCTCCACCATCATCTAATAACATATTAGGCTTCCAGTCTGGTTTTCCAATTATAGTTTGTTTAATGCACCATAAATATTCTTCCTCTGTTTCACCTTTCCAAGCATAAACAGGAATTTCAGCCTTTGCAATTGCAGCCGCCGCATGATCTTGGGTTGAAAAAATATTACAAGAAGACCAACGAACTTCAGCACCTAATGCAACTAAAGTTTCAATCAATACAGCTGTTTGAATCGTCATATGTAGACATCCAATAATTCTTGCACCCTTTAATGGTTTTTCCTTAGAATATTCTTCTCTTAATGCCATTAAACCAGGCATTTCACTTTCAGCAATTGATATTTCTTTCCTACCAAATTCTGCTTGAGTGATGTCTTTTACTTTATAATCATCCATGGCAAGCTTTATACAGTTAAGTATTTATTTATCAAGATATGATTAAACATTGGGAAATCTTATCTCTATCATTGCTCCTTCTTTATCAGACCGATTAGATGCTACAATTTCACCATCGTGGAGTTCAACTAAGTTTTTTACTATATTTAAACCTAGACCTGAGTGTTCTCCAAATTTTTCAGGTCTATTACTATAAAATCTTTTAAATATTCTTGATGTGTCTTTTTCTTTAAATCCTTGTCCCTCATCAATAATTTTTATTGATATTTGATTTTTTCCATTAATAGAAACATCAACGAAAACATTAGCACCATCTTTACTAAATGATATTGAATTGTCTAATAAATTTGCAATGATTTGTTCAATTCTGTTTTCTATACCATTTATTAAATATTTATCTTTTCCATCATTTTTATATTCAATTTTTATTCCTTTTTTCACTTGATGAATATTGTTATAATCATCAACAACTGATTGAATGATAGGTTCAATATCAATTTTTTTCATTTTTTCTTTACTTAAAGCAACTTCATCCTTTAACATTTGCGAATAATCAGTAATTAATCTTTCTATTCTTTGAACATCATGACTAAGTATATTCAATAATCTATTTCTTTGTTCGCTATCATTTGTGTCTTGTAAAATTTCTGATGCACTTTTTAAAGATGCTAATGGATTTCTAATTTCATGAACTAAATCTGTCGAAAAGTTTTCTGCATGTGTAACTCTTTTTTGAAGCTCATTTGTCATATCCTCTAAAGAATTAGATAAAAGTCCTAATTCGTCATTTCTTTTTTTCAAATTTTCAATACCTGGTTTAATTTGACTTTTTTCTTTGATACGAATTGTATATCCCACGAGATTTTGTATTGGTTTAATAAAATATCTACTTAAAACAAAAGAAAAAATTAATATTACAAATCCTACAGATATAGCTGTTCTTATTACAAATGCTTTTCTCTCATCTATCGCTGTCTTTATTTCATTAGCATTTTCGGTTATTGCTACATAACCAAGATTAATTTCATTCTTTGTAACATTCTTAATTGTTGTTACATTAAATTGATTAAAATCTTCTTGAGTAAATGTGTAAGTAGCTCCTAAATTTTCAGAACTAGAATAATTTTTCAATACATCTTTGAATGAAACAGGTTTTTTTTCATCAATTGTTATATTTTTTTCCTCAATAATTTTTTCTGTTTCCTCATTATCTAAACGTTCAAATTCAATTTTATCAAGTCTTGTAGAGAATGATCTTGGATCAAGATCTAAAGTATCAGTGTCTCCAATAAGGTTAAGTTGATCATCAAAAAAAATTACTCTATCTAAATTCTGAAAAATAAACCTTGTAGAAAATAAAAATCTTCTAATATCGTCAGATTGGAATTTTACATCTAGCCTTAAAATATTGTCAATAGTGTTGTTAATAATGTTTGTGTGATTTTGAGATTTTTTTTTTATTAAACTTGGCTGAATATTATTTAGATATGTGAATGTAAATAGTCCAATAATTGTAAAAATTACAAAATTTATAAATAAAAATTTTTTTAATATAGAGAGAGTTTTTAAGTATTTACTAAACATTAGCTAACATTCCATCTATATCCACTACCATACCTAGTTTCAATAGCTGAAAAATCAGGATCTACTTTTTTAAATTTTTTTCTAATTCGTTTTACGTGACTATCAATAGTTCTATCCTCAATATCTGTATCCTCTCGGTAAGCTATATCCATAAGCTGAGCTCTTTCTTTAATTATACCAGGCCTCTTTGCTAATTCTTTAACAATTAAAAACTCAGTTGTCGTCAATTTATCAGGCAACTGTTTTCCATTCCATTCACACTCGAGTTGTGATGGATCTAATTTTAATCTTCCATGAGATATCAAGCTTTTATTTTCCTCTAGAATATTATTTGTATCTTTTTTTCTTAACTGCACTCTAATTCTTTCAATCAAGACTTTTATAGAAAAACCTCCTGATTTTTTTACAAAATCATCTGCGCCCAGCTTTAGACCTAACAACTCATCAATTTCATCATCTTTAGATGTTAAAAAAATTACTGGTAAGGAAGTTTTTTTTCGAAGTTTTTTTAGTAATTCTTCTCCATCCATCTTAGGCATCTTTATGTCTATGACTGCTAAGTCAGGTGGCATTCTGGTTAAACCGATTAATGCACTTTCACCATCAATATATGTTTGAACTTTAAAACCCTCTTTTTCCAATGCGATACTCAAACTTGTTAAAATATTTCTATCGTCATCAATTAAAGCTATTGTTTGTTTTTGCATAAAGTAGTTTAAAAATACTAAATTGTCCTAATTTGGGCAATGTTATAAATTTAATGTAACATGCCCCAATTATCTCCAACATTAATATCAACTGTTAAAGGAGTTGAAAAAGAATGATAATCACTCTGAGCTACACTGGTCATTTCTCTCTCAATTAATTTAATCATTACCTTTTCATCTTTTTTTGGAATTTCAAAAATTAATTCATCATGAATTTGCAAGAGCATTTTTGAATTAGAATTTTTTTCCTCTGATAATTTCTTATCTAATCTTATCATAGCTAATCTCATTACTTCAGAAGCAGAACCTTGAATGGGTGCATTAATTGCAGCACGTTCTTGAAAATTTCTGACATTAAAGTTTTTGTCATTTATTCCATTAAAATGAGATCTTCGTCCAAAAATATTGTTAACATATCCACTTTTCCTACAAAATTTAATTGTATTATCCATGTAAACTTTAATTTCTGGAAACTTAGCAAAATATGAATTCAAAAATTCCTCTGCTTCATAGTTAGAAACATTTATTTGCTTAGCTAATCCATATTGCGAAATTCCATAAATAATTCCAAAATTAATAGCCTTAGCCTTTCGTCTGTGATCTTGATTAACTTTTTTGATATCAATATTAAATATTTGGCTAGCTGTTAAAGAGTGAATATCTTCTTTATTTTTAAAAGCTTTTTTCAGTTCTTTTACATCTGCCAGGTCTGCTAAAATTCTCATCTCAATTTGATTGTAATCCGCAGAAATTAATAGGTGCCCTTTTTTTGCAGTGAAAGCTTTTCTTATATCTTTTCCGTCTTCTGATTTAATTGGTATGTTTTGTAAGTTGGGATCACTAGATGCTAGTCTTCCAGTCGTTGTAGCAGCCAGCAAAAACGAAGTGTGAACTCTTTTTGTATTTGGGTTTAAATGTTCAGGTAAAGCATCTGAATAAGTATTTTTTAATTTTGAAACTTGTCTCCAGTCTAAAATTAATTTTGGAAACTCATGACCTTTAAAAGCTAAATCCTCCAAAACACTTGCACTTGTTGCAAAACTTCCTTTTTTAGTTTTCTTTAAACCTGCTATTTTCAAGTCATTATAAATTATTTCACCTAATTGCTTTGGAGATGCGATATTGAACTCTTTTTTAGAAATTTTAAATACTTCTTTTTCAAGTTTTTGGATTTTTTTTTCAAATTTGGATGAAAGAGATTTTAAAAACTTACTGTCAATTTCAACTCCTTCTATTTCCATAAATGCAAGAATTTTAATTAATGGCTTTTCAAAAATTTCATAAATATTGATCATTTTCTCTGATTTTAAATTTTTGACAAATTTCTTGTATAATCTAAAAGTAACATCAGCATCTTCAGCAGCGTAATCTTTTGCTTTATCTAATTCTACTTCACTAAAATTAATTTCTTTCTTACCTGTGCCTACCATCTCTTTAAAAGAAATAGTTTTATGTCCCAAATGAATTTCTGATAAAGTATCCATATTATGTCTATTTTTTCCAGCATCTAAAACATAAGACATCAGCATTGTATCTTCCATTGATGAAAGTTTTATTCCACACTTATAAAATACGATAAAATCAAATTTTATATTTTGACCTATTTTTTTAATACTAGGATCTTCTAATATTTTTTTTAATTTTTTAATTACTGCTTCTTTTTTAAGACACTTGGGTGACTTATGACCAACTGGTATGTAACATGCTTTTCCAATTTTAGAGCAAAGAGAAATACCTACTAAATCTGCTTGGTGAGGATCTAATGAAGTGGTTTCCGTATCTACAGCGACTTCACCAACCTCTTCTGCCTCCTCTATCCATTTATCAATTTCATCTAAGCTATTAATTAAATAGTAATTTTTATTATTTACCGTTTGTTGTTTTTCTAGATTTTTAGTTTCAATCTTATTACTTTCTAGTTCAGGTTCTCCATAAGCAGAAATTGCAGAGCTTAACAACCTATTGAATTCCATTTCTCTTAAAAATTTATATAATTTATCTTTATCTATATTTTGCAATTTAAATTCACTTAACTCCATATCAACAGGAGAGTTATGATCTAGTGTTACTAGTTTTTTACTTATTAATGCTTTATCCTTGTTCTCAATTAATGTTTCTCTTCTTTTATTTTGCTTAATCTCATGAGCAGATTTTAGTAAGTTTTCTAAAGTACCATATTTGTTAATTAGCTCTGCGGCTGTCTTAACACCTATCCCCGGAACACCAGGAACATTGTCACTACTATCTCCTGCTAAAGATTGTACATCAATAACTTTTGAAGCATCTACTCCAAACTTTTTTAAAACATCATCATCAGTTATAAATTTATTTTTCATAGGGTCAAAAATTCGAACCCCTTTTTTGTAAAGTTGCATTAAATCTTTATCTGATGAAACAATTGTAACCTTTGCACCCTTTTTAAGAATTTGATCAACATATGTAGCTATTAAATCATCTGCTTCGTAATTAGGAAGATCCACAGATGGCAAATTAAATGCCAGGACTGATTTTCTTATATATTCAAATTGTGGAGCTAAATCGTCAGGCGCCTCAGATCTATTAGCTTTATAATCACTATAAATTTCATTTCTGAAAGTTTTTCTTGCTGAGTCGAATATTACTGCAAAATGTGTTGGTTTTTGCAAGTTTTGATTGGATTTTGAATCTTCTAATAATTTAAATAACATACTGCAAAAACCACTTACAGCACCTGTTGGAAGACCATCACTTTTTCTGCTTAATGGAGGCAAAGCATAATAAGCTCTAAAAATATAACCAGAGCCATCAACCAAATAAAAATGATCTGTTTTTTGAATTTTATTCATGAAGTATTATTAAATATTATAATGATAACATATTCTGTATATAAAAAAATTTACTTTCAATTATTATAACAATTATAAGTAGATTATTTTTTATATTTTGAGTATTATTTAACAATGGAATTAACAAAAAATCTTACGCAAGCCAAACTATTTAAATCTCTGGTTGTTATTGTTCTTGGTTCAATAGCACTAACTATATCAGCAAAAATCAAAATTCCTTTCTATCCAGTTCCGATGACTATGCAAACATTTGTTGTATTATTTTTAGGAATAAGTTTAGGGCAAAAAATTGCACTAGCTACAATTGGTCTATATTTAATTGAAGGAATTGCAGGGCTTCCTGTATTTTCAAATTCTCCTGAAAAAGGTGTTGGATTAATTTACTTTACAGGACCAACTATGGGTTACTTAATTGGTTTTTTAACGGCTTGTTACTTAGCTTCTAAAATAAAGGTTGATGATAATTTTTTCGTTATTTTATTTAAGTTAATTATTGCAACTTCAACAATCTATATTTTGGGTCTAATTTGGCTTGGAACATTGATTGGATGGGATAAGCCAATTTTTGCTTTAGGTGCAAAACCATTTCTATTAGCCGAGATTTTTAAAATTACGCTTTTAGCTCTTTTGACTAAGCAAATAATAAAAATTAAAAAATTTATCTAGGTGATCTTTTAGAAAGAATTCTTTGAAGAGTTCTTCTGTGCATTTTAAGCCTTCTGGCTGTTTCTGAAACATTCCTATTACATAACTCGAAAACTCTATGTATATGTTCCCATTTAACTCTATCAGCCGACATCGGGTTTTCTGGTGGGGCTGCTTTTTTTGAAGGATCTGCCAATAATGCTTTCTCTACATCTTCTGCATCAGCAGGTTTAGCTAAATAATCTATGGCACCTTCTTTGATAGCAGCTACTGCCGTTGGGATATTTCCATAACCAGTTAACATGATGATCCTGCTTTCACTATTTGAAGACTGAATTTCTTTTACAACCTCAAGTCCATTACCATCTGCAAGCCTTAAGTCTACAACAGCAAAACCAGGTTTTTTAGTTTTTACGGATTCAACTCCCTTTTGTACACTCTCAGCTTGAAAAACCTCAAATCCTTTTTTTTCCATCGCTCTTGCTAAACGCTCACGGAAAGGATTATCGTCATCCACGATTAATAATGATTTATTTTCAAAATCGCTAAGAATCTGTAGTTTTGCCTCTTCTTTCATAAGCTTCATATAGGTTCTCTGCAAGATATTACAATACATGAATTTAACGCATTTCTGGCTTGAATTATTTGCTTTACTTTAGTGCTGTTTACTTTATATGCCAAAAAATATTAAAGTTTTTTTTAAAAAGGCTTTTTTTTATTAAATTTTTTTTGGAGGCATTTAAAATGCAAAAATTTAAATCAGTTGAAGAATTAGTTAATCAGCTGAAACCTGAAAAACCAGTTTACTGTATAAGAAAGAATTCCATAAAATCTGCTGTTAAGTTTTTCCTAAACAAATTTCCAGGAAAAATTTTATATGCAGTCAAAACTAATCCACACCCTGAAGTAATAAAAACAATCATAGAAAGTGGAGTTGAACAATTTGATGTAGCATCAATGGAGGAAATTAAAAATATTAAAACTTTTAGCAATACAGCTAAATGCTCTTATATGCATACTGTTAAAAGTAGAGAAAGTATAAAAGAAGCATATTTTAATTATGGTGTAAAAACTTTTTCATTAGATACTAAAGATGAACTGATTAAAATAATTGAAAGTACAAATAACGCTAAAGATTTAGAATTATTTGTAAGAGTTGCTGTTTCAAATGAACATGCAGAAATTGATTTATCTAAAAAATTTGGTGCTTTAACTTCAGAAGCAATAGGTTTGTTAAGACTTGTAAAACAACATGCTAAAAAGATTGGTTTAAGTTTTCATGTTGGTTCGCAATGTATGCATCCAATTTCTTATTCAAAAGGAATTAGTGAAATAGGAAATATAATTAAAAAAACAAAAATTATTCCAGATTACATTAATGTCGGTGGAGGTTTCCCTACAATCTATCCTGACTTAATTCCGCAATCTTTAAGTAGTTATTTTAAAGAAATAAAAAAGAGTTTAGAAAATTTAAAGCTTGAAAAACTTCCTGAAATTATTTGTGAGCCTGGCAGAGCTTTAGTTGCTGAAAGTGGCTCAACAGTTATAAGGGTTAATTTAAGAAAAAAACAAAAGCTTTATATTAATGATGGTACCTATGGTACTCTTTTTGATGCTGGTACACCAAACATTGTATTCCCATCTAGAATGATTAAAGAAAATTCTAATAAAATAATTTCAAAAAAATTAACTGCTTTTGATTTCTTTGGACCTACATGTGATAGCATGGATTATATGAAAGGTCCTTTTTTGCTTCCAAATAATATTAAAGAAAATGATTATATTGAACTTGGTCAACTTGGCGCATATGGATTAACATTTAGAACTCAGTTTAATGGTTATTACTCAAATGAAATTTATGAAGTTGAAGATAACCCAATAATGACAATGTATGATAAAGACATTAACAAAGCTAACATGGTAGCTTAATGTCGAGTCAAAAAAATCCAGGTCATAACAGTAAAAGAGATTTCTTAAAAAATCCTGTTGAGCACATCGATATAACTACTTTCGACTCTAGAAAAATTATATCCTCAATGGAAAAAATGTCATTTGTTTCTAGAGAAACAGCAAATGCTGCTAATATTTATAACGAGATGCTTAAAGATAAAGATTGTACAATTTTCCTTACCTTAGCGGGCTCTACTTCGGCAGCTGGATGTATGAATATTTATAAAGATTTAGTTAAATATAATATGGTGGATGCAATTGTTGCAACAGGAGCCTCTATAGTAGATATGGATTTTTTTGAAGCTCTTGGTTTTAAACATTATCAAGGTTCACAATTTCAAGATGATACTGAGCTGAGAGACAACTATATAGATAGAATTTACGATACTTACATAGATGAAGAAGAGCTTCAAATGTGTGATAAAATTATATGTGAAATCGCTAATAACCTAGAGGCGAGAAGCTATACTTCAAGAGAGTTCATTTATGAAATGGGAAAATATTTAAAAAATAACTCAAAGAAAAAAGACTCTTTAATTGAAACCGCTTTTGACAATAATGTTCCTATTTTCTGCCCTGCTTTTACTGACTCGAGTGCAGGATTTGGATTAGTTATGCACCAAGAACAAAATCCAAAAAAACATATGACAATAGACTCAGTTAGAGAATTTAGAGAACTAACAGAAATTAAAATCAAATCTAAAGGTTCTGGATTATTTATGATTGGTGGTGGTGTGCCTAAAAACTTTATTCAAGATACTGTTATTTGTGCTGAACTATTAGGAAAAGATGTAGACATGCATAAATATGCTGTTCAAATTACTGTTGCTGATAGTAGAGACGGAGCATGTAGCAGCTCCACATTAAAAGAAGCAAGTTCATGGGGAAAAGTAGATATTACAAAAGAACAGATGGTGTTTGCAGAGGCAACTAGTGTTTTACCATTGATAGCAAGTGATGCTTTTCATAAAGGTGAATGGAAAAACAGAGAAAGAAAAAACTATACAAAAATTTTTGAATAAAATTGAAATATCTATCAAATAAAAATGGGTTTTTAGGAATTGAAAATAAATTTAGCTTTAAAGAAAAAGCTGTGATTGTTCCATTTGGATTAGAAAAAACTGTCAGTTACGGGGGAGGAACAAAAAATGGACCTAAAGAAATCATAAAAGCATCTCATCAAGTTGAGTTATATGATGAAGAACTTAATTGTGAACCTTATAAAAAAATAGGTATTAAAACTTTAAAACCATTTAAAATTGATAAAAATATTAAAAAAGCACTTAATAAAATCTCAAATATTAATAAAGAAATTTTAGATAAAAAGCTTTTCCCAATGACTTTAGGTGGAGAGCATTCAATAACTCCTGGGTGTATTGTTCCTTTTACTAAAAAATATAAAAATATTTGCCTCTTACATTTTGATGCTCATGCAGATTTACGTCAAAGCTATAAAGGAGAAAAATTTTCACATGCCTCAGCAATTAGAAGATGTCTAGATTATAAAAATGTTTCTTTAATTTCATTTGGGATAAGAAATATCTCAGAAAGTGAAATACCATATTTAAAAAAAAATTCTTCAAGAATAAATATTTTTTGGGCAAAAGATAAAAAAAAATGGAATTTGTCTAAATTTAAAAAACTGATTAAAAACAAAACTGTTTATCTAACATTCGATGTAGATGGACTAGATTCAAGTATTATGCCTGCGACTGGTACACCTGAACCAGGAGGACTTTTGTGGGACGAAACATTAGACATAATAAGAATTGCAGCACAAAACTCAAAAATTGTTGGTGCGGATATTAATGAACTATCTCCAATTAAAGGATTTAATTCCTATAATTTTCTTGTTGCGAAATTAGCTTATAAAATTTTGTCTTATAAATTTTTATATTAAACTTTAATTGGTTTAATAATTTTCAATAACATTCTGAATGGTATCAACATTATTATAGCAACTAAAATTTTTACTGCTAAATCTCCAAGAGATAAAGTAACCCAAGGTACCCCTGTTGCATAAAATGATATTGAGAAAAATAAAAATGTGTCGACTGTTGATCCAATCAAAGATGAAGTAAGTGGCGCAACAAACCACTCTTTTTTTCTTAGTCGATCAAAAATTTGAATGTCCAATAATTGAGCAGTAATAAAGGCAACCCCTGATCCAATTGCAATTCTAACCGAGATTAAATCTGCAAAATCAGTTGAGAATAACAATGTAAATATAATTCCTATTAAAAACCCCAAATATACAATTTGCCTTGCTAATAATTTTCCATACGACCTATTTGCTAAATCTGTTATTAAAAAAGCTATTGGGTAACTAAAAGCTCCGTAAGTTAAAATCTCATTTAATCCAAAATAATTGATTGGGAACTGAACTAAATAATTAGAGGATAGTACAACAATCCCCATCATTATTGACAGGGTGATAAATAATTTGTTCATTAAGCTGATTTAGCTACAGTTTTCTTTTTAAAAGGGGATTTAATTAAAACCACTTTTTTTAATTTTTTTAATCTAGGAGATAAATTTTTATTTTTTACAGTTTTTAAAAATTCATCAAAACTACCTTTTTTGTCAACTGACCTTACACCTGAGTTACTTACAGTAAGTTTTAAACTTCTTCCAGTAAGCTTACTTGTAAATTTTACTTTCTTTAGGTTGGGTAAAAATCTTCTTTTAGTCTTGTTGTTAGCATGACTAACATTATGACCTTTCATTGGAATTTTACCGGTAAGTTCACATTTTTTTGACATAATAACAGTGCCTATATAAGGGGAGATATTGAAGGCGTCAAGTTTAATACATTTAAGAAACAGTTTTATTTCCCACAATTTCTGTGAAATTTTTGACACCATCTCTTGTCAGTAATTCTTTTAGGTCTTTTTTAATCATCCCAGCAATATTAGGTCCTTGGAATACCATGCCAGTATAAAGTTGAACATAATCTGCTCCCAATAAAAACTTATCATAAGCTGATTTACCAGAATCAACACCACCTACTCCAATTATTTTAATTTTACCTTTTACTAAATTGTAAAATTTACTTATTAAAAAATTGGATTTTTTTTCAATAGGTTTTCCAGATAAACCACCTTTTTGATGTCTCTGTATATTTTGAAGTGTTTCTCTAGAAGCTTCAGATGTATTTGAAATTATTATTGCACTTATATCATTTTCTAAAAGTATTTCTGAAATTAATTCAATTTGGTTTTCGTTAATGTCTGGTGAAATTTTTACAGCCACAGGAATTTCAGTTTTTAATTTTTTTTTTTTCTCTGAGATAGATGTTAATAAATCTTTTAATTTATTCTCGTCATGAAAGTTTCTTAGATTTTCAGTATTTGGCGAAGAAATATTGATTGTAATATAATCTGCAACTTCAGAAAATTTTTCTAATCCAATTAAATAATCATTTAATCTATCATTAGAATTTTTGTTGGGTCCTAAATTTACACCTAGTACACCTAGTTTTTTATTAGATTTTATTCTATTTAATATTATATCTGACCCTTGATTGTTAAAACCTAGCCTATTAATTAATGCTTGATCTTCTACCAATCTAAATACTCTTGGTTTTTCATTTCCATATTGTTTTAATGGTGTAACCGTACCTACTTCAACAAATCCAAAACCCAACTTAAATAAAGGGTTGTATACCTCTGCATTCTTATCAAAACCTGCTGCAATACCTATAGGATTATCAAGATTTTGATTAAATAGTTTTGTTTTTAAAATAGGATCATTTTTGTTTTCATCAAATATATTTGAAACTAGATTAAGTTTGAGTGATTGAATTGCTAAAAAATGTGCTCTTTCAGGATCTATTTTAAATATTAAAGATCTTAAGTTTGAATACATTATTTCAATTTATTAATTATCAATTCTTTTGTTTCGTTAACACCGAAAAAACTTATAAAAAAACCCATTCTAGGTCCATTTTCGTCTCCAAACACCACTTCATAAATTAACTTAAACCAATCTCTTAAGTTTTCTGCATACCCATTCTCTTTACCTGTTGAATATATTAATGTTTGTATATCCTCAGGAGACATCTGATCATTACATTGTTCTAAAGTTTTAACTAAAGCTTGTAGAGCTAATTTTTCATTTTCAGATGGTTTTTTATATTTTTTTTGAGCCTTAATAACATCAATAAAATACTTGATTGCATAACCAACTAGTCCATCAAAAATTGGAAAGTTTTTTTCATGAATGTTAGATTTATATTTTTTAACAAACTTCCATAATAAATCTTTGTTATCAGCATTGCTTGTCTCAACTAAATTCAACAACATAGAAAAGGTCATAATCATCTCTTCTTTTGGAATATATCCATTATGAACATGCCAAACAGGATTCATCACTAATTGTTGTTCAGTTTGTTTTTTTGATTTTTCAATATTATCAAGGTACTCATCTACAGCTTTAGGGACTATTTCTTTATAAAGTTTTTTTGCTCTTTTTGGATTTTGATACATGTATAAAGATAAGCTTTCAGGTGAAGCATATTTTAACCATTGGTCGATAGTAATACCATTTCCTTTTGATTTTGAAATTTTTTCACCCTTTTCATCAAGAAATAATTCATAAGCAAATCCAGATGGATGTTTTTTACCAATTAAATTTATTATTTTGGTCGATAAAATTGCACTCTCAATAAGGTCTTTTCCATACATTTCAAAATCTATATCTAGAGCATACCATCTCATTGCCCAATCAACTTTCCATTGTAATTTACAATTTCCATCCAAAACACTAGATTCTAATTTTTTACCTTTATTATCAAAAATTATTTTGGAATTTTTTTTATCAATTTCTATAACTGGAATTTCGAGGACATGACCTGTATCTGGACAAATAGGTAAAAAGGGGCAGTAAGTTTGCTGACGTTCTTTGCCTAAAGTTGGAAGTATAATGTTCATTATACCATCATAATTTTCTAAAATAATTTTTAAAGTTGGGTTGAAAAAACCACCTTTATATAAAGATGTCGAACTTTTAAAACTGTATTTAAAATTAAAACTATTTAAAAAATCTTTTAACATTTCATTATTATGGTCTCCAAAACTTGCAAATTTTTCAAATGGATCAGGAACTTGTGTTAATGGTTTATGTAAGTTTTTGTTTAGTAATTCCTGATTAGGAACATTGTCAGGAACTTTTCTCAAACCATCCATATCATCAGAAAAAGTAATTATCTCAGTTGGTAAATCTGTAAGTTGCTTTAAGGCATTCACCATCATCGAAGTCCTTGCAACTTCGCCAAATGTTCCGATATGAGGAAGACCACTTGGACCATATCCTGTTTGAAGGGTAATTTTTCCTTTTTTATCAATAAATGATTTTCTCTCACGAAGCATTTTTTTTGCTTCAACGAAAGGCCAAGCACTTGTTTTGTCTAAAATTTCTTTTTTAATCACGAGTATATCTTTTATAAAAATCTTAAATTGGCGATTTT
Source organism: uncultured Pelagibacteraceae bacterium (assembly GCA_902586485.1). Lineage (GTDB taxonomy): Bacteria > Pseudomonadota > Alphaproteobacteria > Pelagibacterales > Pelagibacteraceae > Pelagibacter. The sequence goes on along the minus strand of CACIHO010000002.1, from coordinate 172,450 downwards.
ATTAATTCTTATAGAGTTGAAATTTATTTACCATAAAATAATGTTCTTTCAAAATGTCTAATTATAAAACTGTTTTTTTTACACTTGGAATCTTGCAAATAATTTTAGGGGTCTCAATGTTCATCCCTATAATTGCTCAATTTATTTATTCTGAAATAGATTCATCATTTTTTGGTGCATCTATTGTGACAATAATTTTTGGATCATTATTTTTTCTTTCAAATCTAGATCACGATAAAAAATTAAATTTACAACAAGCATTTTTATTAACTGCTTTGTCCTGGTTAAGTATTGCTATTTTTGGATCTTTACCATTTATATTTTCGACTATGGAGCTTTCAATTACTGATGCTTTTTTTGAGAGTATGTCTGGTATTACAACAACTGGATCTACAATTATTTCCAACTTAGAGAATACTCCTAAAGGCATTCTATTATGGAGAGCAATACTACAATGGCTAGGTGGTATTGGTATTATTGTAATGGCAATTACACTAATGCCTATAATGAATGTTGGTGGTATGCAATTATTCAAAATTTCAAGCAACGACTCTTCTGAAAAAATTCTTCCTAAATCAAAAGAAATAGCTTTAAGACTTATTTACATTTATTCAGGTCTAACCGCTCTTTGTGCATTATCATATTGGATATTTGGAATGGGAAAATTTGATAGTTTAACTCATTCTATGACTACTATAGCTACAGGTGGATTTTCCAATTATAATCAATCAATCGGATATTTTAACAGTGTTCCTATAGAAATATCTTCAATGATTTTTATAATTCTAGGAAGTATTCCATTTATTGCATATATTAAATTTATTAATGGTAATAAAAGAATATTTTTAAGCGATATTCAAATTAGAACATTTATTAAAATAATAATTATAAGCATTATTATATTATCAATTTATTTATTATTTAATAATAACGGAAACTTCAGTTTAAGATCTATTTTTTTTAATACAATTTCAATATTGACAGGGACAGGTTATGTCAATGCTGAATTTGATGGTTGGGGAAGCTTTCCTATAACAATATTTCTTGCACTAATGTTTATTGGAGGGTGTGCTGGATCTACTACTTGTGGTGTTAAAATCTTTAGAATTCAAATTCTTTATTTATTTATATTAAACCAATTAAAAAAAATTATTTATCCTAAAGGAATATTTATAATTAAATACGATCAAGGATCAGTTGATGATAAATTTATTGCATCAATAATTTCATTTATTTATTTTTACTTTGTTATTTTTTTTATTTTAGCTGCATTATTATCATTAACAGGTCTCGATTTTATAACTGCTATCTCTGGAGCAGCAACATCTATATCAAATGTTGGTCCGGGTTTGGGTCCTATAATTGGGCCTAATGGAGATTTTTCAACTTTACCTGATATTTCTAAATGGATCTTAACTCTAGGTATGATTTTAGGTAGACTTGAGTTGTTTGCAATATTAGTATTGTTCTTACCATCATTTTGGAGAAATTAATTATGTCTGAAACAAAGAAACAAACATGGCTTGATTCTCTTGCAGTTTATAAAGATATTCGAATGGTAAGAATTCTTTTATTAGGTGCAATAAGTGGTTTTCCATGGGTATTAATTGCAAGCAGCTTGAGTCTTTGGCTTAAAGAGGAAGGTCTTAGTAGATCAACAATTGGATGGGCAGGTTTAATTTTTGGAGTATACGCTTTCAATTATTTGTGGGCTCCCATTATAGATAGAATTCAAATTCCAATACTAACAAAAAAATTAGGTCATAGAAGAGGATGGATAGTATTGATGCAATTAATTATTTTGTTAAGTCTTGTTGTTTGGAGTGTGATTAATCCAACTGAAAATTTGGCTTTATTGATTACTGTAGGTTTAATTATTGCTATTGCGTCAGCAACCCAAGATATAACTGTAGATGCATTAAGAATTGAACAGATAAACGAAAATGAGGGAAAATCAATGGCTGCTGGTGCAGCTATGGCTGTTGTTGGTTGGTGGACAGGTTATAAATTAGGTGGAGTTGTTGCTTTAGTCACAGCAGAATTTTTTGAAAACCTAGGGGTTGCTGACTACTGGCAAGCTACTTTTTTAATTTTAGGTATTTTAATAATTTTAATGAATATTGGATTAATGTTTGTTCATGAACCTATAGAGACAAACAGACAAGCAAAACAGAGAGAAACGGACAAATTAATTGAAGGAAAACTTGGATCTAGCAATATTATTACAAACTTTATCGCATATATTACAGGAACTATAGGCGGACCTATTATTAGTTTTTTTAGAAAAAATGGTTTTGCCATTGCAGCTGGAATTTTAGGATTTGTTTTCTTGTTCAAGATAGGTGAGGCATTTATGGGAAGAATGTCTATTGTTTTTTATAAAGAAATTGGTTTCTCCAAAGGTCAAATTGCAATTTATTCAAAAGGACTTGGCTGGATAACAACAGTTGTATTTACTTTGTTGGGTGGAGTAATGGCCATGAGAGCTGGAACAATTAAAACTATGTTCTTTGCTGGTGGGTTAATGGCTATAACCAATCTTTTATTTGCAGTTTTAGCATGGACCGGAAAATCAGAAATTTTATTTGCAATTGCGGTTATAGCCGATGATATCACAGCAGCTTTTGCAACTGTAGCATTTGTTGCATTTATATCATTACTAGTTGATAGAACTTATACAGCCACACAATATGCATTGCTTGCTTCAATTGGTACTGCTGGTCGTACTACTTTAGCTTCATCCTCTGGAGCTCTAGTTGACTGGTTAAACGGAGATTGGGGAACATTTTTTGTTTTAACGACTATAATGGTGATACCATCATTAATTTGTTTATGGTTAATTAAAAACAAAATTAAAATTGGTGCAAAATAATTTTTATTTCATAGGTAATTTTTCGAATATTTACAAAAATCCTTCGAAAAGATCTGAGGTAACTTCACAAATTATACATGGTGAAAAATTCAAAATATTAGCAAAAAATAAAAATTGGATAAAAATTAAAACTTTATTTGATAATTATAAGGGGTTTATAAAAAATTCAAAATATATAGAAAAATTTAGCCCTAATTATAAAGTCAGTTCACTAAAAGCAAAGATTTATAAAAAACCTGGAATTGGAACTAGCAGTTGGCTTCCATATGCATCCAAATTATCTGTATTTGAGCAAAATAAGAATTACGTAAAAATTGAAAAAAATAAATGGATTAAAAAAGCTGATATTAAAAAAATAAATCATAAAGAAAATAATTTTACAAAAATATTTAAAAAATATCTCAATGTAAAATATGTTTGGGGTGGAAAAACATTTAAAGGTATTGATTGTTCAGCCTTATTACAAATATTTTATTTTTATAATAATTCGTTTTATCCAAGAGATACAAAAGATCAGATCAAATATACAAAAAAGAATTCAAAGAAAAGACTATTTAAAAAAGGAGATATTATTTTTTGGAAAGGTCATGTTGCTATATGTTTAAATTCTAAACAACTAATTCATGCTTATGGTCCAGAAAGAAAAGTAATTATTATGCCAATTATAGAAACAATTAATAGAATTGAAAAAACTGCCAAGCTAAAGGTAAAAAAAGTATCTAAAATAAAATATTAATTTCTTCCAAAGTCAGGTTTATCAATATCTTGTTTCAATTTGATGATTTTTGACCTTACTTTTTTAGTCTGAATAAGTTTCTTTACGATAGACTTATTATTTTTTGAATTAATATCTTTTTTAAATTGATTTAAATTTTTAATAAACAAATCAATCGCTTTTGAGATATTATTTTTATTATTAAAAAAAATATCTCTCCACATGATTTCATTTGATGCTGCAATCCTAGAAAAATCTCGTAATCCACCAGCGCTATATTTGATTAGTTCATAATTTTGTTTTTTCTCAAAATCTTGTGCAGATTTCACCAGATTATATGCAATTAAGTGTGGTAAATGACTAGTAATGGAAAAAATTTTGTCATGTTTTTCAGCGCTCATAACAACTACTTTTGCTCCAATTTTTTTCCAAAACTTAGTTAGAATATTTATATTATTTTTTTTGATATTTTTTTCTTTAATTATTATGCACCATCTATCAGTAAACATATTTTCTTTACCATGCTCTGGTCCACTGACCTCTGATCCAGCTATTGGGTGACTTTGAATCCAATGAATACCTTTCTTTAAAAATTTATTTATAATTTTAGAAGTTTCAATTTTCGAAGAACCAATATCTGTAATCAATGTTTTCGATGTTATAAATTTATTAATTTTTAAAATAATATTTTTGTATTCACTCATTGGTGTACAAAAGATGATGAAATCGGAGTTACATGCGCCTTCTTTTAATGATTTAACAATTGTTCCAGGTAATTTTAATCTTTTTATCTTAGCAAGATTTGATTTTGATTTTTCATAAATAAATATTTTTTTTGCTATTTTTTTTTTGCTAATACGCCTTAATAAAGATGAACCTAATAATCCACAGCCAATAATTAAAATATTTTTCATTTTTTCAATACTTGCTTAATAACACTTATAAATTTTAAGTTTTCTTTTTTTGATCCAATAGTTAGCCTTAATTTATTCTTTATATGATAACCATCTTCAGTTGATCTTAAAATAATTCCCTTATTTTTAAGTTTTTCATAAAGAAATTTTGCTGAATATCTGCATTTTTCAAAATTAAGTAACAAAAAATTTGCTGAAACTGAATTTGAAAAAATATTATATGTTTCAAGAAATTTCTTAATTTTTTTAGAATATAATAAATTATGTTTAATCGATTTATTTATGAAACCTTTATCCTTCAGTGACTCAGTGGCAGCTAATTGAGCAATACCATTTACATTAAATGGTGGTTTTATAACATTTAGCGCATCAATTATTTTTTTTGATCCATATCCCCAACCTACTCTCAGAGAAGCTAATCCAAACATTTTTGAAAAAGTTCTAAGGATGAAAACATTGTCTTTATTTTTAAACAAATCTAACCCAGATGAATAATCTTTGTTTTTCATATATTCTGCATAGGCATCATCTATAACTAGTAAAATTTTTTTATTTAATCTTTTTCTTAATTCTAAAACTTCTTTTTTGGATAAGTAAGTTCCTGTAGGATTGTTTGGGTTAGCTATAAACACAATTTTAGTTTTTTTTGTAATTTTTTTTAAAATTCCATTTACCGAAACTTTAAAATTAATTTCTTTTGCAAATACAACTTTTGCACCTACAATTTTTGAGTAAATTCTATACATTAAAAAACTGTACTCTGGTACCACAACCTCATCTTTTGGGTTTAAAAACAACTGACAAAGCATTTGAATAACTTCATCTGAACCAGCTCCACAAATAATTTTCTCAGAATTACATTTATAAGCTTTAGATATTGCTTTTCTTAAATTTTTAGATTTTCCGTCTGGATATTTATCTAAATTCAGATTTATATTGGATATTATTTTCTTTGCTTTAGGGCTCATACCTAAAGCAGACTCATTTGCAGAAAGCTTAATTACGTTTTTAAGTTTCTTAACTTTTGATTTACCAGGCTTATAAGCCTCAATTTTAAATTTTTTGAAATTTGGAGTTATCATTTTTTTTAATTTATGTGCTCTTTATAGATAAAATTACAAAATTTTATAGAGAATAAGAGGATTTTTTAAAAAATTGACATAATAAATAAGTTCTAGTAAAAAAATTATGCGCTGATTTAACTGAATTGCGAGCGCTTAAAAAAAACCGCTAAAATAGTTTTTTTTCTCACAATTCGAAACAGTCAAAAACTATGAATACTGAGAAAAACATAAAAACTTTAATTGTAAAGAAACCACTGAAATTAGACTGTGGAAAGAGCATAAAAAATTTTCCAGTTGCCTATGAAACTTACGGTTCACTTAATTCAAAAAAAGATAATGCAATATTAGTTTTTCATGCTCTAACAGGAGATCAATTTTTAACCGGAATAAACCCTGTAACTAACAAAGAAGGTTGGTGGAGTTATGCAGTAGGTCCTGATAAAGCTATCGATACAAATAAATATTTTGTTATTTGTTCTAACGTAATTGGTGGATGTATGGGGTCGTACGGACCAAGTCATAAAGATCCTGATCAAAAAATTTTTGGAACAAATTTTCCCGTTATTACAATTAATGATATGGTGAATGCTCAATATAATTTACTTGATCATTTTGGTATTGATAAACTGTTTTCTATAACTGGTGGTTCAATGGGAGGTATGCAAGTCCTTCAGTTTATTAGCAACTTTCCTGATAAATCTAAAACAGTTATACCGATAGCAACCACATCTAGTCATTCAGCTCAAAATATTGCTTTTAACGAACTAGGTAGACAAGCTATTACAGCTGATAGTAATTGGAAAGATGGGAATTATACATCAAACGATACTAATCCTGGAAAAGGATTGGCAGTAGCTAGAATGGCAGCTCATATTACTTACTTATCTAAAAAAGGTTTGCAGGAAAAATTTGGAAGAAAGTTGCAAGAGAGAGAAGATCTTAAATTTGGGTTTGACGCTGATTTTCAAATAGAAAGTTATTTAAGATATCAGGGCTCAGTTTTCGTAGATAGATTTGATGCAAATAGTTATCTTTATATTACTAGAGCTATGGATTATTTTGATTTAGCAAAACAATTCAATGGTAATCTTTCAGAAGCATTTAAAAATACAAACGCGAAATTTTTTATAATTTCATTTACTTCAGATTGGCTTTATCCAACCCAAGAAAACAAAGATATTGTGATTGCTTTAAACTCAATAGGAGCTGATGTTGGATTTGTAGAAATTGAGTCGGATAAAGGTCACGACTCCTTTTTACTAGACGTTCCTGATTTCTTAAGTGCACTTAAAAACTTTTTAGATAAATCTTACGAGGAAATTAATTATGAAAAATGAATTTCAGGTAATAGCAGATTTAATTGAAAAAGATAAGAAAGTCTTAGATGTAGGTTGTGCTGATGGAACTTTGATGAAATTTTTAAAGAATAATAAAAACATAAATATAAGAGGATTAGAAATCTCAAAAGAAAGAGTGCAAGAATGCATTGCAAAAGGTTTAACAGTAATTGAAGGAAATGCTGAAAAAGATTTAAAACAATTTCCAGACAAATCATTTGATTATGTTATTTTGAGTCAAACCCTGCAAGCTTTTCTTAATCCTGAATTAGTTTTAGATGAACTTTTAAGAGTCGGAAAAAAAGCAATAGTTACGATTCCTAATTTTGGATACTGGAAAGTAAGATTTCATTTATTATTTAAAGGTACAATGCCAATTACAAAAACATTACCAGATGAATGGTATAACACACCAAATTTACATATGTGTACAATCAAAGATTTTTTTCACTTTGTAAAATCAAAAGATATTAAAATTTTTAAATCACTCGCTTTAAATAATCTTAATTCATCAATAATAAATCAGAGTAATTTAGGAGTTAAGAATTTGTTTGCAGATCTAGGTATATTTTTGATAGAAAAATAAAATGCGTATTGAAATTATACCTTGTCTTCAAGACAACTATAGCTATTTAATAATAGACGAAAGTAACAATTCTGCGTGTATTGTAGATCCCAGTGAGGCTGAGCCAATAATAAATTTCCTAAAGAATAAAAATATAAAATTAAAATACATTCTTAATACTCATCATCACTATGATCACATTGGAGGAAATCAAGAATTAAAAAAAAAATATGGATCAGTTGTTGTAGGTTTTAAAGGAGACTCGAAAAGAATACCAGAGATAGACATATTGTTAGAAGATAATCAAATATGGAAAGCCGAAAACTTTGAAGCTAAAATTATGCATATACCTGGACATACTTCAGGCCATATTTGTTTTAATTTTTTTAAAGAAAAAATAGTTTTTACCGGAGATACACTTTTCTCACTTGGTTGTGGAAGAATATTTGAAGGTTCTTATGAGGAAATGTTTGAATCTTTAAACAAAATTAAATTATTACCAGAAGATTCAAAAATTTATTGTGGTCATGAATACACTCTTAACAATGCAAAATTTTGCAAAAAATATGATTCTGAAAACAAAGATTTACAAAAAAAAATAGAAAAAATAAAAAAGTTAAGAGAAAATGGAATTCCTACGATACCCTCAACTTTAAAAGAGGAATTGGAGTGTAATATATTTTTAAGAGCAAAAGATGTTAAAACCTTTTCAAAATTAAGAGATTTTAAGGATAATTTTTAATTAATTCGGCTTGACTAAAGGCTGTCTACAACTATATTGCGGTAACTCTAAATTAAATCGTACTATGTCATACGCAGTAATAAAAACAGGTGGAAAACAGTATAAAGTAAAGTCTGGAGAAATTCTAAAGATTGAAAAACTACAAGACTCAAAACCTGAGACTAAAATAGAGTTTAATGAAATTTTGGCATACGGTGATGACAAATCAATTGAAATTGGAACTCCAAATGTTGAGGGTGCAAAAGTAGAGGCAGATTTAATTAAAAATAGCAAAAATAGAACTATTTTAATTTTTAAAAAAAGAAGAAGACAAAATTCAAGAAGAAAAAATGGGCATAGGCAACAATATTCTATGATAAGAATTAACAAAATTTTTTCAAAAGATGGTAAAGTGTTATCAGAAGCTGAAAAAATTTCTAAAACTTCAAAAAAAGAAGAAGTTAAGGAAGCAGTAAGCAAATAGTTATTAGGTAAATTATGGCAACAAAAAAAGCAGGTGGATCATCACGAAACGGACGAGATAGTGCCGGTAGAAGACTTGGTGTAAAAAAGTATGGTGGTGAAACAGTAATTCCTGGAAACATAATTGTTAGACAAAGAGGAACTAAGATTTTTCCAGGTGAAAATGTTGGTATGGGTAAAGATCATTCAATATTTTCAGTTGTTAAAGGGAAAGTTGTTTTCAAAAAATCTAAATCAGATAGAACTTTCGTTTCTGTAAAGCCCAATTAATAGTACAACCAATTAAAATAGATGTTGTATTATGAAATTTCTCGATCAAGTTAAAATTTATATTAAAGCTGGAAACGGTGGAGACGGATCTCCAAGTTTTAGAAGAGAGAAATATGTTGAGTTTGGTGGACCAGATGGTGGGGACGGTGGAAAAGGTGGATCAATTATTTTGAAGTCAGAAGAAAATTTAAATACCCTTATTGATTATCGATATCAACAACACCACAAAGCGGAACGTGGAGAAAATGGTTCTGGTCAAAACCGAACTGGAAAAGGTGGTGAAGATTTAATTTTAAAAGTTCCTCTAGGTACACAGGTATTTGAAGAAGATAACAAAACTCTTCTTTTTGATTTTAATAAAAAAGGTGAAGAATATGTTGCAGCTGCTGGTGGAAAAGGAGGTTTGGGAAACACAAGATTTAAAAGTTCTACAAATAGAGCTCCAAGAAAATTTACTAAAGGCACTATCGGAGAAGAATTTACAATATGGCTTCAATTAAAAACAATTGCTGATATCGGTATTATTGGATTGCCAAATGCGGGAAAATCAAGTTTGTTAGCAGCATTAACAAACGCAAGTCCAAAAATTGCAAATTACAAATTTACAACTATTAATCCAAACCTTGGCGTGGCTTCTTACGATGATAAAGAAATTACCATTGCAGATATTCCAGGATTAGTTGAAGGTGCTCACGAAGGTATAGGGTTAGGGATACAATTTTTAAAACATATAGAGAGATGTAAGTCTTTACTGCACTTAATTGATGTTACCAACTTAGATCTGAATGAGTCTTATAATCAGGTGAAAAATGAATTAAAAAGCTACAGTGCAAAGTTATTAGAAAAAAAAGAACTAATTGTGCTTAATAAAGTCGATTTGATTGATGAAGAAACAGTAAATGAAGTTATAGATCATTTTTCAAAGGGTAAAAATTGTGAGATTATGACAATGACAACTCTGGAAAAAGAATCTGTATCAAAAATTAAAGCAAAGCTTTTGTCTTATGTATCTTAAAAACTCTAAAATAATTGTTATCAAAATTGGATCATCTCTCTTGGTTGATCAAAATAAAAAAATTAGGAAACAATGGTTATCTAGTTTTGCAAAAGATATTAAAAAATTAAGAAATAAAAATCAAAAAGTAGTTATTGTTAGCTCTGGTGCTATTGCTTTGGGTTGCAAAAAAATGAATTATAACAAAAAAAATATCAAATTAGATAAGAGTCAAGCTATTGCTTCTATTGGTCAAATAGAGTTGATGAATTTATTTTCACAAACTTTCTCAAAGTATAAATTAAATATTTCTCAGATTTTGCTTACATTAGAAGATACTGAGGAAAGAAGAAGATCTCTCAATGCAAAACGAACTTTTGATAATCTTTTTGAACTTGGTTTTATTCCTGTAGTAAATGAAAATGACACTATTGCAACGAGTGAAATAAAATATGGAGATAATGATAGATTAGCATCTAGGGTTGCGCAAATTACAAACGCAGATACCTTAATTTTATTATCTGACGTTGATGGTTTGTATACAAAAAATCCTAAAATTTTTAAGGATGCTAAACTTATAAAAAAAATTGATGACCTAAAAAAAGATCTAAAAAAAATTTATATTAAAGGCGTAAATGAATATGGAAGTGGTGGTATGCATACAAAAATTGAAGCAGCAAAAATATGTCAGCTTGCTGGTACTAGTATGGTTATTGCAAATGGACTATATTCAAATCCTATCTCAAAAATAATTGAAAAAAATAACTGCACCTGGTTTAGTCCAAAAATTTCAAAGTTAGATGCTAGAAAAAAATGGATAATAAGTTCTGTAGCACCTAAAGGAGCTTTAATAATTGATGATGGTGCTAAAAAAGCATTAAAATCTGGAAAAAGTTTGTTAGCAACAGGAATTAAAAAAGTTTCAGGAAGATTTAACAAAGGTGATCATATTAAAGTATTGGATAAAAAAAATAACGAATGTGCTAGAGGATTAAGTTCATTTACTTCTGATGAGGTGACTAAAATTATGGGTCATCACTCTAATGAAATTGAAAAATTATTGGGCTATGTTGCAAAATCAGAAGTTATTCATAAAGATGATATGGTGGAAATTTAAATGATTGAATATATGAATTTAATTGGAATAAAAGCTCGAAAAGCTAGTGAGTATAAAGTTACAACTGAAGTAAAAAATAAAGTCTTAAATGATTACGCGAAATTAATTAAGAATGAAAAAAAATTTATTATTAATCAAAATTCAAAAGATATTAGTTACGCAAGAAAAAAAGGGTTAAAAGAAAACTTAATCAAAAGACTTCATTTAAATGAAAATAAATTAGATGGAATTATAAATTCTATTTTAAAAATAGCTAAATTAAGTGATCCTATAGATAGGACTTTAGAAAAATGGAAAAGACCGAATGGTTTGAATATTAAAAGAGTTTCAATACCAATTGGAGTTATTGCAGTTATTTATGAAAGTAGACCAAATGTAACTTCAGATGTTGCTAGTCTTTGTTTTAAATCTGGAAATGTAGTGATTTTGAAAGGAGGCTCTGAGGCCATAAATTCAAATAAAGCTTTAGCTAAGCTGTTTAGAAAAGCGCTTAAAAAAAATAAAGTTAATGAAAACTTTATACAATTTATTGATTCAAAACAAAGGACGCTTGTGGATATTATGCTTTCTAAGATGAAAAAATATATCGATGTCATCATACCTCGTGGTGGAAAAAATTTAGTCAAAAAAGTTTTAGAATTATCCAAAGTACCTATAATTGGGCACTTAGAGGGGCTTTGTCATACTTATATAGATAAAGATGCAGAATTAAAAATGGCTAAAGAAATTGTCTATAACGCTAAATTAAGAAATACAAGTATTTGTGGTGCGACTGAAACTATTCTTATTCATAAAAATATAGTCAAAAAATTTAGTAATCCTATTTTGCAGGAACTTGAAAATAGTGGTTGTAAAATAATTGGCGATAAGATTTTGAAAAGTTATTACAATGGTCAAGTATATCCTGCAAAAGAAAAAGATTGGTCAACTGAATATTTATCATCAATTGTATCTGTTAAAGTTGTTAAAAATTCTGAAGAGGCAATTAAGCATATTAACAAATACGGAACTATGCACACTGACTCCATCATTACAAAAAATAAAAAGACAGCAAAATATTTCCTAAAAAATGTTAAAAGCTCAATTGCAATGCATAATACCTCAACTCAATTTGCTGATGGCGGTGAATTTGGATTTGGTGGAGAAGTTGGAATTTCTACTAATACGCTACCACCAAGAGGTCCTGTAGGTTTAAATCAATTGATTTCATATAAATATGAAATCACTAGTAATGGTAAAATAAGAAATTAAATTGAATAAAACAAAAATAAAAATTGGTGTATTAGGTGGATCGTTTGATCCTGCTCATAAAGGACATTTGGCAATTTCTAAGGAAGCAAAAAAAAGATTCAAACTCAAAAAAGTTATTTGGGCAATTACAAAAAAAAATCCATTTAAAGTAGAGAGCAAAACAACTGTTGCTAACAGAATTAAATATTGTAAAAAAATTATTAGTACAAATTCATTTATTAAAGTTAAATTTTATGAAAAAATTATTAAATCAAATAAAACTATTAATTTAATCAATCATTTAAAAAAAAATAAAAGCATTGAAATTTATTTTTTAATGGGTGCCGACAACCTTATTAATTTTCATAAATGGCATAAATCTAAATTAATTTCACAAAAATGTAACATCCTAGTTTTTGATAGACATGGGTATAAAAAAAATTCTTTAAAATCAAAGACATTTAAGCAACTTAATAAGACCAATCTAGAGTTTATTGAGTTTAATAAAGTCAACATTTCATCTTCTCAATTAAGAAAAATTTGATAATCTAAATTTAATTAATGGACAAAATTTCAGACCTAAAAGAAATTGTTATCAACACACTAGATCTAAATAAAGCTCAAGACATTGTAACTATTGATCTTAAAGACAAAAGTTCTATGGCTGATTACATGATCATAGCAAGTGGAACATCATCTAGACATATTCAATCTTTATCAGAACAAGTTTTAGAAAAACTTAAAAATAACGGTGTAAAAGACTCAAAAATTGAGGGTAAAGAAAGTGGAGAATGGAAACTTGTTGATGGGATTGATTTGATTGTTCATATTTTTCATCCAGAAAAAAGAAAATTTTATGAATTAGAAAAAATTTGGTCAGAGCTAATTCCAAAAGAAAAAGTGATGATATGAAAAAAAATAAATTTTTATTATTAATTTTTTTTTCCGTTTTTTATTTAAATAAAACTGTTATTTCAGCTGAAATTGATATTTATAAAAAAATTGATCTCTTCGGTGAGGTTCTAGAAAAAATTAATAAAGAATATGTTGATGAGTTCAATCAATCTGAGAGTATGGACTCTGCTATCAATGGACTTTTACAATCCTTAGATCCTTATTCATCCTACATGTCTCCTAAAATTTTTGATGAAATGCAAACAGAAACTAGTGGTGAATTCGGTGGACTAGGAATTGAAGTTAGCATGGAGGCTGGTGTGGTAAAAGTAATTTCACCAATAGATGATACACCTGCATCTAGGGCTGGATTAAAAGCTGGTGATTACATAGTCAAAATAAATGATGTCCAGGTTCAAGGAAAATCATTAAGTGAAGCTGTTGATTTAATGAGAGGACCTGTAGGTTCTGGAATAGAGTTAACAGTAAGACGAAGAGGCGAAAGAAAAGCGCTAACATTTAATATCATAAGAGAAGTTATTCAGGTTCAATCTGTAAAATCTGAAATTATAGATGAAAATATTGGATACATCAGGCTTACTTCATTTAACGATAACAGTAGTGATCAAATAGAAAAACAAATTAAAAAACTTAAAAAAGATAAAAACTTAAATTCATTTATTTTAGATTTAAGAAATAATCCTGGAGGTCTTTTATCTCAAGCAATAAAGATATCAGATTTTTTTCTGGAAAATGGAGAGATAGTTTCAACAAAAAGCAGAAAAAAATCTGAAAATAGAAAATGGTTTGCAAAAAAAGGAGATATTACCGATGGAAAAACACTATTGGTTTTAATTAACTATGGTTCAGCATCTGCATCTGAAATTGTTGCTGGAGCTTTAAAGGATCACAAAAGAGCAATCATCGTTGGTGAAAATAGCTTTGGTAAAGGTTCTGTCCAATCCATTATTCCTTTAAAAAATCGTGGTGCTATCAGATTAACTGTCGCAAAATATTATCTTCCTTCTGGAAAATCTATTTCCGAAGTAGGTGTTAGACCGGATATTGAAGTAAATGAAGAAGGTGATGATTTTAGAATAAAAACTGATACTGATAATCAATTAAACTACGCTATTAAGTTACTTAACGGATAATATGAATAAAAATTTAAAAGATTTACCACTGAGAAGTGGGGTCGGAATTGTGTTATTAAATAAAGAAAATAAAGTATTCGTAGCAAAAAGAATAGATAATCCCAAAAATTTTTGGCAAATGCCTCAGGGTGGTGTTGATGAGGGAGAGGATAATTTAAAAGCTGCATTTAGAGAACTAGAGGAAGAAACAAGTATCAAAAGCGTAGAACTTATAAAAGAATTAGATGGTACATTAACCTATGATTTACCTGATAGATTACTAGGTATTATTTGGAAAGGTAAGTATAAAGGTCAGAAGCAAAAATGGTTTTTAATGCGATTTACTGGGAATGATAATGAAATAAATATTAATACATCTAATCCAGAATTTTTAGATTGGAAGTGGATTGACTTAGATTTAATTACTGATGTTGTTGTTGATTTTAAACATCATGTATACAAAGAACTTAAAGAAAAAGTAAAAAAATTAATTTAGAGTTTTTAAAACTTCAACTTTTTGATCTGCTAAATATTTAGATTGATCGTTAATATCAGTTTTATTAGCCTCTTCTTCTGCCTGTTTAAGTAAATCTTGTTGCTTTGATTTATCCATATCAGCAAGATTAAAAATTGTACTTGTTAAAATAGATAAATTGTTATTTTTGAACTCAACTATTCCATCTTCAACATAGTAATTTTGATCACCTGATTTTGATAAAATCTTAATTATCCCAGGTTTCAAAAAGGAAATAATAGAAATATGATCCTTCAATATGCCCATCTCTCCTTCAAAAGCAGGGACCACAACTTCTGAAACATCATCTTTTATTAAAAAAGATTTTTCAGGATTTACTATTTCAACTTTGAACTCTTCGCTCATTAAGCAGCAGCTTCTTGTTCCATTTTCTTAGCTTTTTCTATAGCTTCTTCAATTGTTCCGACCATATAAAAAGCAGCTTCAGGTAAGTGATCATACTCACCTTTGCAGATTGCATCAAAACCTTTGATCGTTGAGTCTAGATCAACAAGTTTTCCTGGAGAACCAGTAAATACTTCTGCAACAAAGAATGGTTGAGATAAAAATCTCTGGATTTTTCTAGCTCTTGCTACAACTAGTTTATCTTCTTCTGATAACTCGTCCATACCAAGAATAGCTATAATATCTTGTAATGATTTATATGATTGTAGTATTCTTTGAACATCTCTTGCTACTCTATAATGCTCATCTCCAACAATTCTTGGATCCAAAATTCTTGATGTAGAATCAAGTGGATCTACTGCAGGATAAATACCAATTTCTGCAATTTGTCTTGAAAGTACAGTCGTTGCATCCAAGTGAGCAAACGATGTGGCTGGAGCAGGGTCTGTTAAATCATCAGCAGGTACATAAATTGCTTGTACAGATGTAATTGACCCTTTGTTTGTAGTCGTAATTCTTTCTTGTAGGTTACCCATATCAGTAGCTAATGTCGGTTGATATCCAACAGCAGATGGAATTCTTCCTAACAAAGCCGAAACCTCTGATCCTGCTTGAGTAAACCTAAAAATATTATCTACGAAGAAAAGTACGTCCTGACCTTCTTGATCTCTAAAGTATTCAGCAACAGTTAGCCCTGTAAGTGCAACTCTTGCTCTCGCTCCAGGAGGTTCATTCATCTGTCCATAAACTAGAGCCGCTTTTGAACCGGCTCCTTCTTTTTTAATTACTCCAGATTCAATCATTTCATGATAAAGGTCATTTCCTTCTCTAGTTCTCTCTCCAACTCCCGCGAAAACTGAAAAACCACCATGAGCTTTTGCAACGTTATTAATTAATTCCATAATTAAAACTGTTTTTCCTACTCCTGCTCCACCAAATAATCCAATCTTTCCACCTTTTGCATAAGGTGCAAGCAAATCAATAACTTTAATACCTGTTACAAGTATTTCAGTTTCTGTTGATTGATCATTAAATTCAGGTGCAGCTCTATGAATTGGCCAACTTTCTTTAGTCTTAACCTCACCTCTTTCATCTATTGGCTCGCCAATTACATTTATAATTCTTCCAAGTGTTTCAGGTCCAACTGGAACTTGAATAGGAGCATTAGTATTAATAACTTCATCACCTCTTTTTAGTCCTTCAGTAGCATCCATAGCAATTGTTCTAACAGTGGTTTCTCCTAAGTGTTGTGCTACCTCTAAAACTAGTCTGTTATCACCATTTTTACATTCCAATGCTGTTAAAATTTCTGGTAGTTCACCATCAAATTTCACGTCTACTACCGCTCCAATAACTTGTGTGATTATTCCTTTGCTCATAATTATAAACTTTCCGCTCCTGATATGATTTCTATTAGTTCTTTTGTAATTGCTGCCTGACGACTTCTATTATATTCGATAGTAAGTTTGTCAACCATTTCACCTGCGTTTCGGGTTGCATTATCCATTGCACTCATTCTAGACCCTTGCTCGCTAGCTGAATTCTCTAACATTGCTTTAAATATTTGCGTAGAAATATTCTTTGGCAATAAATTACTTAAAATTTCATCTTCATCTGGTTCAAATTCATAACTTTCTTCTAAGCTGCTTTCTTCTCCCTCATTATTTAAAGGGATAATTTGCTGTGCTTGAGGAATTTGAGTAATTACATTTTTAAATTGGTTATAAAAAATTGTACAAACATCGAATTCACCTACTTCGAATTTTTCAATTACCATTTTCCCAACTTTGTCAGCATCGAAATAATTTGCGTTTTTAGACTCTTTGAAAGAAATATTTTCAATTATTTTGTTACCATAAACTCTTTTTAGTTGATCATTTCCCTTTGAGCCTACTGTAATAATTTTAATTTCCTTACCTTCATCCAAAATTTTTGCAAAATAACTTTTAGCTTTTTTAATAATATTAGAATTAAATCCTCCACATAAACCTCTATCAGAAGTCATCACCACACAAAGATGAGTTTTTTCCTGACCAGTACCTGACAATAACTTTGGTGCATTTTCTTTATCAGATATACCGTTTGATAAATTTAAAATAACATTATTCATTTTTTCAGAATAAGGTCTTCCCTTCTCAGCACTTTCTTGAGCTCTTCTTAATTTAGCTGCAGCAACCATTTTCATAGCTTTAGTAATCTTCTGTGTAGACTTTACACTAGCTATTCTTTTTTTTAGGTCGTCTAAACTTGCCATAAATTATTAAGATTTAAAATTTCCTTTTAATTGAGTTATTACCTCAACAAGTAATTTTTCTTTATCTTCCTCAAGTTTTCCTGAACTTAAAATTGACTCGATAATTTCAGGCTTATCTGATTTACATTTTTCAATAATCTTGCTCTCAAATTCAGCAACATCTTTTAAATCAATATCATCCAAATAACCTTTTACTCCACAAAATACTGAAATAACTTGTTCTGCAACAGTCATAGGAGAATATTGTTTTTGTTTTAAAAGTTCAGTTAACTTAGAGCCTCTATTCAAAAGTTGCTGGGTAGATGCATCTAAATCAGATCCAAATTGAGCAAAAGCTGCCATTTCTCTGTATTGCGCTAGCTCTAATTTCATTGAACCAGAAACTTTTTTCATCGCTTTTGTTTGAGCTGATGAACCAACCCTAGATACTGATAAACCTACGTTAATTGCAGGTCTTATACCTTGATTAAATAATTCTGTTTCAAGGAAAATTTGTCCGTCTGTAATCGAAATTACGTTAGTTGGAATGAACGCTGATACGTCTCCACCTTGTGTTTCAATAATTGGCAGTGCAGTAAGTGATCCACCACCATGTTCATCACTTAATTTTGCTGCTCTTTCAAGTAATCTACTATGAAGATAAAATACATCTCCAGGATAAGCCTCACGTCCTGGAGGTCTTCTTAATAGCAATGACATTTGTCTATAAGCAACTGCTTGTTTAGACAAATCATCATAAATTATTAACGCATGCATTCCACTATCTCTAAAATACTCACCCATAGCACAACCTGTGTATGGTGCTAAGAATTGTAAAGGAGCAGAGTCAGATGCAGTAGCAGCAACGATTGTGGTGTACTCCATAGCTCCTGCTTCTTCTAATGTTTTTTGAATTTGTCTAACTGTTGATCTTTTTTGTCCAACTGCAACGTATATACAATAAAGTTTTTGTTTTTCATCTCCAGATTCATTGATTTTTTTTTGATTAATAATCGCATCTACTGCAACTGCTGTTTTACCAGTTTGTCTATCACCAATAATTAATTCCCTTTGTCCTCTTCCAATCGGAACTAGACTATCGATTGATTTAAGACCAGTTTGCATTGGTTCACTTACAGATTGTCGAGGAATAATACCAGGAGCTTTTACTTCAACCCTGCTTTTTTTAATTCCTTTATCTAATGGTCCTTTTCCGTCAATAGGATTTCCTAAACCATCCACTACTCTTCCTAATAATTCTTTTCCAACTGGAGTATCAACAATATTACCAGTTCTTTTTACTACATCTCCTTCTTTAACATTTCTGTCATCACCAAAAATTACGACACCAACATTTTCACTTTCTAAGTTTAGAGCCATACCTTTTGAACCATCTGCAAACTCTACCATTTCACCGGCCTGAACATTATCCAAACCATAAATCCTAGCAATCCCATCTCCAACTGATAAAACTTGACCAACTTCTGTGACTTCTGCTTTATCACCAAAATTTTTAATTTGTTCTTTTAATATTTTTGTAACTTCTGAAGGATTTATTTCCATTTATGCCTCTATCATTCTATTTTCGATTTGTTGTAATTTATTTTTAATTGAGGTATCGACCATAGTACTTCCTACTTGTACTACCAAACCTCCTATTAAACTTTCATCATGTTTGTAGTTTAATTTTATTTTTGAGCTGAAATTTTTTGTTAACTCCTCTGTAATTTTTGCAATTTCTTCATTAGATAATTGTTTTGCTGATTTTAATTCTGCCTTAAGTTCACCTCTTTTTCTAGAACAAATTTCAATAAAGCTTTTAAGGATACGCTCAATAAAAAAGAAACGTCTTTTTTGAATTAAGAAACTTAAAAAATTTTTAAATAAGGAATGAAATTTATTATTCTCAGATATTGTATTAATTACTTTTAATAAATCTTCTTGGCTAGTAGTTGGATCTTTAATAAAATTTGAAAAATCTTCACTTTTCTCAATTAAATTAAGAATAGCTGAAGACTGATCTTCGATCTGACTTAAAAGGTTGTTTTCCTCTGAAAGTTCAAAAAGCGCAAGAGAATACCTTTCAGCTGAAGTTATTGAAAATCCGGTATCTTTACTCAACTTAGTTCCTCTATAATGTTGAAGATTATTTAAAAATCACGCCCTAAATAGCATATGACCCTTATGTCTTCAAGTAGCGGATTCGTAAAAAGGGCCTCTTTTTTGTGGTTAATTGAAGTTAATTGGGTCAACATCAACTGAAAGTTTTATTCCAGAAGAAAATTTATATTTTGAAATAACTTTGGCAAGGGAGCTTTGTAGTTTCATGGATTTTAAGCCTCTAATTAAAAATCTAATTCTAAATTTTCTATTTAATCTAAATAATGGGGCATTCACTGGACCTAGTATCTTTCCTTCAATTTTATTTTCAATAAAATTTTTAAAATTAATAGCTTCTTTTTCTAATTTTATTTCATTATCTCCCATTAAGATTAAAGAAATAAATCTTTGAAATGGGGGTAACTTATTTTTTTTTCTTATCTCCAGTTCTCTCTCTAAAAAAATATCTGGATTTTTACTTGTAATTTCTGAAATCATTTTAGTATTATTTTCATAAGTTTGAAAATATACTGTTGCTGGTTTTCCTGTTCTTCCTGCACGTCCTGAAAGTTGATGATAAAGCTGCAAATTTTTTTCTGCACCTCTTAAATCGTGTCCTTGAGATGAAAGATCAATATCAACAACTACAATACAATTTAAGCTAGGAAAATGAAAACCTTTTGAAATTAATTGAGTTCCAACTAAAATATGTGTTTCATTATTGATAATTTTATCTATTTTTTCTTTAGAATCTTTTTTATTCATTGTGTCACTTGAAAAAATCTCTATTTTTTTTCCAGGAAATTTTCTTTTTACCTCTTCTGAGATTCTCTCAACACCAGGGCCACTAAAAATAAATTCACAATTGCCTTCTATTATACAGTTTCTTTTAAGATCAGATTTATAACCACAATAATGGCATAATAAATTATTTTTATTTTTATGATAAACTAAATTTATACTACAATTTGGACATGTAAAACTTGTAAAACACTTATTGCATAGAGCATTTGGAGAAAAACCTCTTCTGTTTAAAAAAAACAAAACTTGATCTTTTTTTTCTAAATGTAAATTAACTTTTTCAATAATTTTATTTGATAACCATGATTGTTTTTCAAGTTTTGTATTATTTAAATTAATAATTTCATAATTAGGTAAAGCTGCGTTTTGATATCTTTCGTTTAATCTAGAAACCTCATATTTACCTTTTTTTATATTTTCAAAAGTTTCTATAGAAGGAACGGCAGTGATCAAATTGATTGGAATATTTTCAAAAGATGCTCTAGAAATTGCCATATCACGAGCATTATATGTTATGCCTTCATCTTGTTTAAATGATTGATCATGTTCCTCATCAACAATTATCATACCCAAATTTTTAAATGGTAAAAATAATGAAGACCTGGCACCAATAATTATTTTTATTTTACCGTTAGAAACACCGCTCCAAATTAATTCTTTTTTTTTTTTTGAAATACCTGAGTGCCAGATTGCAGGACTAAAACCAAAATATTCTAAAAATTTTTGTTCAAACTGACTGGTTAGACCTATTTCTGGCAACAAAATTAATCCCTGAAAACCCCTCTCTATCAATGGTTTTATAGCCTCAAAATAAACTAAGGTTTTGCCTGATCCAGTCGTTCCTTGTAAAACATGAACTCTAAATTTTTTATTTTTAATTTTCATTTGTTCTAAGGATTTATTTTGGTCATAAGATAGTTTGATTGAGTTTTTTTTAATTTTTCTATTGAAAATTTCATAAAGTTGAATTTCTTTATTCTCTATAGCATTATTACTTAAGAGTACTAACTTTAATGCCATACCCTTTGGTACAAGATTATAATCTGCAAACCAATTCAAAAAGTTTATTGTTTTTTTTTTTAACGGAACAACATCCAACTTCTTTATTATTTTTTTTATTTGAAATTTTTTATTACTATTTTTTTCAAACTCGTCCCACACAACACCAGTAATATTCGATTTTCCAAAAGGTACTAAAACATAATCACCTAATCTAAGATTGATATTAGATTCATATGTAAAAGGATAATCAAAAATATTTGGTAATAATACTGGATACTTCATGTGTAATAAATTCTGATCTCAATAGACAACCTATTCCAGTCTTTCCAAAACATTTATAATTTGCTTTTTAGAAGAGATTAATTTTTTCATAATTTTTTGAGATAAGTGTGAGGCATCAGAAAAATACATAACATTATCTTTTACAAAATAACAATTTTTTAAATCACATAAATCATTATAAACTTTTATGTAATTTTCTCCTAAAATTTTTTCAAACTTTAAATTAAAATTTTCAAATTTTTGATCATATTTTTCTCTATCTTCGAGTGTTTGTTTAAAAATTTCTTCTTTTGTTAACCAATTAAATTTAAGTTTTCTTGGTAATTCACTTGATAATTCCTGATTAGGAATATGAATGGGTGAAATTAAATAAACTTCTTTACCACTAGATTTAATTTGATTTATCAAATTGATTACAGAATTAACAAGTAATTTTGGCTCAACTTCTTTTCCATTCTCATTCTTATATTTAGAATTATACCAAGTCATTGAAATAAATATATGATTATAATCTTGATCTTTCATTATTGTTTGTAAATTTTTTTTTGCATATTTAAAACAATTTAAATTTACATTAATCGATGTTGTTGGTAGGCAATCATTCAAAGGGACCAAGATACCACCTACACCTGTTTCTTTTAGACTCTCAGAAAATAATGGCGCATACATCTGAGCATGAGAATTTCCAAGTAAAATAATTTTATTTTTCTTATTTATGTCTCCTTCTCCAAGTAAACAAGCTCTTTGTGTGCCATATGGAAAATAAGATGAAATTGGGCATCTATAATTTGTTCCAGTTGTTTCAGCCCAATTATCTAAATCATTCAGTTTATTATAACTATTTTGGAATTTAAAAATCGAAAAACTAATTAATGCACATGTAAAAACTAATATCACTGAACTTTTAAATTTGAATTGATATCTGAATGGAACCTCTACAAACCTATATGACAATAGACCAAAGAAAAAACTAATAAAAATCCCTAGTAATGATATTAATAACGGAGGCTCTTTTACATAATAATAAAGTAAAATTACAGCGACCGGCCAATGATATAAGTAAACAGAATAAGAAATTTTTCCAATGTAAGTAAACAAAAAACTTTTAAGAGCTATAATAATAAAATTTTTTTTATTTAGAGTAAAAAATAAAAACAGTACAGTACCAAAACTAACAATTAAAGTTAAAATCTGGTTATCGAATTTAATTAATAGTCCAATCAAAATTAAAACAAAAGAAATAATTGATATAATTTGACTATTTGTAGAAAAATTTGAATATTCTTTTAAGTGTAAAATAGCAAAAAAACTACCAAGTCCAAATTGCCAAATTCTTGTTGGTAATAAAAAAAATGCTGGAGTTTCACCACCAATTTGATTCAGAAAAATCCATACGAAAAAACTTAGTGACGTTAGGATACCTACAAATATAATTATTGGTAAACCTATTTTTTTTCTAACCCAAAATAAGAAAATTAAAAAACTTGGATAAAAAATATAGAATTGTTCCTCAACTGATAATGACCAAGTATGAAGCAATGGTTTTAATTGGTCATTACCTCCAAAATACCCTCCATCTCTCCAAAAATAAATATTTGCCCAAAAAGTTTTTGCTGCAAATAAAGATGAAATGAAATTTTCATAGTCTGAATTAATTAATATAAATATTAATCCTAAGGCAGTAATTGACAGGAAGACAAAAAGTGCAGGAAATAAACGTTTAAATCTTCTTTCATAAAAGTATTTTAATTTCTCTACAAAATTACCTTTGATTCTTAGTATGTTTTGAGTAATTAAATAACCTGAAATTATAAAAAAAATATCTACGCCAAGATATCCATTTGGTAAAATGTTTGGAAAAAAATGATAAATGACTACAGAGCAAACAGCCAAGGCTCTCAAACCATCAATTTCAGAACGATAAATCAAAATTTTACCTTAATTTAAGTTAAAATTAAAAAACATATTTTTGTTTCTTAATTAATACAGAATAAAATAAATTTTATATTATAAAAATAGATAATTAAGAGTGTATTGCCCTTTTATCAACAGATAACGCTGCTTCTTTAACTGCTTCAGAAAAAGTTGGATGGGCATGACAAGTTCTAGCTATATCCTCTGCACTTGCTCCAAATTCCATAGCAACGCCAATCTCTGCAATTAACTCTCCTGCATGGGGTCCAATTATATGTGCACCTAATACTTTGTCAGTTTGCTCATCAGCTAAAATTTTAACAAAACCTTCTGCATCATCTATAGCCTTAGCTCTTGAATTAGCCATAAATGAAAATTTCCCTACTTTATATTTTTTATTTAATTCTTTTAATTGCTCTTCTGTTTTACCAATTGATGCTACCTCTGGTGTTGTATAAATAACTCCTGGGATTGTATCATAATTTACATGCCCGGATTGACCAACTATATTTTCTGCAACTGCTATACCTTCATCCTCTGCTTTATGTGCAAGCATTGGACCAACAATTACATCACCTATTGCATAAATATTTTCAACGTTCGTCTTAAAACTTTTATCAGTTTTAATTCTATTTCTTTCATCAAGATCTAATCCTACAGACTCTAAATTTAAACCATCTGTATTAGGTTTTCTGCCAACAGAAATTAAAACAACATCACAGTCAAAATTATTTTTATTACCATCTTTATCTATTGTTGAAACCACTGCACCTGATGCATTTTTTTTAATTGTTTCAACTTTATTTTGCATATTAAATTTCATTCCCTGTTTTTTTAAAATTTTCATAAATTCTGAGGAGATTTCTTTATCCATTCCAGGTGTAATATGATCGAGAAATTCAACAACTTGCACCTCTGCTCCAAGTCTTGACCATACAGATCCCATCTCCAATCCTATGTAGCCTCCTCCTACTACAACCATTTTCTTAGGTACCTTTTCTAACTTTAAAGCACCTGTTGATGAGACAATTGTTTTCTCATCTATTTCTATTCCTGGTAACGAAACTGGAACTGATCCTGTTGCAATAACTGTTTTTTCTGTTTGGATAATGTTTTCTTTATTTTTATCATCCTTTATTAAAATTTCATTTTTAGATTTAAAACTTCCGTGTCCTTTAAAGTAAGTAACTTTATTTTTTTTCAAAAGAAACTCAACACCTTTTGTAAGAACGGTTACAGCTTTATCTTTACTTTTCATCATTTTGTCTAAATTTAATTTTACTTCACCGACTTCAATACCTTTGTTTGCCAAACTTTTTACTTTATGAAATTCTTCAGACAAATTAAGTAAGCTTTTTGATGGGATGCAGCCAATATTTAAACAAGTGCCTCCTAAAGACCCTCTAGATTCTATACACGCGGTTTTTAATCCTAATTGAGCAAGTCTGATCGCACAAACATAACCACCCGGTCCACCTCCAATAACAACAGCTTGAAATTTTTCTGACATTTAAATATCTAAAAACAACCTTCTAGGGTCTTCTAAGTTTTCTTTAATCATTTTAAGGAAAGATACAGACTCTTTTCCATCAATAATTCTGTGATCATATGATAATGCTAAGTACATAATTGGTCTTATTTTGATTTCCCCGTCTACAACAACTGGTCTTTCCACTATATTATGCATGCCCAACACTCCAGATTGTGGTAAATTTAGTATTGGGGTTGAAAGCATAGACCCATACACACCTCCATTACTTATTGTAAATGTTCCTCCCTGAAGATCTTCAATCGTTAGCTTTCCATCTCGAGCTTTTTCTGAAATTTCTTTAATATTTTTTTCAATGTCAGCAAAGGATAATTCATCTGCATTTCTTAAAACTGGAACAACCAAACCCTTATCTGTTCCGACAGCAAAGCTAATATTGTAATAGTTTTTATAGATAATCTCATCTCCGTCTATTTCAGCATTTACTGCAGGGAAATTTTTTAAAGCAACTACACATGCTTTTACAAAGAAAGACATAAATCCTAATTTTATTCCATAACGAGATTGGAAATCCTCTTGATTTTCTTTCCTCATTTCCATTACGCTACTCATATCAACTTCATTAAATGTTGTTAAAAGAGCGGCATTCTCTTGAGCTTGCTTTAATCTTTTTGCAATAGTCTGTCTCAACATAGTCATTTTAATTCGTTCTTCTTCACCATATTGAATTTTTCTTTCAGATGGTTTTGGATTTGCTCCCATCTGACTTATTAGATCGCCTTTTAAAACTCTTCCATCTTTTCCAGAACCTTGAATTGAATTAATATCTATTTCATTTTCAACAACAATTTTTCTCACTGCTGGAGACAAGGTTTGATTTGTATCTCTTTTTATGGCAACTTCTGATTTGATTTCCTCAGTTAAAACAAGTGGTTTTGATTTAGGTTTTTGGATTTTTTTTTCTTCAAATATCTTTGGTTCTTTTTTGCTAGCGTCTAATTTTATTACATTACTTTCATTAACGACTTCTTGATTTTTTTTAATTTCTTCCTTCTTGACTGATGTAGTTTTTACTGACCCGCCTTCTTCAGATACAGATCCTAATAATGCACCAACTTCAACTACAGAACCATCTTGTGAATTTATCTCAGTTAATACTCCAGAAATTGGCGATGGAACCTCTAAATTTACTTTATCTGTCTCGAGTTCTACAATTGGCTCATCTGCTTCAACGTTATCACCTGGATTTTTAAGCCATTTTGCAACAGTTGCTTCTGTTATACTTTCTCCTAGAACTGGAACTAAAATTTTTTCACTCATTATAATTATTCAAATACTTTTTTAATTATTTCTTGTTGTTGAGAATTATGCCTTTTAGCATATCCTGTTGCTGGAGTTGCATCTGGGCTTCTTCCTATATAAGAAATTTTGTTATTATTAGCCTTAATAGTGTCTAATGTCCATTGGATATAGTCCCTCACAGAAAACCATGCTCCCATATTTTTTGGCTCTTCTTGACACCAGAAAAATTTTGCATTTTTAGCATATGGTTTTAATTCATTAACCAATGCTTTTGCAGGAAAAGGATACAATTGTTCAATTCTATACATCACAACATCATCTTTTTTGAGCTTTTCTCTGGCATCTAATAAATCAAAATATACTTTTCCAGAACAAAGAATTACTTTTTTAATCTTAGAGCTATCTTTTAACTTAACAAATCCTTTGGACTTAGGATCGATGGCGTGATCCCACAATACCCTATGGAAAGTGTTTTTTTTATTAAAATCCTCTAAATTTGAAACACAATATTTATTTCTTAATAGTGATTTTGGTGTCATTATGACCAACGGCTTTCTGAAACTCCTATGCATTTGTCTTCTCAGAGCATGAAAATAATTTGCGGGTGTTGTGCAGTTCATTACTTGCATATTATCATTTGAGCAAAGTTGTAAGAATCTTTCTAGTCTTGCTGACGAATGCTCTGGACCTTGACCTTCATATCCATGCGGCAATAACATTACTATTCCAGATGCTCTATTCCATTTTCTCTCACCAGAAGCAATAAATTGATCAATTACCACTTGAGCACCATTTGCAAAGTCACCGAATTGAGCCTCCCAAAGAGTAAGAGTGTTTGGCTCTACAAGACTGTAACCGTATTCAAATCCCAAAACTGCAAGTTCAGATAAAAAACTATCTACTATTTCAAATTGTTTTTGATTATCTGAAATATTATTTAAAGGAACATATCTCGAATTATCTGTTTGATTTCTTAGTACAGAGTGCCTTTGACTGAAGGTTCCTCTACCAGAGTCTTGTCCTACAAGTCTTACAGGATATCCTTCCTCAAGCAAAGATCCAAATGCTAGAGCCTCTGCTGAGGACCAATCAATTCTAGTTCCTTTCTGAATATTTTCTTTTCTAGCATTAAATATTTTAGTGATAGTTTTGTGAATATTTTTTTCTTCAGGAATAGTATTTATTTTTTTTGATATAAATTTTAATTTATCTTCCTCATAACCTGTTATTCCTCTTTTATCTTTTCCTCTTTCAGGTTTATATCTAGACCATGTTCCTTCAAACCATTCTATCTTAGGTTTGTAGTCTTTTGCACTCTTGTATTGCTTATCAAGTAAATCTTTAAATGATTTGACATTTTGATTTAATAATTCCTGTGTTATAGAATTTTCGTTTACAAGTTTATTTCCGTAAATTTTATAAACACTTGGATGTGATCTAATTTTTTTATACATCAAAGGTTGAGTGAATGATGGCTCATCTCCCTCATTATGTCCAAACCTTCTATAACATATTAAATCTACTACTACGTCTCTGTTAAATTTTAATCTAAATTCTGTTGCTATTCTAGTTGCATAAACAACAGCTTCTGGATCATCTCCATTAACATGAAGAATCGGTGCCTCTACCATTTTTGCAACATCAGATGGATAAGGAGAGGACCTTGCAAATCTTGGACTAGTAGTAAATCCTATCTGATTATTAACAATAATGTGAATCGTTCCTCCAGTATTATGTCCGGGTAAACCAGACATTGCAAAACATTCAGCTACAACACCTTGACCTGCAAATGCTGCATCTCCATGAATAAGGATAGGTATAACTTTATTTCTATCTCTGTCTTTGTGAAAAAATTGTTTAGCTCTTGTCTGCCCCAAAACAACTGGATTAACAGCCTCTAAGTGAGAAGGGTTATCCGTCAAACTTACGTGAACTGAATTTCCATCAAACTCTCTGTCTGATGATGCTCCAAGATGATATTTCACATCTCCAGCACTATCCTCAGTATCAGAACTAAATTCACCTGCAAATTCATTAAAAATTTTCTTGTAAGACTTTTGTAAAACATTTGCTAAAACATTAAGTCTACCTCTGTGAGACATTCCTATTTTAACTTCTTTAATATTATTCTGACCACCAATTTTTATAATTTGTTCAAGTGCAGGTATCAAACTTTCTCCACCATCCAAGCCAAATCTTTTTGTACCCACATATTTATTGGCTAAAAATTTTTCAAAACCTTCCGCCTGTACTAATTTATTTAGAATTGCCTCTTTTCCGTTTTTAGTAAATTGAAGTGCATTTTTATCTTGCTCTATTCTATCTCTAAACCACTTTCTTTCATCAGGATTTGAAATATGCATAAACTCATAACCTATTTTTCCACAATAGGTCTTTTTCATAAATTTAAGTATTTCTCTTATATTTGCATACTTACGATTAATTACTCCATTAAGAAATATCTTTTTGTCGTAATTTTCTTTTTTAAAACCATAAAAATCTGGATGAAGTTCGTCTAAATACTCAGACTCTCTCATTTCTAATGGATCAAGGTCTGCTAGTAAATGTCCTCTTAGTCTATATGCTCGAATTAAAGCTACAGCACTAATAGAGTCTTTATTTGAATCGGCAAGTAATTGAAAATTAAATTTTTCTGAAGTGTCTAATTTGACATTATCAAAATCATTTTTATCTTGTTCTTCTATTTTTTTTTGCAATTCATCAATATTGATCTTTTTTTTAGTAGGTCCCCATGATGGACCATTAATTTCTTTTGCTATAACATTTAATTCTTCACCAATTCCCTCAAAATAATTTGCCCAACTTTCTGGAAGATCAGCATCTTTATTAACAAACTTTAAATACATTTCTTCTATAAATGCACTATTAGATTTATTTAAAAATGAAGTTTTTTTGAAGTCGAGATTTTTTGATGAAGACATCTTATTTATTTAATATATCTCTCTGATATTATTTTTCAATTAGACAGTTTATCAAATAAAGTTTTTCCAATAATTGATGGTGATTTAGCAACTATAATACCACATTCTTCCATTTTTTTTATTTTATCTTCAGCTCCACCTTTGCCACCTGATATAATGGCACCAGCATGCCCCATTCTCCTTCCTGTAGGAGCAGTAAGTCCAGCGATAAATCCAACTATTGGTTTTTTAATCTTATGATTTTTTATAAAGTCAGCTGCTTCTTCTTCGGCTGTTCCTCCAATTTCACCAATCATTAAAATAGACTCTGTTTCATCATCATTTAAAAATAAATCTAAACAATCTATAAAATTTGTTCCATTAATAGGATCACCACCAATACCAATACAAGTTGATTGACCAAGTCCATTTTCAGTTGTTTGGGCTACTGCTTCATATGTCAATGTTCCTGACCTTGATACAATTCCAACACTTCCTCTTTTGTGAATACTTCCCGGCATAATCCCAATTTTACATTCATCTGGTGTAATTATTCCTGGACAATTAGGTCCAATTAATCTGCTATTAGAGCCACTTAATTTTTGTCTCACTTTAAGCATATCCTGAATTGGAATTCCTTCAGTTATACAAACAATAAGTTCAATTGATGCATCGATAGCCTCAATGATTGCTGCTGCTGCAAATTTAGCAGGTACATAAATCATAGTTGCATCTGCTCCTACTTCATTTTTTGCCTCTAAAACGCTATTAAAAACTGGTCTGTCTAAATGTATTTGTCCACCTTTCTTTGGCGTAACTCCACCAACAAGATTGGTTCCATATTTTATAGCCTGCTCTGAATGAAATGTTCCGTGTGAACCAGTAAATCCCTGACAAATTACTTTAGTATTTTTGTTTACCAAAACTGACATTTTATTTTATCGCCTTAACAATTTTCTTAGCAGCATCATCTAAATTTTCTGCAGAAATTAATTTTAATCCAGAATTATCAAGAATTTTTTTTCCTTCCTTGAAATTTGTACCTGCTAATCTTACAACTAAAGGTACACTAATATTAATTTCTTTAGCTGCATCAACTACTCCTTGAGCAAGTACATCACATCTCATAATTCCTCCAAAAATATTAATTAAAATACCTTTAACATTTTTATCTGAAAGAATTATCTTTAATGCAGCGGATACTTTTTCTTTAGATGCACCACCACCTACATCTAAAAAATTTGCTGGCTCTTTACCATACAATTTAATTATATCCATTGTTGCCATCGCCAATCCTGCTCCATTTACCATACAACCGATACTTCCATCTAGCTTGATATATGCAAGATCATGCTTGCTAGCTTCTATCTCTGTAGAATCTTCCTCATTTAAATCTCTTAGTTCAACAATTTCTGGATGTCTAAATAATGCATTTGAGTCAAAATTAACTTTTGCATCTAAACAAACAATTTTTTCCTCTTTTGTCAAAATCAATGGATTTACTTCAACCATGTTTGCATCTGTGCTGACAAACATTTTATATATTGATTTAATTAATGTTATTGCTTGTTTTTTTGCTTCTTCATTTAAATTAAAAATTTTAACTATCTTCTCACAATCTGAGTCAGAAATTTCATCACCCATATCAACTTTTGTAGTTATAATTTTTTCAGGTGAACTGCTAGCAACCTCTTCAATATCCATTCCACCTTGATCACTTGATATAAATGCAATTTTAGAACTTGCCCTATCTACTAAACACGATAAATAAAATTCTTTATCTATACTTGAAGATTCTTCTACGTATAATCTTTTTACCTCTCTACCTTCAGGACCAGTTTGATGAGTTACAAGTATTTTTCCTAGCAATTCTTTAGCTGCTACTGTTAGTTCCTCAATAGAGTTTAAAATTTTAACACCACCAGCCTTTCCTCTACCACCCGCATGAATTTGTGCTTTAAGAACATATTTCTCAGTTTTAAGTGCTTTTGCTTTTTGAATAAGTTCATCAACATTAAGCGCAAATACTCCTTCAGGAACTACAGCTCCATATTTTTTCAATATTTGTTTAGCTTGATGCTCGTGAATATTCATTATTATTTAGATAAATCAGGATCTATTTTAGATGCAGCTTCCCATAAAGCTTTTACAGCATCTATTGAATGCATAAATTCTTTTTTTTCTTTTTCATCTAAATCAATCTCTTCAATTTTTTCTACACCATTTTTTCCGATGACAACAGGAACACCTGCATAAACATTTTTCACACCATATTCTCCATTTAATTGTACAGCGCAGGGTAATAATTTTTTCTGATCATTCAAATATGCTTCTGCCATTTGAACACCTGAAGCTGCTGGTGCATAAAAGGCTGATCCTTTTTCTAAATATTTAACTATTTCAGCACCGCCATCTCTTGTTCTTTGATTAATTTCCTCAACCCTTTCTGATGAAATCTTTCCATCCTTTACAAGATCTAACAAAGGTTTACCTGAAATTTTTGTAAATCTTGGCATAGGGACCATGGTGTCACCATGACCACCCATAACCATTGCCTCAATTTCTCTTACAGGCACATTTAGTTCTAATGATAAAAATAATTTAAATCTCGAACTATCTAAAATACCTGCCATACCAACTACTTTATTTGATGGCAAACCTGAAAATTTTTGAAATGCCATAACCATAACATCTAAAGGATTGGTGATACAGATCACAAAAGCATTAGGAGCATTTTTCTTTACACCTTCAGCAACTTGTTTAATGATTTTTAAATTTATTCCAAGGAGATCATCTCGACTCATGCCAGGCTTTCTTGGAACGCCAGCTGTAATTATAATTACATCTGAATCTTTTATGCTTTCATAGTTATCAGTTCCTGAAAACCTAACATTGAAACCATCTATAGATGAAGATTGTGCAATATCTAATGCTTTACCTTTTGCAATACCACTAGCTACATCAAATAAAACCACTTCATTTACTAATTCTTTTGTTCCTATCAAATGTGCAAGAGTTCCACCTATTTGGCCTGCACCAATTAAAGATATTTTTGTCATCTATTTCCTTTATTTCATTGTTGGCATAACAAATTCCGCATTTGATCGGACACCTGAAGGCCATCTAGATGTTACTGTTTTAAGTTTAGTGTAAAATTTTATTCCTTCCATACCATGCATTCCACTATCTCCAAACAAAGATCTTTTCCAACCACCAAAACTATGAAATGCCATAGGCACCGGGATAGGTACATTAATACCAACCATACCTACTTGAATTTTGCTTGCAAAAGTTCTGCCTGCATCACCGTCTCTTGTATAAATACTAACTCCATTTCCGTACTCATGGTCGTTAATTAATTTTGCAGCTTCCTCAAAAGTTTTCACTCGAATAACTGATAAAACTGGACCGAATATTTCTTCTTTATAAATTCTCATATCCTTATTTACATGATCAAATAAACATCCACCAATATAGAAACCATTTTCATAACCTTGTAGTTTTAAACCTCTACCATCAACCACTAGCTTTGCACCTTCCTTAACACCTAAATCAACATAATTTGTAACTTTTTCTAAATGTTCTTTTGTAACTAAAGGTCCCATTTCTGAAGTTTTATCCATTCCAGGACCCACTTTTAACGCCTCAGCTTTTTTTGATAATCTTGATACAAGCTCATCTCCAATATCTCCAACTGCAACAGCAACTGATTGAGCCATACATCTTTCTCCAGCTGAACCATAAGCAGCGCCCATTAATCCATTTACAGCACCATCCAAATCACAATCTGGCATAACAACTAAATGATTTTTTGCTCCACCTAAAGCTTGAACTCTCTTTTCATTTTTAGCTGAATTTTCATAAATATATTTTGCAATAGGAGTAGATCCAACAAAACTAACAGCTTTAATATCTTTATTTTCTAAAATTGCATCTACAGCTTCTTTATCACCATTTATTACATTAAACACTCCATCTGGAAGACCAGCCTCAGATAGAAGTTCAGCCAATCTTAGACCACAAGATGGGTCTTTTTCTGATGGTTTAAGAATAAAAGTATTTCCACATGCTATTGCTATTGGAAACATCCACATTGGAACCATTGCTGGAAAGTTAAAAGGTGTGATACCTGCAACAACTCCTAAAGGTTGTCTCATTGACCAACTATCAACATTAGTGCCAACATTTTCGGAAAACTCACCTTTTAATAAATGTGGAATTCCGCAAGCAAATTCCACTACTTCAAGTCCTCTAGTTAAAGAACCTCTTGCATCTTCATAAACCTTTCCATGCTCTGAAACTATTAACTTGGTTAATTCATCAGAATTTTTTTCAATTAATTCTTTAAATTTAAATATTATTCTAGCTCTTTGAAGAGCAGGTTTTAAGGACCAAGTTTCAAATGCTTTTTTTGCTACCTCAACAGCACTGTCTAAATCAGATCTTGAAGCAAGTCTTACCTCAGACTCTTGTTCACCAGTTGCTGGATTGAAAACTTTTCCCTTTTTATCTGAAGATCCCGGAATTATTTTACCGTTTACGAAGTGTTCTATTAAATTCATGAATACGGTGTTTTAGATCAAAAATATCAAATAGTCTATTTAAACATTAGCCGTTGCTAACATTTTTTTTATTTCAGCTATAGCTTTTGCTGGATTCAAGCCTTTAGGACATGCATTTGTACAATTTAAAATAGTATGACATCTGTATAATTTTAATTCATCAGCAACTTTTTTTAATCTTGCTTTTCGCTCATCATCTCTACTATCAATAATCCATCTATATGCTTGTAACAAAACTGCTGGACCTAAATATTTGTCACCATTCCACCAATAACTTGGGCAAGAAGTAGAGCAACAAGCACACATAATACATTCATAAGCACCATCTAGTTTTGCTCTGTCTTCTTTGGATTGATAAATTTCTGTAGTTTCTTTTGTTGAATTATTTTTTAACCATGGTTCAATTGATTGATACTGTTTGTACAATCCATCCAAATCACCAATTAAATCTTTTTTAACTTTTAAATGAGGTAATGGATAAATATCAATATCTCCCTCAATTTCAGCATGTGGAGTGGTGCAAGCAAGGCCATTTTTACCCCCCATATTCATTGCACATGAACCACATACACCATGAGCACAAGATCTTCTGTATGTTATAGTTGAGTCGATTTCATTTTTGATTTTATTTAAAATATCTAAGACCTTTGAAGGACAATTATCCATGTCAACTTCATAAGTGTCTATCCTAGGACCTTCATCTGTGGATGGATCCCATCTATAAATATTTACTTTTCTTAAATTTTTTGATCCTGTTTTGTCCTTAAAGTATTTACCTTTTTTAATTTCAGAATTCTTAGGTAAACTCAATTGAACCATTAATATACCCGTTCTTGAGGTGGAAAATATTGCACTTCATTAGTTAAAGTTGATTGATGGACAGGTCTATAACTAATCTTTGTATTTTTACCATCACACCATGCAAGAGTATGTTGCATAAATTTTTCATCATCTCTTTTTGGGTAATCTTCTCTTGCGTGAGCTCCTCTACTTTCTTTTCTGTGATATGCTGAGTCTACAGTTGCTACCGCTTGTCTAATTAAATTATCAAATTCTAAGGTTTCTACTAAATCAGTGTTAAATACTAAAGATTTATCCTTAACAGAAATGGAGTTCATTCCATCGTAAGTTTTGCCTATCTCATCAACCCCTTGTTTAAGATTTTTTTCTGTTCTAAATACTGCACATTTAGATTGCATTGTTTTCTGCATCGAGAGTCTTAACTCTGCAGTACTATTATCCCCTTGAGCATTTCTAAGTTTATCAAATCTATCCAAACACTTTTGAGTTTCAGTTTCTGGTATTTCTTCATGTGGTGTTCTGGGTTTTACTAGTTCAGCTGCTCTTTTTGCAGCTGCTCTTCCAAATACTACTAAATCAATTAATGAATTAGAACCAAGTCTGTTTGCTCCATGAACAGAAACACATGCTGCTTCACCTATAGCCATTAAACCAGGAACTGTTTTTTCAGAACCATTCATTGTTAGCACTTCTGCTTTATAATTTGTTGGAATACCTCCCATGTTATAGTGAACTGTAGGAACTACAGGTATAGGATCTTTAGTAACATCAACATTTGCAAACAATCTTGCAGCTTCAGTGATACCTGGTAATCGATTTTCAATTACACTTTTGTCTAAATGACTTAAATGTAAATGAACATGATCTTGATCTTTACCTACACCTCTTCCTTCATTAATTTCTATAGACATTGATCGACTGACAACATCTCTTGACGCTAAATCTTTTGCATTTGGCGCGTACCTTTCCATAAATCTCTCACCTTTTGAATTTACTAAATAGCCACCTTCACCTCTTACACCTTCTGATATAAGTGTTCCATGTCCATAGATACCTGTTGGATGAAATTGTACAAATTCCATATCTTGCAAAGGTAGTCCTGCTCTTAAGACCATGGCATTACCATCACCTGTACAAGTATGAGCTGATGTAGCAGAGTAGTATACCTTTCCATATCCTCCAGTTGCAATAATTACAGTATGCGCTCTAAATCTATGAATTGTACCATCATTAAGATTCCATGCTATTAATCCTTTGCACTCTCCATCTTTCATTAATAAATCTAAAGCAAAATATTCAATAAAAAATTCTGTGTTATGTTTTAAAGCTTGTCCATATAAAGTATGTAATATTGCATGCCCTGTTCTATCTGCAGCTGCACAAGTTCTTTGAACAATTCCATTTCCATAATTTTTGGTCATACCACCAAATGGTCTTTGATAAATTTTTCCCTCTTCTGTTCGACTAAAAGGAACACCATACTTTTCCAATTCCAAGACTGCTTTGGGCGCTTCTTTACATAAATATTCGATGCTATCTTGATCTCCTAACCAGTCTGCACCTTTTACAGTGTCATACATATGCCATCTCCAATCATCTTCCCCCATATTTCCTAGGGCTGCTGATATTCCACCCTGTGCAGCAGACGTATGACTTCTTGTGGGAAATACTTTTGAGATACAGGCTGTTTTTAAACCAGCTTCACTTAATCCCACAGCTGCTCTTAATCCTGAGCCACCTGCTCCAAGTACAACAACATCGTACTCATGATCTATGATATTATAGGCTTTCATGTATTTAAATTAAAAATAACAATTATTGTTAAAATTGGAATTGTTATAGCAAAAAAATTTAAGATTTTGTTTGCGGCATTTTTGATTTTCGTGTCTTTTATATAGTCCTCAAAAACCTCACTAATACTTAATGCTGAAAAAAAATAAATAAATACCAGAAACAGTCCCATTAAAAATTTAGATGGTTGAGATGTCAAAAAACCAACTATTTCTTGATAACTTTTATCATAAAAATTTACTAAACTTAAAATAAACCAAAGCATTAGAGGTAACAAAATTAAAGAGCTAAATTTTAAAAACAACCATTTTTTTGTAACCGGTAGCATTAAATGACTCCTCTTCCAAATATATAAACTAATATAGTTAAAAGAATTGAACCGAAAATAACAAGCAAACCTGTGATTTTAGTTGTTTGTAACTCAAAGCCATAACCTAAATCCATAATTAAATGTCTAATCTCACTTAACATTTGAAAACTAAAAGACCAAGTTATTCCAATTAATATAAATTTCCCCAAAAAAGATTCTAAAAAAATTTTTATAGTTTGATATTCACTCTCTCCTAAAAGCATAAAAGCAAACCAAATACAAATTAAAGTTATCGCAAAAAAATTAATTATCCCTGTAATTCTATGTGAAATGGATACTAAAGAAGAAATATGCCATTTATAAATTTGTATATGTGGTGATAAAGGTCTATTTTCCATTTTATTATTTTGATTTAATTATTGTTTCTGCAATTTCAACAGAATTAAGTGCAGCACCTCTTAATAAATTATCTGAAACAATCCATAAATTAAGAGAATTTTTTTTAGTTTTATCCTCTCTAATTCTAGATATGTAAGTCTCATCATTTCCAGCTGCCTCAAAAGGAGTGCTATAACCTCCATTTTCTCTTTTATCAATAACCTGACAACCTTCTGCATTGCTTAAAGCTTCTCTTACCTTATCTAAAGTAAATGTTTTCTCAAACTCTATGTTAACCGACTCGGAGTGAGATACTAATACAGGTATTCGTACGCATGTTGCTGTAAGTTCAATTGTTTCATCTAATATTTTTTTTGTTTCATTTGTCATTTTTAATTCTTCTTTTGTATATCCATCATCAGAAAATACATCGATATGTGGAATAACATTAAAAGCAATTTGTTTAGTAAAATTTTTGGACTCTATTTTTTTTCCATCTAAATATTTTTTAGTTTGTTCTATTAATTCATCCATTGGGCTTTTTCCACCACCTGAAACAGATTGATAAGTTGAAACTACAACTCTTTTAATTTTATATAAATCATGAAGTGGTTTAAGAGCAATAACAAGTTGTGCTGTTGAGCAGTTTGGGTTTGCAATAATATTTTTTTTCATTTTTTTTATGTCAGAAGAATTTACTTGTGGAACAATCAGAGGTACATCTGGATCCATCCTAAAAAAACTTGAATTATCAATTACCACTGTGTGTTTAGCTGCATTTTCTGCATATTTTTCTGCAATTTTTCCTCCTGCTGCAAAAAAAGTAATATCAGCTTTAGAAAAATCATAGTTTTCTAAATTCTCAATTTCATATTCTTTATCTCTAAATAATATTTTTTTTCCTGCACTTTTTTCTGATGCAACTAGATATAAATTATCAAATCTGAAATTTTTTTTATCAAAAACTTCAAGAGTTTTTCTGCCTACATTACCTGTTGCACCTACTATAGCTATGTTCATATTTAGAGTTTTATACTAAATAAAAGGTAAATCGCAAACTTTACCCACACATATTTCACCATTTATCTTAGCTTTTATATCCTGATCGACGTTCCAGTGTGGTTTTTTCATCATAGCAATACCAATAACTTTTTTAAAATGTGGTGAATAGCAAGCTGATCTCAATTCTCCAATTATATTATTGTTTTGATCACTTAATTCCAATGATCCTGTAATACTTATTTTATCTATATCAAGCATTACTCCCATTAATTTTTTTTTAATTCCTTCAGATTTAATTTTTTTTAATTTCTCTTTACCTAAAAAATTAACTTCGCTGTCTATGTTAATATATTTATCAAATCCACATTCATATGGATTATCTCCATTATCGATATCATTTCCATACGATAATAATCCACTTTCAATACGTTCTATTAAATTCGGACAACCTGGTTTGATATTAAATTCTTTTCCAATTTCAAAAAGATGATCATATAATTTTAATCCAGAAACATTATGTTCTACATAAATTTCATAACCACCCTGTTTAGACCAACCAGATCTTGCAATTAAATGTTTATCACCACCAAATTCAAAATAATCAAAACCAAAGAATTTTAAATTAACTATCTTATCTCCAAAAACTTTTTCCATTAATTCAAATGACTTTGGACCTTGTACGGCCATTATATCAACATCAGGTTCAAAAATCTTTACGTCAAATTTATTTCCAATAGCTAATCCTTTTGCAAATAATATTACATCTGAGTCAGCAAGAGATACCCACCATTTATTTTCATTTAATCTAAGTACAACTGGATCATTTATCAGACCTGCGTTATCATCAATTATTGGACAATAATAACATCTTCCATCTTTCGATTTAGATAAATCTCTACAAGTCATCAACTGAACTAATTTCGCTGAGTCTTTACCAGAAATTTCTACCTGTCTTTCAGCAGCTACATCCCAAATTTGAACATACTGTTTTAAGTGATGGTATGAGTCCTCAATTGAACCAAAGGCAGCTGGAAGCAACATATGATTGTATATTGTATAAGCCGTAACCCCTTGTTTTTCTATTCTAGAGGTATAAGGAGTGCCTCTCAGCCTTCTTGATTTTGCAATTGAAAAACTTTTCATTATTTTAAAAATTCTAAAACCTTGTCTCTCATTTCGAATGCTTTTTCAATCATAATCATATGACCACAACCCTCAATTATATGTGTTGTTGATTTTTTAATTAAATTAGAAAACTTTTTACCTGACTCTAGATTTACCATTTTGTCTAATGATCCAAATATCAACAAAGAGGGACAGTCTATTAATCTAGCAGCATTAGAGCCGTTGGTATAATTATTACATGCAATTAAATCGACTGCTAATATTTCTCTAATATCTCTTGGTGACTGTATTATTTTTTCCACTGGATTACCTCCTATAAATTTTTTTGAACCTTCATAGCCCCACTTCATCATCAATTTAACAGCATCACTATCTCCATTTTTTGCTAAATCGATTAGATCTGGATGAACTGGCATTCTATTTGAACCACCAACGAAAACTATTTTTTTTAATCTATTTTTATATTTAGATGCATATTCGAGTATCTCCAGACATCCTTGAGAGTGCCCAACAATAAATAGTTGTTTTAAATTTAATTTTACAAATACTTGCTCTAACCAATCAGCAATTTTTTCAATACTATCTAAGCAGGGTCCATCTGAATTACCATGCCCAGGTAAATCAATAGATAATACATTAAAATTTTTGTTAGAAAAAAATTGTTCAGTTAATGACCAAACTATGTGGGATAGACCACTTCCATGAAGAAATACAATTGTTTCTTTATTTAAATCTATTCCCTGTCCAGCATCTGATACATGAATATTTTTATTTTCTATTTGAAAAATCAAAAATTACCTAAACTTGTTTTCTCAGTTCAAATTTTTGTATTTTACCTGTTGAGGTTTTTGGTAACTCACAAAAAACAACCTTTTTTGGAACTTTAAAGCCTGCTAAAGTTTCTTTACAAAAATCAATTAATTCTTTCTCGCTAACTGGTTTGTCTTTAACCACTTCAATAAATGCACATGGCACTTCACCCCATTTTTCGTCTGGTTTTGCAACAACCGCAGCAATCGAAACGGATGGGTGTTTGGATAAAGTATTTTCAATTTCAATTGAAGAAATATTTTCTCCTCCAGAAATAATTATATCTTTTGATCTATCTTGTATTTTAATATAGCCATCAGAATGCATTACAGCTAAATCACCACTGTGAAACCAACCATCTTTCATGGCTTTTTCGGTAGCCTCTTTATCTTTGAAATATCCCTTCATTACGACATTTCCTCTAATCATGATTTCACCGATTGTCTTTCCGTCTCTAGGAACTTCTTTCATTGTCTCAGGGTCTAAAACAACGACACCTTCCGTATTAGGATACTTTACACCTTGTCTTGCTTTAATCTCGTTTTGTTTTTCTTCATCGAAATTATTCCACTCATCATTCCAGGCACACAGAGTTACATGCCCATAAGTTTCTGTTAAACCATATACATGCATTACTTCAAATCCGAGAGCTCTCATTTTTTTAAAAATTATACTTGGTGGAGGAGCACCAGCAGTTAAAACATAAACTTTTTGTTTTAATTTTTTCTTATCACTTTCTGGGGCTCCAGTAATCATATTCAATACTATTGGAGCACCACCAAAATGAGTGATTTCATATTTATCAATAAGTTCAAAAATTTTTTTAATATCTATATTTCTTAAACATATTGTTCTTCCGTTTAGCATCGGCACAGTCCATGGATAACACCAGCCATTGCAATGGAACATTGGAACAACTGTTAAAAAATTTAATCTATTTGGCATATTCCAAGCAACCGAGCTTCCTGTAGACATTAAATATGCTCCCCTATGATGATAGACAACACCTTTGGGATTTCCTGTAGTACCTGATGTATAACTTAGTGATATAGCTTGCCACTCATCTTCGGGCATTTGCCATTGGTAATTTTCATCACCTGTATTTAAAAAACTTTCATATTCTAAATCACCAATTTTTTCCAATTTTGATTGGTCAGCATATTTATCGTTTATGTCAATAATAGTTATTTTTTTATTAAGATTTTTTAATGCTTTTTTTACTTCTCCATGAAGTTGTCTATCCACAACTAACACTTTTGCCTCGCTATGATCTAAAATATAGGAAATTGTTTTGGCATCTAATCTTATATTTATCGTATTAAGAACTGCACCAGTCATAGGTACAGAGTAGTGTGCTTCAAAAATCTCTGGTGTATTGAAAGCTAAGAATGAAACCGTGTCACCTTTTTTAATACCTATTTTTGTCAATGCACTAGCAAATTTTACAACTCTTTTATAAACTTCAGCCCAGGTATAATTTCTTTCTTCATATATTATAGCCTCATAATTTGGGTAGATTTCTTTTGCTCTTTTTAAAAAAGTTAAGGGAGTGAGGGGTACGTGATTTGCTTTATTTTTATCTAAATTTGTATCGTAATGGCTCATTAATTAAACTTAAAATTCATTATATTTGAGCTTCCCGAGATTGCTGATTTGTAATGATACTCAGCCCGAGGTAATACCTTATCAAAATAAAATTTAGCTGTATTTATTTTATCACTATAAAATTCTTTATTTGTATTAAAATCATTAAAACTAACCTCTAAAATTTTAATCCAAGCATAAGCAATTGAAACATAACCTAAGCTTTTTAAATAATCATTTGCTGCAGCACTAACATCATCCTTTTCAATTTTATTTTTATCATTTATCCAATCTGTGAATTTGGATAAAATATCTAAATAATGGTTTAATTCTTTAGAAAATGTTTTTACTTTTTCATTTTTGCTCTCACATTCAGATTTAATCATTTCTAAAAACTTATTTATAACATCGCCTTTTTTGTTAGATAATTTTCTAAATACTAAATCTGCAGCCTGTACGGAATTTGTTCCTTCATAAATTGGGGTAATACGATTATCTCGATATAATTGCTCAATACCTTGGTCTCTAGTATATCCATATCCTCCATGTATCTGCATTGCATCGCTAGTAATTTCCATAGCTAAATCTGTAAAAAGTGATTTAACCACAGGCGTCATTAATGAAACGTAATCTAAAGCAGCTTGTTTAATTTTTTCGTCTGGATGATAAAGACTTACTTCTGTTTGTTGAGAAAGCCAAAAACATAATGCTCTTTCACCCTCAATTATTGATTTCATATTAAGTAAAGTTCTTCTAATGTCTGCATGATCAATTATAAAATCTGCACCATTATTAGATTTTGAATTATTTGTTTTTCCTTGCTTTCTTTCTTTTGCGTAAGAAAGTGAATTTTGATAAGCAATTTCAGAAATACCTAAACCTTGAATGCCTACAACTATTCGCTCTAAATTCATCATTGTGAACATTGCACTAAGACCTTTATCTTTGTTACCAATCATGTAACCAGTTGCATCATCAAAATTTAAAACACAAGTTGCTGAACCTTTAATACCCATCTTACTCTCAATTGATCCAGTTGAAATTCCATTTCTTGGACCAATACTACCATCCTGGTTAACAATATATTTTGGAACTAAAAATAAACTAATTCCCTTAGTACCAGATGGAGAGTCTGGTGATCTTGCCAAAACTAAGTGAATAATATTTTCGGTTAAATCATGGTCTCCTGAAGTTATGAATATTTTTTGACCACTAATTTTATAAGTATTATCTGATTGTTTAATTGCTTTAGTTTTTAACAAGCCAAGGTCGGTACCACAGACTGGTTCTGTTAAACACATTGTACCACTCCACTTACCTTCTACAATCTTTGGTAAATATTTATTTTTAATTTCATCAGAGGCATGATGATTGATACAATTATAAGCACCAATACTTAGTTCACTATATAATTTAAATGACAAGCTTGCTGAAGATAGCATTTCATCAAAAAATGCACTTACTGTTTTTGGCATTCCTTGACCTCCATATTTTGGATCACAAGACAATGAAGTCCAACCATCCTCAATATACTTTTGATACGCTTCTTTGTAGCCTGGGGGTGTTCTGACAACACCATTTTCTAAAACCGCTGGATTTTCATCTCCTGATTTAGCAAGAGGTAAAATTAAATTTTGATTTATCTTGGCTGCTTCCTCTAAAATATCTTTCACTAGATCTGAACTAACTTCATTATATTTTTCAAGTTCATTATAATTTTTATTGTCTCTTAATTTTTCAAAGAGAAACATCATGTCTTTTACTGGAGCTGTATAACTTGGCATATTTAAACCTTAAAATAATTCTAGTTTTATTGCAATTTTGAAATTATCGCATCACCCATTGCTGAAGTAGACGTTTCTTTCATGCCTTCTGACATTATGTCTTTTGTTCTTAATCCATCATTTAGAACATCTTGAACTGCCTTTTCTAAATCATCTGCTTCTTTATCAAGATCTAAAGAGTACCTTAAAGCCATAGCAAAACTTAAAATAGAAGCTATTGGATTTGCAATACCTTGTCCAGCTATATCAGGAGCCGATCCATGTATTGGCTCATACATTGCTCTCATCTCACCATCTTTATTTTTTGCACCCAAAGACGCTGACGGCAAAAGACCTAAAGATCCAGTTAACATCGAAGCTTGATCAGACAGCATATCCCCAAATAAATTATCGGTTACAATTACATCAAATTGCTTTGGGTTTCTTAAAAGTTGCATTGCGCAGTTATCTGCTAACATATGGCTTAACTCTACATCTTTGTATTCTTTTTCATGAAGTTCTTTAACTTCTTCTTTCCATAATTGTCCGGCTTCCATTACATTTGACTTTTCACATGATGTAACTTTGTTTGATCTTTTTCTTGCTAAATCAAAAGCAACTCTAGCTACTCTTGTAATTTCACTAGTTGTATATGT
Organism: uncultured Pelagibacteraceae bacterium; assembly: GCA_902586485.1. GTDB lineage: Bacteria > Pseudomonadota > Alphaproteobacteria > Pelagibacterales > Pelagibacteraceae > Pelagibacter. Next base: position 128,396 of record CACIHO010000002.1, on the reverse strand, counting down.
ATGAGTATTAATTCCTTTTCTTTCACCATTTTCAATTGGCTTTATTCCTCTAGGTTCACCAAAATATATTCCACCCGTTAACTCTCTTACTATCATTATATCTAGTCCTGAAACTACCTCTGGCTTAAGGGTTGAAGCATCGACTAATTGTTTAAAACAAATTGCAGGCCTTAAGTTTGCAAAAAGCTTTAATTCTTTCCTAAGTTTTAATAATGCTCTTTCTGGTTTTTTGGAAAATTCTAGGTTATCCCATGTAGGACCACCAACTGCTCCAAGCATAATTACTTCACTTTCTAGTGCTTTATAAAAAACCTCATCAGTGATTGGGGTGCCATGTTTATCATAAGAACAACCACCAACTAGCTCCTGATCAATTTCAAAATCTAAAGATTTTTTATCATTAAACCAGTTAATGATTTTTTTTACCTCAGTTATTACCTCTGGACCAATACCATCACCAGGAAGTAAAAGTATTTTTCTTTTTTTTACTTTAATCATTAAATACCCAAGGCTTTTCGTTTTTTAAATTTGTTTCAAACTTTTCTATTTTTTCTGATTTTTTTAGTGATAAAGCGATATCATCAAGCCCTTCTAACAAACATTTTTTCTTAAATGGATCAACTTCAAATTTTAGCTCATTATTTCCATAAACTATTTTTTCTTCATTCAAATCAATAGAGATTTCTTCTTGTCTATTTGCGTATTCAGATAGCTCTTTTATCTTTTCTTCTTCAAGGATTATAGGCAAAATTCCATTTTTAAAACAATTACTAAAAAAAATATCTGCATAACTTGAGCTTATCACACAAGTAATTCCAAAATCTAATAAAGCCCAAGGAGCATGTTCTCTTGATGAACCACATCCAAAGTTTTTTCCAGCAATTAAAATTTTAGATTGATTAAATGGATCTTTGTTTAACACAAAATCATTTATTTCTTTGCCTTGATCATCATATCTCATTTCAAAAAATAAATTTTTTCCTAGACCAGTTCTTTTGATAGTTTTTAAAAACTGCTTTGGAATTATCATATCTGTATCAATATTTACAATTGGTAAATAAGCTGGGATACTTTTTAATTTATTAAATTTTTGCATTTAATTTTGATACTTTCTGACATCATCTAAATTACCTGAAATTGCAGCTGCTGCAGCCATTCCTGGACTAACTAGATGAGTTCTACCACCTCTACCTTGTCTTCCCTCAAAATTTCTATTTGATGTAGAGGCGCATCTTTCTTCTGGTTTTAATTTATCGGCATTCATCGCTAAACACATAGAGCAACCTGGTTCTCTCCATTCAAACCCTGAGCTAACAAAAATTTTATCTAGTCCTTCTTGCTCTGCTTGTTCTTTAACTAAGCCTGAGCCTGGAACTACTATAGCATTAACATGCGATGATACTTTTTTATCTTTTACGATTTTTGCTGCTTCTCTCAAATCTTCTATTCTGCCATTAGTACAACTACCAATAAATACTTTATCTATTTTTATATCTGTGGCTGCCATGTCAGGTTTTAAACCCATATACTTTAAAGCTCTTTCAATTGAATTTTTTTTATCTTCATCAGTCTCATTATTTGGATTTGGAACTTTTCCATCAATTGTTATTACATCTTGCGGTGATGTACCCCATGTAATCATAGGCAAAATTTCATTTGCATTAAGGCTAATTTCTTTATCAAAACTAGCATCAGAATCTGTTTTTAAAGTTTCCCAATAGTTCAAAGCTTTATCCCAATTTTCACTTTTTGGTGACATTGGTTTTCCTTTTAAATATTCAAAAATTTTTTCATCTGGTGCAATTAATCCTGCTCTTGCACCACCTTCAATTGTCATATTGCAAATAGTCATTCTTTGCTCAACACTTAAAGATCTTATTAAATCTCCAGCATATTCCACAACAGATCCTGTTCCACCTGCTGTACCTATTTTTCCAATTATTTGAAGTATTACATCTTTAGAAGTAACTCCTAAAGGAAGTTCACCGTTAACATTAATTCTAAAATTTTTAGCTTTCTTCTGAACTAGTGTTTGGGTTGCTAAAACATGCTCAACTTCTGAAGTTCCTATTCCAAATGCTAAAGCACCAAATGCTCCATGCGTTGCGGTATGACTATCTCCACAAACAATAACTGTACCTGGTTGAGTAAAACCTTGTTCAGGTCCAATAATATGAACGATACCTTGCCTCTTATCATCCATACCAAATAACTGAACACCGAATTCTTTACAATTTGCCTCTAAAGTATCTACTTGAATTTTTGATTCTTCATCTGAAATACCTTTTGATCTGTCAGTTGTTGGAACATTATGATCTGCAACTGCTAAAGTTAAATTTGGATGTCTAACTTTTCTGTTAGAATTTCTTAATCCTTCAAAAGCTTGGGGGCTTGTCACCTCATGAATTAAATGTCTATCTACAAAAAGTAAAGATGTGCCATCATCTTGTTGGTCAACTAGATGATCGTTCCAAATTTTATCGTATAATGTTGTAGACATTGAAAAAAAAATTATTTTTTTTCTGTAGAGCTTTCTGATTTTTGTTCTTCTTTAGGAGCCTCTGCTGCTGGAGCCGCCTCTTCTTTAGGTGCTGCTTCTGCTTTAGGAGCCTCTGCTACTGGTGCTGCTTCTGCTTTAGGAGCTTCTTCTTTTGTTGCTTCTACTGCAGGAGCTACATTTTCCTCAGTAACTGTCTCTGGTTTTGCCTCAATATCAATACCAATTTTTTTTCTAATTTTTTCTGCAATCCTTGCTGATTTACCAGTTCTGTCTCTTAAATAATAAAGTTTTGCTCTTCTTACTTTACCTGATCTAATAACCTTAATTGAGTCAATTAAAGTTCCAAATAAAGGAAAAGTTCTCTCAACACCCTCTCCAAATGAAATCTTTCTAACCGTAAAAGATGAGTTTAAGTCTCTGCTTTTTTTAGCAATACACACTCCCTCAAAATATTGAATTCTTTCTTTTTTACCCTCGGTAATTCTCACACCAACTTTAACAACGTCTCCAGGATAAAATTCTGGAATTTTTTTTTCTGAAAGAATTTTGTTTACGTTATGCTGGTTTATTTCTTCAATTGTTTTCATGTTAATATTTATCAAGTTAATTCTTCTTATATTTTTCCCATAAATCTGGTCTTCGGTCGCGTGTTATAGCCTCAGATTGAGATAAACGCCAGTGTTTAATTTTATTATGATCACCTGATAATAACACGTCTGGCACAGCTTTTTCCTCCCAAATTTGAGGTTTTGTATACTGAGGATACTCTAGAAGACCATTTTCAAAGGTTTCATCTAATTTAGAGTTTTCATTTCCTAATACACCTGGCAGCAATCTTAAAATACTATCTATAACTACATATGCAGCTGACTCCCCGCCTGACAAAACGTAATCTCCAATACTAATTTCCTCAATATTTCTTGTTGAAAGTATTCTTTCGTCCACACCTTCAAAATGACCACAAATTAAAGACAGAGATTTTTCACTAGCTAGCTCTTTTGCTAAATTTTGATCAAATTTTTTTCCTTTTGGCGATAAGTATAAAATTCTCTCACTCTCATTTTTATTTTCATCTAAAGACTTTGCAAGAACATCTGCTTTTAACAACATCCCTGAACCACCCCCATAAGGTGTGTCATCTACTGTTTTATGTTTGTCATCAGCTGCATCTCTTATATTTACAACTTTAAGTTTCCATAAATTATTTGATAAAGCTTTTCCATAGAGTCCTTTAGATAAAGGACCAGGAAAAACCTCTGGATACAGTGTAAACACTTGAGCTTGCCACATAAATAATCTTTAAATTATTTTTTTTCCTCTGCTGAAGCTTCTTCCTTAGGAGCTTCTGCTGCTGGAGCTGCTTCTGCTTTAGGAGCTTCTTCCTTAGGGGCTTCTGTTGCTGGAGCTGCTTCTGCTTTAGGAGCTTCTTCTTTAGGAGCTTCTTTATTATCCTCTTCTTTTTTATTTCTCTCTTTTTTTGGCACTGCTTTATTTGGATTATTTCCATTTGCAGGCATAGGCATTAGTTCATTCTCACCTAAAATTCTTGCTACTCTAGTTGTTGGTTGAGCTCCTTGACCAAGCCAATATTTAATTCTCTCAGCTTCTAGGCCCACTCTTTCTTTTTTCTCTTTTGGTAATAGAGGATTAAAGAAACCAACCTTTTCTATAAATCTTCCATCTCTTGCAAAACGACTGTCAGCAACAACAACTTTATAAACAGGACGTTTTTTTGTTCCACCTCTTGATAATCTTAATTTTAACATTTCTTCTCCTTTTTACTTTAATTGGTTAAATAGCTCTGGCGGTATACCTTTATCAGACATACCTTTCAGATTTCCTTTTGACATCTTTTTCATCATTTCAGACATCATTTTAAATTGCTTAAGCAATTTATTGATAGTGGCCGGATCTGTGCCAGAGCCATTAGCAATTCTTTTTTTTCTAGAACCATCAATTATTTTTGGGTTCTCTCTTTCTTTTTTTGTCATTGATAAAATAACAGCTTCATTTTTAGTAATTATACTTTCATCAATTCCCGCTGAATCCATTTGAGATTTAATTTTAGAAACTCCTGGCATAAAAGACATAATTCCCTCAATGCCACCCATTTTTTTCATTTGTCTTAATTGAGATAAATAATCTTCCATAGAGAATTGACCTTTTTTTAAATTTTCCTCTGCTTTTTTAAGATTTTCTTCTCCTAAATCTTGAGCTGCCTTTTCTACAAGGGATACGATATCCCCCATACCAAGTATTCTGTTTGCAATTCTATCTGGATGGAAAACTTCAAGATTATCTATTTTTTCTCCTATCCCTAAAAATTTGATTGGAACGTTTGAAACATATTTCATACTCACTGCGGCTCCACCTCTTGCATCACCATCAGCCCTAGTTAAAATAATTCCAGATAAATTAACTGTATTTTTAAATTCTTTTGCCACTGAAGCTGCAACTTGACCTGTTAAAGAGTCTGCAACTAAGAAAGTTTCTGTTGGATTAATGACAGCTTCAATTTGCTTAATTTCACTCATCATTTGTAAATCGATTTGAGTTCTACCAGCAGTATCAAATAAAATTATTTCAGCTCCATTTAAATTAGCAGCACTTATTGCTCTTCTACAAATATCAGCAGGTTGCTGACCTTCTATAATAGGTAAAGTTAAAATATTATTTTGTTCTCCTAAAGATCTAAGTTGTTCTTGTGCAGCTGGTCTGTAAATATCTAGACTGACCATCATTACTTTTTTCTTTTTATTATTTTCTAAAAATTTTGCTAATTTTGCTGTTGTTGTTGTTTTTCCAGAACCTTGTAACCCAACTAACATCATTGGCACGGGTGGTACTGCGTTTAAATTTATCTCATTATTTGTTGCACCTAATAAGTCTACAAGCTCATCATAAACAATTTTAACGACCATATCCCCAGGAGAGGTAGACCTTATTATCTCTTGGCCTAATGCTTTTGGCTTAACTTTTTCAATAAAATCTTTTGCAACATCCAAAGAGACATCTGCTTCAAGTAAGGCTTGCCTAATACCTCTTAAACCTTCATCTACTTGAGCTTCATCAAGTGAAGGTGCCTTTTTCAGAGAAGAAAAAATTTCTTCAAATTTATTTGTTAAATTTTCAAACATATTTATTACGCATAGCAGTAACGCACTAGTGGGCGAACCCTCGCTGACTAGTGTCGATCTCTTTGTTTCCAAAGACACCGCAAAGTTAATGTTTTTGCGGAAACGGCAACAACCTATAATAGAGGTTCAAAAAGTCAATAAATAAGTTAAATATCTATATATGGATATTAAAGCTTTTAAAATGGACGGTTTAGGTAATGATTTTGTCATCATAGATAATAGGCAAACAATTACAAATTTGACGAAAGAGCAAATAATAAAGATTTGTGACAGAAAATTTATTGGTTGTGACCAACTAATATTGATTAAAAAAAATAATATTTCAGATGCTTCACTAGAATTTTATAATTCAGATGGAGGAATGTCTGGTGCGTGTGGAAATGGTACAAGATGTATTGCTGATTTATTAGGCAAAGAAAATAACAAAAAAGAAATTGTCTTAACAACTTTATCTGGCAAATTAAAATCAAATATTGTTGGAGAAAAAATGGTTTCAACAGAAATAGGTGTTGCAAAAACAAAATGGGATGAGATTCCATTGTCTAAAGAATTAAATACGAATAATTTAGGAATTAAAATTAATGACAAAAATAATAACGAATTTTCTGGCGGAACTGCTGTAAATGTTGGAAACCCACATGTAGTTTTTTTTGTTGATAATAACGAAAATTTTGAAATTGAAAAAATTGGACCAAAAATCGAAACCCACTCTCTATTTCCAGAAAAATGTAATGTGACTTTAGCAACTGTTATTAACAAAGAATTGATAAAAGTTAGAGTGTGGGAAAGAGGAGCTGGGCTTACAAAAGCTTGTGGAACTGCAGCTTGCGCAACAGCTTTTGCCGCAAAACAAAACGGACTGGTAAATGATAAAGTTAATATTGAATTTTCTACAGGTAGATTGACAATTTCAATTGATGAAAACAATAGTATTCATATGAAAGGACCAGTTTCAGATATTGAGGAGATAAATTTTAAAATTTAATGGGAATTTTTGAGAAATTTAAATCAGGTTTTAAAAAGAGTGCCTCAGCTTTTACAACGGGTTTAAGAGATATAGTTGTAAAAAAAGAGATTGATGACAAAACATTAGACAAAATTGAAGATTACTTAATTCAATCCGATGTTGGTATTGTTTCTGCTTCAGAAATAAGAGAAATAATTTCTCAAACAAAAATTGATCCTAGTAAAGATTTAACTGAAGAAATAAATAATATTTTAAAAAATTATATTATTTCAATAATGAAACCTTTAGAAAATATTGAATTCTTCAAAAAAAAAGAAAAATTAAATGCAACATTAATTTCAGGTGTTAATGGTGTTGGAAAAACAACTACTATTGGAAAAATAAGTAAAATATTAAAAGATAATGGAAATAAAGTAATGTTAGCTGCATCAGATACTTTTAGAGCAGCAGCCATAGAACAATTAGAAAGTTGGGCAAACAAAGTTGATGTTCAAATTACAAAATCATCTCAGGGTTCAGATCCTGCATCAGTTGCTTACAAAGCTATTGAAGAAGCATTAAACAATGATTTTAACCAAGTTTTAATTGATACAGCTGGAAGACTACAAAATAAAAAAAATTTGATGGAAGAATATAAAAAAATTGCAAACGTTACTAAAAAAATTGATCCTGACGCTCCACATGATGTTATTTTAGTTTTAGATGCAACTTCGGGGCAAAATGTTATTAATCAAGTTGAAGAATTTAATAAAATTATTCCAATAACTGGTCTTATTATGACAAAATTAGATGGCACAGCAAAAGGAGGTATTCTTCTAGCTGTTGCTAAGAAATATAAACTACCAATTATTGCTCTTGGATTAGGAGAAAAAGAAGATGATTTACAAATTTTTGAAGCTGAAAAATTTGCAGAGGCTTTCACTCAAATTAGTTAATTAATGTACTAGATATTAAAGGTTTATAAAAACTACATTTGTAGTGTTCTTTAAATTCATAATGTCCACAATTTTTAGCTATCGAAGAAATAATAAAATCAAATTTTCCATTTACAGGATAAAGCTCTAATTTTTTTTCAATAATATCAAATTTGAAATTAGCCTTTAAACTTTTTACAGCACTAATCATTACTAAAGTTTTATTATCTTTCAAAAGATAATACGCAAAGTCATCTGGAAAAACTGGAAAATCATATTCCTGCAAATAATATTTTGCAGTTTTTGGAAACCATTCATAGGAAATTAATGGCAAAGATTCTTTTGTTTTGTAATTGTAAATATAAAGATCCTTTGGAAAATCATTTATATAATTTGAATTTTCTCCTCGAGCTAAAACAGCTTTTTCACGGGTTTTGAAATATAATGCGAAGTTTTCATCGTGTGAATTCATTTGATCAATATGAAAAAGGCTGTCTACAGATGCTAAATTTTCTTTGGCATTTGATAAATTATTTAAAGAAAAAAGAACAATAAAAAATAAGAAAAAATTTTTCATAGATTAACTTAAAAAAAAAATTTGAATTATCTTTGTTTAGATTGTGGCTTAATTTAAACTATCAACAAACGATTTTAGGGCTAATACAAGTTTATCATCATATTCCATCATATGGTCGTCATATTTTGTAAAATATGAATATTTGGGTTCACTTGCTAAATTAAAAATTTTTTTACCCATCCAAAATGGAACTATTTGATCGGCCTCACCATGCATTACTAATACTGGGATATTAATATTTTTAATTTTTTTATTATTTTCATACTTATCTTTTAAAATTAAACCTACTGGGATATATGGATAAAAATTTTTCGCAGCTTCTATCATTGATGTAAAAGGTGTTTCTAAAATTAATCCTGCAAAATTTTTATTCTGAGAAATTTCAGTAGCAATTCCAGTTCCTAATGACTCTCCATAAATAATTATATCTTCTTCTTTCAGACCTTTTTCTTTTAGCCAGTTTATTGTGCTAGTACCATCTATGTAAAGGCCCTCCTCACTTGGTTTTCCTTTATTTCCACTAAACCCTCTCCATGCAATAATTAAAAAATTAACATCCATGTCTTTAAAATGATTTAATTTATGGACTCTGTTTTCAAGTGTCCCAGCATTTCCGTGAAAATAAACTATTGTTTTATAACTTTTTAAATTTTTATTATGAAACCAGCCTAAAAGATTAATATTATCTGATGTTTGGATACTTACTTTTTCAATTTTAACCTCTAAATTATCTCCAGAATAATTATTCTCATTTGGATGATACATCAAATTTCTTTGATAAAAAAAAAGAAAAATACAAATCAAAGTATAAATTGTAAATATAAAAAAAAATATATTTATTAATGTCATTTTTTTATTAATCATTATTTTTATTTAAATAAATGAAAAAAATATAACTTAATATACAAAGAATTAAAAAAATCGAAAAAGAAATTCTATAACTACTTAAAATATCAAATCCTTTTGAATTAAATAAGTCTATAAATAATCCAATTCCCCATTGCATAAAAAATGTCCCTGAATGAATAAATACATTGTAAGAAGTGAGTGATTTGCCTGCAAGACTTTGTGAAAAATTTAAAGCTATTGCTGGTTGTGTAAGAGAAATCACTATTGAAGTCATAATATATATTGCAAATAATAATGCTCCAGCCTTAGTCCCAAGGAATATTATCAGAAAAAAAACAAAGTAGCTTATGGGCAGTCCAAATTTAATTAATTTGATACTGCTTATGCCGTAATCAGAAAGTTTAGGCAAAATATAGCCCCATAAAAAGTATGATGCCAGCATGGTTACATTGATCCAAAATAACCCTGTAGCACTTTGAAATGGTGAATATCCAGTTATATTTAACATCCAAGGTCCAGCCCAAAGCGTTTGAATTGCTTGGATACCACCATAATTAATAAATGCTAATGGGACCATACTTATAAAAAACTTATTCTTCCAGATTTCAGCTAGGCCTTTTTTTTCTGCATCAATTTTAGAATTTTCTGTCTGCTCCCAATTAGGTGTAAATAAGAATATTAGAGTAATACTTATTAGGATCAGTATAGCTATTAATATAAAAATCCATCTCCAGCCTATGTAAGGTAATAAAATTTGAACAGGTAAAGTCGAAGAGACAAAGCCTATATTTGCTACCATTAACATCCAAGAATTTGCTCTCTGTTGATACTTTTCAGCAAACCAAACTCTGTAACCAGTCAGTGGTCCCATCATACAAGCACTCACACCAATACCGATAAAAATTCTAGAAACAAGTAATCCAGAGAAGCTTTTTGCTAATGCAAATGAAATCGTTCCCACTAATGCTATAATTAAAAAATATCCAACAACTTTTTTTGGCCCAAATTTATCCAAGAGTAGTCCTATTGGAACTTGCATTATTGAAAAACCTATAAAATAACCTCCTGCTAATAGCCCTAAATTTCCAGCTGTTAAATCGAATTCATATGTGAGGACAGGTGTTAATGTTGCTGTTATGGATCTTACCAAATTAGATAATAAAAAACCAAAGGCAAAAATACAGAATATGATAATGCTTTTATTTACTTTAGTAATCATTTATAAATTTTTGAGAATTAATCTGTACTATGAATAATCAGTCAACAAAAGATAAAGATGCACGCTCTTCAAATGCAATGGCTGCAACTTCACATCCTTTAGCTACAGAGGAAGCATTAAAAATACTCAAAATGGGTGGAAATGCTGTGGATGCTTCAGTTGCTGCTTCGATTGTTTTATCTGTAGTAGAGCCTAATGCAACGAGTATTGGTGGCGACTGTTTTGCAATAGTTAAAATGGAGAACAAGGATGCTGTGTCTTTTAATGGATCAGGTTTAGCGCCTGAAAAATTAAATTATAATTTTTTTAAGGATAAGAATATTGATAAAATTGGATTAACTAGTCCACATTCAGTCACAATTCCTGGTGCACTTAACGCTTGGGAAAAAATTCATAAGGAATTTGGTAAGCTAGATTTTGAACAATTATTTTTGGGTGCAATTGATATTGCAAAGAATGGTCATAGAGTTACAAAAGTTGTATCAAATGCTTGGAAAAATAGTTTGAATAAAATCAATGGTAATGAAAGTTCAAAAAAAATTTTTTTGAAAGATGGTCGTACTTATCAAGAAAATGAATTAATGAAAAATATTGCTTTAGGAGAAACACTTGAAGCAATTAGCAAAAAAGGAAGTAAAGAATTTTATGAAGGAGAAATTGCAAAAGATATAATTGAAACTTTAAATGAATTAGGAGGTGTACATACTTTTGAGGATTTTTCAAAACAGAGTACAATAAGATCAGATACAATCAAATCTAATTATAAGGGTGATTTTATTCATCAATGCCCTCCCAATGGTCCTGGTGTTACTGTATTGATTATGATGAAATTATTAGAAAAACTAAATATTCAAAATTATAAATTAAATAGTATAGAAAGATTTCATCTTGAAGCAGAAGTTACAAAACAAGCTTATAAAGTAAAAGAAACTATTTTAGGCGATCCAAATTTTGTTAACTTTAATTTAGAAGAAATTTTAAGTGATAAAAATATTGAAGAAATTTTTAATAAAATTAATTTAAATTCATGCAGTGATGTTGGTGACTTAAATATTCCAGCTCATCCAGAAACGATATATCTAACAGTGGTAGATAAAGATTTAAATAGTGTATCAATTATCAATTCTGTTTGTTATGTATTTGGATCAGGTATTACTACAAATAAAAGTGGAATACTTTTACATAATAGGGGTACAAATTTCAGAGTAGAAAATGGACATCCAAACTGTATAGCAGGCTTAAAAAGACCGTTACATACTATTATTCCTGGTATGCTAATTGATAAAAACAACAAAGCAACTTTAAGTTATGGTGTTATGGGAGGCCAATATCAACCAGTAGGACAAGTTCATGTTTTAAATAATATGATTGATTTTGGAATGGGACCACAAAAAGCTTTGAGTTTTCCAAGAGCTTTTCATTTTAATAATATTTACAAACTAGAAAAAACTATTGATAAAGAAATTTTCCATGGACTCAAAGAAATAGGTCATAATGTAGAATATTTTGATGGTACACACGGTGGGGGCCAAGCAATAAAAATAAATAGAAGTCAAGGTGATCTCTTGGGTGGATCAGATCCTAGAAAAGATGGGTATGCTAAAGGATATTAATTCTCATCGAAAAATGATTGAAAAACAAATTCTAAAGAATTAAAAGTTTAAAGATATATCTCGGTGAACTGAGTTACATCTTGCAACAAATTTAGCTTGTTCTTTAGTTAACCTGCTTTGAAGTCTTAGTCCAATATTGTGTTTAATTACATCATTGTATTTAATTAATTCAGGTAATAAATTTTTATTAGCATCATCTCTCCATGAAACTTCTAAGTTGAAAAGATCAAAAGTTTCTGAACTGGTTTCAATTAACTTCTGCTCATCAATCTCATCATTATCGATGACAGAAATTAGATCATCAAGTTTATTTGCAAATTCATCTGTTCCAGAGATTTCTCCAAGATTTTCAAAAAGACTATCAATTATTGAAATGGATTTTTCAAAATTTTTATTATCAATAGTATTTCTTAATTCTTTTATTTCTGGCGAAAGTTCTTTTAATTTTTCATTATCATTTATAAACATTACTATTTGATCTAAAGTTTCATAAGCTTCATCAACGTTTTTTCTATATCTCTTGGTTCTTGTGTTTTTTGCTTTATGTAATATTTCAAACTCTCCATTTTTAGTTTTCCAGCTTTCAGGAATTTTATTTTGAAGTTCTTTAATTTCTAGCTCGTAATTCTCAATTTTTAATTCTAATTTATTTTTAGCTGATAAATTATCATCGTCTAAGTTTCTAATTTCAGCTTTTAACTTTTTTATTTTTTGGTCAATTTTTCTAACTTTTTTCTGAATTTTTCTTACATCGAAATGAAGATCTTTATAATCTTTTGTAAATAAATCATATTCTTGCTCAGTTTTTTGTAATTTTTTAACTATAGCAAAAGTTCCTAAAGCATTATCAAAATGCTCTTCAAAGATATCTAATTTATCAACTGGAAGATTTGCTGGAGTTAATTTCTGCATATTCTTAATTACATTTGTAATTTTTTGTTCTTCATTATTATAAATTGCAAATTTATATTCTTGTAAGCAATATTGAAGTTTTGGATTCATTGGTGGTGGAGCTACATTAGATGTTAAATATGTTCTCGCTGGTAAGTAATTAACCAATGAAGGATAGAAACCAACAATTCCAAGACCTATCAATTGTAAAATAATAAACGGAACAACTCCTTTCCAAATATTTAAAGTAGTGACAAGTTTTGAAGCTACTCCTTTTAAATAAAATAAAGCAAATCCAAATGGTGGAGTTAAAAATGAAGTTTGTAAATTTACCCCAATCATAACACCAAGCCAAATTGCACTTACATTCGCACCGGGTTCAGCTAATAATATAGGAGCAATAATAGGAACGACAACTACAGCTATTTCAATAAAATCAAGAAAGAAACCCAATAAAAAGATGACTATCATTACAACAACGAACTGAGTCCAAAACCCTCCTGGTAAATCTTGAAGAAAGTCTCTTACTAACTCTTCACCTCCAAATGCCCTAAATCCAGAGGTTAACATTGCTGCTCCGAGTAGAATTATAAATACCATTGAGGTAGTTACACAAGTTTCTACAACAACTTCTTTTAAAACATCATCTATTTTAAATGCTCTCCAAAAACTCCATACAACACTTGCTAAAAATGTAATTGTAAAAAATAATGCAATTAATATTGCGCCTAGATCTCTAGTGTCAACAGCTTTAATATTTAAGTTATAATTTTTAGATAAAAAATAAATTGGAATTAAAGATACGATTGCAATTATTATTGGATAGTATGCGTTCTTTTTACCCTGATGCAATCGATAGCCTGCCATCATTGTTGCACCAATAGCACCTATTGATCCAGCCTGATTTACTGTAGCAATACCCATAAGTATAGATCCTAAAACTGCAAAGATTAGAGCAAGTGGTGGAATAATTACTAAAATAACTTTGATCCAAAATTTAGAATCAAAATTTCCTTTAAATGGAACAGGAGGAGCTGCTTTTGGGTTTAATCTTGCATACACAAATATGTAAAGCATATACAATCCAACCAAAACTAATCCTGGTAATAATGCTCCTAAAAACATATCTCCAGCTGAAGTAGACCCTACTCTAAATTCTCCAGGCATATTAAATTCGCCAGTTAAAATTTTATAATCAGTCTGACGCATAGTATTTGCAACGTCAGCGGCACTTGCCAATTGATCAGCAATGATAATTAAGACAATTGAAGGAGGTATAATTTGACCAAGTGTACCAGAGGAACAAACAATTCCACTTGCTAATCTTTTGTCATATTTATTATTTAACATTGTGGGTAAAGAAATTAGTCCCATTGCTATTACTGTTGCTCCAACTATTCCGGTTGTCGCTGCAAGTAATGCACCTACAAAGATAACAGAAATACCAAGCCCTCCTGGAATTGGTCCAAATAGTTGTCCCATAGTAACTAAAAGGTCTTCTGCAATTTTTGATTTTTGCAACATTATCCCCATAAAGATAAACAATGGGATCGCAATTAAGGTGTCTGTTTCTACATCCCAATAATTACTCCTAAAATTAGTAATACCAGCAGTTAACCATTCTTTAGGCCCATCAACAGCAAAATAAGCACTGGGGTCTCCTGCAAATAAATAACCGAAAAAAGCAGCTAGTCCTATTGAAATTATCGCTGATCCAGGTAGTGCAAAAGCTACTGGAAAACCAGATGCCAAAGCTCCAATCATTATAATTACCAGTAAAGCTAAAAATAAATGTTCCATTATTTAATTATTTAAAAGTTTGTGACTACTACTCATAAAATAACTTGTGAATTGAGTTAACATACTTACTGCAAATACTGCTAAGTAAACTGCCATTAAATAAAGTAAATATAATCCATTCGAACCTTGCTGAGTAATTTCAAATGAAATTACTGGACCATTAATGATACTAGCTTTACCACCCATACCCAAAAATATAACTATCAAACATAAAGGAATGCCTAAAATGAGAGATCCAATTGCATTCGTCCATGCCTTCTTTCTCTCACTAAAATTAGCATACAAAACATCAACTCTTACATGACCTTCGTGAATTAATGCATATGCACTTGCAAAAAGATAAAGCGCAGCATACCAAAAACGAACAAGATCTCCTTGAAAAGCTTGTTCATATTGAAATATAAATCTTGATACAACTATCAAGAATTCACTTCCAACTACTAAAACTGCTAACCAAATAAATCCTACAGATCTTGTGAAATAACCAATTACAAAAGAAGCTATTATAAGTGGGAAATGTATATATGAAATTCTGAAAGCAGGTTTTACTAAATTAATTTTAACTTGTTCCCCAAAAATTGGCTCAACCAATTTTTCTACAACCATAAATGAGATTAAAAAATCTGCTACTCCAACAATTAACACTGCCCAGAATGAAGATCTAATAATGTATGCTGTTATTTTTTTTAGTATTTCTGAATCTGTTTGTAATGTTTGTTTTAAAGATTTTAAAACAAACATTATAACTCCTATAAAAGATAAAAAATAAAATAATAATTGAATATACGACAGACTCATCGAAAGTCCCTCTAAAGGTTCATTTAATTTTTTAAAACCAAATATTTCATAGTGAGAAAAAAGTTTTTTAACTCCTGGCCAATCAAACCAAACTGTTAAAACATTATTTATTAAAAAAATTAATGTTAATGTTAAAATAGAATAACTAAATATTCTTATTAAAATAGATAAGTTTTTTTTCTCAATCATATGACAAAACTTTTAATGATATATAAAAAGAGGGCCCATTTAAGGGCCCTCTAGTATTAATTAGAATTAAATTATACTCCTAATGCTCTATTTCTTTGAGAAATGTACGGTGAGTCAGACAAGTTTGTCCAAGCACCTATTTCTTTTCGTCCTTTAACAAAAGCAGCATGCACTTTCTGAGCAAGGGCACTATGTTGCTGAACTTCGTCAAAAACTTCTGCAGCACCTTTAGCAAAAGCGTCATAAACTTTATCGTTAAACTTCTCAAGTTTAACTCCATTTTCGTTTACTAAACGATCTAATGCTGCTCCATTTTTTGCATTATATTCTGCCATAGTAGTTGTATCAGCCCAATCACAAGCAGTTTTTATAATCAACTGATCTGACTTAGTTAGACTTGTGAACCAAGATTTATTTACGCCACAACATAGGGTTGATCCTGGTTCGTGCATTCCTGGATAGTAATAATACTTGGCTGCTTCATAAAACTTGAAAGCCTCATCATTCCAAGGTCCTACCCATTCCGTTGCATCAATTGCACCAGACACAAGGTTTTCATAGATTTGTCCACCTGGAAGTGAAATTGGAGAGCCACCAAGTTTTCCAAGTACTTGTCCTCCTAAACCAGGCATACGCATTTTTAAACCCTTAATATCATTAGCTGATCTAATTTTTTTATTGAACCAACCACCCATTTGCACTCCAGTGTTACCAGCAGCAAAACTTTGTGTTCCAAAATCATCAGTCAACTCATCCCACAACTCTTGTCCACCAGCAAATTTTAACCACGCATTCATTTCAGCATATGTGAAACCAAATGGAACGGCAGTAAAATATCCAAATGCAGGGTGTTTTTTAACCCAGTAGTAATCAGCACCATGATACATTTGAGAATTTCCTGAAGCAACTTCATCAAACGAGTCAAATGCTTTTACCCTTTCATTAGCAGCATAATAAGTAACTTGAATTCTACCGTCACTCATATCACTCAATCTTTGAGCAAGTCTTTGTGCACCAGTTCCAAGGCCTGGAAAATCTCTTGGCCAAGTAGCTACCATAGAAGCTTCTATTCTCTCTTTGGCAACAGCTGGAGCAGATAAAGATGATGCTGCAACAGCAGCAACACCAGTTGCAGCTGCAGTTTTAAAGAACTTTCTTCTTGAAGGTGATCTAGAAACCTTCAATGATTTTTTTTCTTTAATCATTTGTATCTCCTCTTCTTTGTTAATTAACTGCACAGATTAAATTACA
The DNA here is from genome assembly GCA_902586485.1 of uncultured Pelagibacteraceae bacterium. Lineage (GTDB taxonomy): Bacteria > Pseudomonadota > Alphaproteobacteria > Pelagibacterales > Pelagibacteraceae > Pelagibacter. The sequence goes on along the minus strand of CACIHO010000002.1, from coordinate 111,691 downwards.
ATTGTATGTTTAAGTCTAGAGTTAAATTCCTATTAAAGAATATAATACAATCAGAGGTAGTAAATTTAAGAATTATTAAATTTATTTTTTGTCAAAAAAGGCTTCGTATAACATCATCGATATCGCAAGTATCATCAATATATATACTGGTAATACATCAAAGAAACCTATCATCATAGATCTAGTAAGTGTTGTTGCTAAACCTATAAGAAAAAAGATTGCAAAAGAAAGTCCTATTAGTGTTACAAGTTTATTCATTAAATTTCTCACTTTCCTTTTCAAGCCAACTGGAAACTCCTAAGAAACGATTATCGTCATATTTCTCTCCAATAACTTGAATGCCTAATGGTAAATTATTTTCGCCTTGAAGTAAAGGAAGTGAAATACAAGGCGTTCCTAGGTAAGACCAAACTTTATTGAAATCAGCTGATCCAGTGCTTTTAAGACCCTTAAGAGCAACACCTGGGCTGGATGGTGATAAAACCCCGTGATAGTCCTCGAATACTTCTTTATAAGAATCATAGCTTCTTTTCATAAAATCTATTGCTTCAGCATATTCTCTTGCAGAATGTTTTCTTCCATTTGAAATTGCAGTTTGCATAATTTTTGAAAGTTTTGATTTATAATTTTTGTAATAATCACTAAAATTATTAGCTAGATCAGTTTCATAAATTATTTGATGATATTTGTGGATATCTTTAAAATAAGATGGAGTATCATGAACTTCAATATTTTTTTTAAATGACTTTATAAAATATTCAAAAGCTTCCTTAGATTTTTTGTCAATTGCTTTCCAAAATTCAGTTTTATAAAATATGAACTTAGGTTCATATAAAGGACCTTTTTTTACAGCGTCGACCATATTATTTGAAGAATAATAAACAGTGGCAGGGTCATGGGAATCTTTTTTAATTAACTCTTTAACTAAATATGCTATGTCCTCAACTGTTTTTCCAAAAACTCCTAAATGGTCAAGTTTTTCGGAAGTCTTTAATACTCCATTTCTAGAAATCAAACCAAATGAAGGTTTGTATCCAACAACACCGCAATAAGATGCTGGTCTAATTATTGAGCCACCAGTTTGTGATCCTATTGAAAGTGGAGCCATATAAGATGCGATAACTGCAGCAGAACCACTTGATGATCCTCCTGGTGTTCGTGAATAATCGTGTGGGTTTTTTGTTTTGGAGGGATTTAAATATGCTAATTCAGTAGTAACAGTTTTACCCATCACAATAGCCCCTGAAGAAGTTAATAAATCAACTATTTCTGCATTCTGTGAATAAGATTTACCTTTTCTTATCGGTGTACCACATTCGGTTGGCATATCTAAAGTACCAACAATATCTTTAATCGCTACAGGAATACCATGTAGTGGACCAATGGGTTTTCCAGATTTTTTGTAAGCATCTGACTCTTTGGCTTTTTCCAATAGTAATTCTTTGTCAAAAAAAGCCCAAGCATTTATATCTTTTTCAAACTTATTAATTCTCTTAATATATGCTTCACATATTTCGACAGAAGTAATTTGAGAATTTGAAATTTTATTTATTAATTCTTGAACAGAAAAATTTACAATTTCATTCATCAAGTTAGTTAGCAAATAATTGATCAGGTAACCACAAAGCTATACCTGGAAATAAATACATTAAAACCATTCCAAAAATAACAATCGCTAAGAATGGCATGATGCCTTTAAATACCTCAATTAATTCAACATTTTTAGATTGCACACCTTTTAAGTAATAAGCCGACATGGCCATGGGGGGGGTTAAAAATGATGTTTGTAAATTTAAAGCAATTAACATTGCAAAAAAATAAGGGTTAACTCCAAAAAATTCTACTAAAGGTAAAAATATTGGAACAAATATAATTAATATTTCTGTCCACTCTAATGGCCAGCCTAATAAGAAAATTATAATTTGTGTAATGACTAAAAATTGCCAAGGTTGTATATCCATTGATTTAAAAAAATGCTCAAATACTTCATGTCCTCCTAAATATGAAAATACTGACGCAAACGTCCAAGATCCAATAAACAACCACATAATCATTGCGGTAGTTTTTGCAGTAAGAAATACTGACTCTTTAAAATTTTTCCATTTTAGAGATTTATAAAAGAAAGATAAAACTAACGCTCCAAAAGCTCCAACACCTGCAGCTTCTGCTGGGGTAGCTAAGCCAGCAAGAATGCTTCCTAATACTAAGATAATTAATGAAAATAATGGTAAGAATGAAACCAAAACTTCTTTTAATATTACAGATCTTGGTGGAATTTCTTCTTTAGGAGGCTTAGGTGCAACTGATGGATTAAAATAAGCCAAAATAATTGCATATAAAATATATAAACCTGCTAACATCAAACCAGGAAATATTGCTGCTGCAAATAATCTTAATGGAGATAACTGAGCTATTACTGCATAAACAATAAGCATAATGCTAGGAGGAATTAAAATTCCTAAACATCCTCCAGCACATATTACTCCTGATGCAAATTTCTTATCATAACCAGCTTTGACCATTGCAGGCCAAGCAAGCAAACCCATTAAAGTCACAACTGCTCCAATTATACCCGTTGCTGTAGAAAATAAAGTGCAAGTAACTAGGGCAGCAACTGCCATTGATGCTGGAAGAGAATGAGATGCAAGTCTTATGGCATAAAATAATCTTGCAACTATGCCTGCTCTTTCAACTAAATATCCCATAAATAAAAACAATGGTACGGCGGTGAGGACATGGTTATCCATGACAGAGTAGGTATTTGAAACAAATAAATTAAATATCCTATTATCTAATAAATGATCCATTCTTGAGGGATCAAAATATGCGTAATACCCAAATCCTAAACCCATTGCCATTAAAGTAAATGCAATAGGAAATCCGAGTAATACAGCAAACAGAAATATCACCATCATTAAAATAGCAATTTCTGGATTTGTTAAACTAAACAACATCTATTTTTTCTTCCTCTTTAGATTTTCTCATTAAAATTTTTTCAGTTTCTTCAGCACCGGCATCTCTCTCTGGCCAATGTCCTGTTCTAATACAAATAATTGCTCTAAATACTTCACTAATTCCTTGGAGTGTAAGAAGTATGCCTGATAAAGGTATTAATGATTTTGCCATATAAATTTGAATTTGTGCTGGACTATTCCAACTTGTTTCTTTCACCATCCATGCTTTAGCTGCATATTCATATCCATAAAATGCAAGTGCAATCACCCCTGGAAAAAAGAAGATGAAATATAATATTAAATCAATCCATCCTTGAACTTTAGTTGGGAACAGCCTGTAAATAACATCTCCTCTAACGTGAGCTTCTGTTGCTAAAGTGTAAGCTCCAGCCATCATAAATATCGCTCCATACATTTGTAAACTGAAATCAAAATTCCATAAAGTAGGAGCATTAAATGCGTAAGCCATGATAACCTCATAACATGTTCCTCCCATCAAAATTACTATGCACCATGAGAAGGCTTTACCCATTGAGGTACTAAGAGTATCTGCAAATTTTATATAAGAGTACATATTTAACTAACTTATCTTAATTTTCTTAATTAATTCAATTAAAAAAAAGGGGGCTAAAAAGCCCCCTTAATTTTTTATATATTTGAACCTTAGATTTTAACTTTCGCTAACGGACCAAACTCATTTTCATAAGCAAGTCTGTAGTTAGGCTGATTCATAAGTAAGTATTTCATTACTCTTTTCGCGTAAGCTTTTTGTGAATCAACAATCTTCTTAAAGAATGGATCTTTAGAAGAGAAATCACCTACAACTTTATCCCAACCTTTTAACTGCTCTGCTAAAATTGCATCTGAAGTTTGGTAAACGTTTACTTTATGCTCATTCATCAATTTAGATAAATCAGCTGAGTATCTTACCAAAGCTTTAAAGTAGTTAGCGGTATTTGCTGCATACGAAGCATTTTTTAATATTGCTTGGTTTGCAGGAGATAAGCTATTAAATGTTTTTTTGTTAATAGGTATTTCAAACATCTCTTGTGATTGGTGGAAAGATCCTAAGTGATAATGCTTAGAAACATCTTGCATACCAAACTGAGAGTCTGAAGTTGGGTTGTTAAACTCAGCAGCTTCAATCAAACCAGTTTTCATTGCTGGCTGAATTTCACCACCTGGTAATTGTCTAACTACCATACCCATTGCAGTAAGAACGTTAGTTGCAAGACCAACTGTTCTATACTTCATACCTTTAACGTCACTTACTTTAGTTACGTTCTTTTTGAACCAACCAAAAGGTTGAGCTGGCATAGGCATCGCAAAAACACCAACATAGTCATATCCAACTTTTGCTAATGTTTCTTCATACAATGCTCTTCCACCACCTTCTTCCATCCAAGCCATTACTTCTTGAGATGATAGACCGTAAGATGGGCCAGTTCCGAAAAGAGACGCGGCAGGATTTTTTCCATACCAATAAGCAGTAACCCAGTGTCCCATATCAAGAACACCATCACTTACAGCTTGTCCAATTTCTCCAGTTTTTACAACTGCCCCAACAGGTTGAAGATCAATTTTTAAACTTCCACCTGACATGTCTCCGACCATTTTGGCATAGTCTCCGGCCATTTCAAAAAAGATGTTAGCACCTGATGGCCATGCTGCTTGCATCTTTAATGTTTGCGGAGCACCAAAAGCAACATTCGGCATTGCTACAGCTGTTGCTGCTGCTGCACCAGTTGCTGCTGCGGCTTTGAAGAACTTTCTTCTTGAAGGAGTTTTAGAACCCTTCAATGATTTTTTATTTTTAATCATTTCTTCTCCTCTAGTTAATTAACTGTCGAGAAGTAAAACATAGTTTTATATTAGAGTCTTTCTAAAAAGAGGCACAGATTGTCACTATTTAAAGCTAATTATATTTTTTTACAATCCTGAGTAGAAATTTACTTAGATCAATTTATTATTTTGATATACACAACATTTTTCGGGAGGAAAGTGTAATTTTACTTTATCATTAGCTATTTCAATTTCTCTATTGATTTTTGACTTTATTGTTAGTTGACCCATTTTTGTTGTTAATAGTTTGAAGTTTCCAAAGTCTTCTATTTTTTGAATATTAACTTCCACCAAATTCTCACTTTCATCTTTTGCTACTTTTACAAATTCTGATCTAATACCTAGTTTTATATTATCATTTTTTAATTTTGATAAATTTGTATTTGTTTTTATTGTTGTGTCATTAATTTTTACACTATTGTCTGTATGTAATTGGCTTTCAAATAAGTTCATTGCTGGAGAACCAATAAAATAGCCAACAAAAGTAGTTTTAGGTCTTTCGAATAAATCTTTGGGAAGCCCAACCTGAACTATTTCACCTTGATCCATTACAATAATATTATCTGCAAATGTCATTGCCTCATTTTGATCATGAGTAACATAAACCAATGTTGTTTTATATTCTTCATTAATTTCTTTTAAATTTCTTCTCAATCTAAATTTTAAGTCTGGATCAATTACTGTTAATGGTTCATCCATTAACACAGCAGCTACATCTTCTCTTACTAATCCTCTTCCTAATGAAATAAGTTGTTTTTGATCTGCTGTGAGTTTCCTTGCGGGCATGTTGAGAAATGAGGAAAGATTTAATGTTTCAGATACAGATTGAACTCTCTCTTCAATTTTATTCTTTTCAAAATCTCGACATTTTAATGGAAACGCTAAGTTATCATATACTGACATTGTGTTGTAAATTACTGGAAACTGAAATACTTGCGAAATATTTCTAGTTTCAGTTTTTTGGCTAGTTACATCATCATTATCAAACAGTATCCTGCCTTGAGTAGGCTTTATTAAGCCTGATACAATATTTAACATAGTTGTTTTTCCACAACCAGATGGTCCAAGTATTGCGTAACGTTTACCATTTTCCCATGTCATCGAAAATGGATTTAGAGCATAAGTAGGTTCTAAATCTTTTGGATTATAAGTATGTGAGATATTTGATAGATCTATTTTAGCCATTCTTAATCCTGTATGGTGATGAGATTAATTTTCCATCCTCTTCAAAAACATAAAATTTATCAGAATTGAACACAACTTTTACTTTTTCATGAATTTTAAAATTCATAACCTCTTCAATCAATGCAATAACTTTTGTACTTCCTCTTTTTAAATGTAATAATGTTTCTGACCCACTAATTTCTGCCAACTCTATTTCAAATTCCTCACCGCTATCACTAAGCTTAATTTCAGAAGATCTAATTCCAAAATTATAATTTTTATTATCTAATTGAGATAAATGTTTTGGTAGTTTGATGTTAATATTTTCGAAAGTAATTTTACCATCAATTTTTAAGCCATTTATAATATTCATCGGAGGATCATTTGAAATTTCAGCAACTTTGAGGTTAATTGGATTTTCAAAAATATCTTTAGCTGGACCTGTTTGTAAAACTTTACCCTCATCAAGTACAATTACCTCTCCATTTAATTCCATAACTTCTTGTGGGTCAGTGGTTGAGTAGATTAAAATAGTCTCATTAGCCAATCCCTCATTAAATATGGTTTTAAATTCTTCTCTAAGTTGTTCACGAAGTTTATAATCAAGGTTAACAAGAGGTTCATCTAATAATAAAATTTTTGCTTTTTTTGCGAGTGATCTTGCTAATGCTACCCTTTGTTGCTGTCCTCCAGACAATTCTTGAATTTTTCTATTTTCAAAACCTTGTAAACCAACCGTTTTTAAAGCATCGTCAACGTTCTTTTTTATATTTTCCTCATTTAATTTTCTCTGTTTTAATGGAAATGAAATATTTTCATAAACACTCAAATGGGGGTAATTGATAAATTGCTGATAAACCATAGCAACATTTCTTTCCCATACTGGCACTTTGCTAAAATTTTTATCTTCAAAATTTATATTTCCACTATCCGGATTTAATAAACCAGCTATTGTCTTTAATAGTGTTGTTTTGCCAGACAATGTACGTCCAAGAATTGTATAAAGTCTCCCTTTTTCAAAATTAAAAGAAACATCATTAAGGTGATACTGATTATCAGGTTTGTAAGTTAAATGTTTTGCAACCAGGTTCATTATTTTAAGGCTCCTGATAAATTTCCTTTAGACAAATATCTTTCAACCACAAAAGCGACTATTATAAGTGGAGCCACAGATATTAAGGCAGATGCGGATAGACTCCACCAAGGCGTAATAGAAGAATTTAAAGCTACCACTTTAACTGGTAGTAATTGCACTTCAGTAAAAGTTAAAATAAAAGCAAAGAAGAAATCAATCCAACCAAATATTATACAAAACATACCAGCAACAATTAATCCAGGAATGGAGTTTGGTAAAACTACTTTATAAAAGGCTTGATAGGGATTACATCCATCAATAAGTGCAGTTTCATCCAACTCTTTTGGAACTCGGTTAAAAAAATCTACCATAATCCAAACTGCAATGGGCATTAAAAGAACTATATAAACTACTACTAGTCCTATCAAACTATCTAATAATCCTATTGTGCTTAAAAATATAAAGAAGGGAATTGATAAAACAATGGGCGGCATTATTCTTTGTGATATAAAGAAGAAAGTAATATCGTTATTTCTGACAAAACCAGCTTTAAAAGTAAATCTTGATAAGGCATAAGCTGCCAAAGTTCCTAAAACTATACTTATTAAACTTGCTGTACAGGTTACAAAAAGACTATTAAAGTAAGGTTCAACAATATCCACCCCACCTCTTGCAGGTGATTTAATTAATACACGCCATCCTTCAAGTGTTGGTTCAAAATCTAACCAGGGAATGTAAGTAACCTTACTATTTACCGACTGGAAATCTTTAAAAGAAGTAGAGATAGCCCACAGAAAAGGAGCTACAATAAAAACTGTCCAGAGAATAATAAAAGTATATTTTAAAAATTTGTATAGTTTTTCCATTATTCTTTAATCATTAATTTTGTTAATACCTTTGCAATGATCGTTAAACTTATGATCATTATAACTAAATACGTAAAAGAAAGAGTTGCAGCATAACCCATTTGAAACTCCCTTAAGCCTTTAATATAAATATAAAAACTTGAAGTTTCTGTTGCGGTACCTGGTCCTCCAGAAGTTAATACAAAAACTGTATCCATTATCTTTGAGGCCTCAATTAATCTAATAATAATTGCCCCTATTGATATTGGCGCCATAAGTGGAAAGGTAACATATACAAACTTTCTAAAAGGACTTGCGCCATCTATTGCAGCGGCTAAAAAAGGTTCTTTTGGCAAAGACAATAAACCTGCAAGTAACAATAAAAACATAAATGGTGTCCACTGCCATACTTCAACAATAATTACAGTAAATTTAGCAATAACTGGATCACTGAGCCATAAAATAGGCTTTACTCCTAAGTTTCCCAAAAGATCATTTACAGGACCTAAAGACTCATGAAAAAAAGTTCTCCAAATTACTGTCATAATTACAGGAGTAGTCATCATAGGAATCAAGAATATGACTCTGAAGAATCTTTTAAATTTAATTTCTCTCCACACTATAAGTGCTAATGCAAAACCAATAATGTATTGAAGAATAACAGTAGTAACTGATAAAAAACTCAGTCTAAAGAAAGACTCCCAAAATCTTGGGTCATCAGTAAAAAGTCTTATATAATTTGTAATTCCTATAAAATTCATTTCAGGTGTATAACTATTCCAGCCCGATAAACTTAATCTGATAGTAAAAATAATTGGAAAAATAAGTATTCCTATAAGCACAAATAAACCAGGAAATAAAAAAACATATTTGTGCTTAAAATTCATAATTGTAATTTTTGGAATTTGTTAGTTGTGGCCGTCGTTAAAACGGCCACAAGATATTTTTAAAGCTTGTTATCTTCCATTGCTACACCAACAGAATAAGCTGCTCTCACATTATCTTTTCCTACTCTATTAAGTATATCTTCCCACTGCTTAGCAGCTTCGTCTAAGGCAGCTTGTGGTGATAACTGTCCAGCTAAAGCTTTTGCTGCAGCTGTAGCTAATGCAGCATTAAACTCAAATGTACCTGGAACTCTTAAAGGAAAAACTCTATTTTTACTTTCCTCCATTTGAGCTAAGGTATCAACATATGATTGAGCAATATCTTTATCCCAACCAATTTGAGTCCAAACATCTGCTTTAAAGTCATCATTTCTAAATGGGTTAACTCCGAAACGACCAATACCTATGTCGGCTTGGTGATTTGCTTCGTTTGCAAAGAAACATAAGTAATCAAAAGCCATTTCTTTTTCTTTACTTTTCTTAGCAACACCAACTGCCCATCCCCATACGAAGAAAGGAGCTTGGTTAAAGCCTTCATCCCAAGAGTTAGTTGTTCTATTCCAAACTTTCATTGCCCCAGGTAATTGAGCAGCACCAACTTTGTTGTTAATTGGGCTGTCAGGTTGCATAGCAGCAACAAATGCATCGTCCCATGAAAAACTAAACAAAGTTTGTCCTCCACCAAATGATCCAATTTCATCACCTAGACCAAAGTTTATTCCTCCTGGAGGAACATATTTAGTAGCTGCAACCCAGTCGGTTAAAGCTTCCACAAAACCTGGATTATTAATCAATGGTTTCATAGTTTTTAAATCAAAGAAAAAACCACCTGGAGTTTTAGGATTTTTTGAATAAGCGGCAGATCTTGAATAAAAGGCTGCATACATCAAATCATCTTTTTTCATAACCTCTGCAGATCCATATTCCTTCTCGCCATCACCATCCCAATCCCAACCATTAAAGTATGCAGCCATTTCTCCATACTCTTTCCATGTTTGTGGGACTCTTAACTCTTTACCAGTATCAGCTTTATATTTTTTTTGATACTTAGGATTGTCAATTACGTCTTTTCTATATTTTAAATAATGTCTGTCACCATCAACTGGAAACTGATACATAACACCATCCCAAGATGCTATACCAATGTGAGATGGAGTAACGTCTTGCATTTGTTTCATCTCAACATATTTTTTTGGAACTGGTTCTAAGTATCTTTTCCAATCATTAATAAAGTTTGAAAATCCAAAAACTATATCATACGGAGCTTGACCTGCTTGAAATGGAACCATAGCTTTTGCATACAAATCACCAGCAGGTGTATGTGTTACATCAACTTTTGCTCCTGTAAGTTTAGCAAATTGCTCAGCATGTAAAGCTGTTGGTTCTCCCATAACTGGAACAGCATGTGTATTTATTTTTAGTGTCTTACCTTTGTAATTTTTCTTAGACATAGACTCGTAAGAACACTCGCCTGGAATATCTCCAGTAGCTTTGATATGTGGAAACTGATCGCTCCACTTATCTGCATACGCGACTGGACTAAATATCAACAAAGCTGATATTATAGCAGTTACGCAAGTTTTTATTGTCTTCATCTTCGTTTCCTCTCTTTTGTTATTTATGGAACTAACACTGCACGACCTTTGACTTTTCCATCATTAAGATCATGTAGCGCTTTGTTAGCATCGTCTAATTTATATTCTTGCATGGACAACTTAACCTTTCCTCGGTCGGCTAACTCCATTAATTCATATAATTCAGACCACGTTCCTACTAAATTTCCAATTATGTTTCTTTCAGATATAATTACATCAACAGCAAGTATTTTTATTTCCTCACCATAACCAACTATGTAAAAGAAACCACCATTAGCGGTCATATTAAGACCCATTGATGTTGAACCTTTTTCTCCTACAAAATCTATAACTGCTTCTGCACCAACACCTTTTGTTATTTCCTTAACTTTTTCAACCTCGTTTCCATCAATAATTACTCCATGATCTCCTCCGAGTTCCATTGCATGTTTTAAAGCTTTTTCAGATTTTTCAACGATAATAATATCAGCTGCACACATTGCTTTTAAACATTGAATTGCGATATGACCTAAACCTCCAGCACCTATCACCACACAACTTTGACCAGGAAGTAAGTGTCTTGTCGCTTTTTTAACAACTCTATAAGCTGTTAAACCTGCATCAGAAAAAGGAGCCACGTCTTTGGGAGCCAAGACTTTCGGCAATTTAATCAAGTTTCTAACACTTGTTTTTAAAAGTTCTGAATATCCGCCTTCTTTAATACTTAATCCTGGAAATGCACCTGCTGCTGCATGCATGTCATTCCCTCTTCTACAATCTAAACAGGTTCCATCTGTTCCTGAAATTAAAGGGTGCAAAATTACTGGATCCCCTTTTTTAAATTCTGTTACATCCTTTCCGACATCTTCTATCCAGCCTGCATTTTCATGACCCATAACGCATGGAAGTAATTTTCCATCCGGGTCTTGAATATGTTTCCACACACCTTCTATAATATGTAAATCAGTTCTACAAACACCTGCAGCTCCAATTTTAACAATTACATCGCTTGCTTTCTCTATTTTCGGATTTGGTAACTCTTCACCTGTGACCCAAACTTTTTCTTTCATCTCTGGGTCATACTTATGTAAAACCTGTGCTTTCATAGTTTACTCTCCCATTAAATTTAAAACATCATTAAAAAATTAATCGGATCAGGAGTCAATGCCACTTTTAACCTTTCAAATATTTAATAAATTCAACTCATAGTAGAAGAAATCCATTTTAAAACTAAATTTTAAAGGTGCTAGAAACAATACTGCTGGCGCAATTTCTTCAACATCTGCGTATCTGTTAAGAGGAATGGACTTCAATAAATTTAATTAATCAATTGGATAATCCCAAGCACTGCCACCTATAACTTTAGAAATCGCTGAAAAATCTTTAGTATCATTTCCTTCTTTGCAAAACTGGTCATAAATTTCTAAAGCCATTTTTCCCAATGGTGTTTCAGCATTTACACTTTTTGCACAATCATTTGCAAGTTTAAGATCTTTATTCATCATTCCCGCAGAGAAACCTGGACGATAATTATTATTTGAAGGCGTGCCATCAATTAAACCAGGTAAAGGAGGATACACTGAAATTGGCCAACTGTTACCGGATGCATTTTTCATGATTTCATGAACTTTTTTGATATCTATATTTAATCTTTTCGCTAACATTAATGACTCAGAAGCAGCAATCATTGCAATACCTAGAGCCATATTGTTACAAATTTTGGCACCATTCCCACTACCTAAATCACCTGCATGAAATATATTTTTTCCCATAATTTTTAATAAAGGAAGTGCTTTTTCAAATGCTTCTTTTGATCCACCAACCATTATATTTAAAGTTGCTTTTTGGGCTCCCATTACTCCGCCACTAACCGGAGCATCAATCATTTTAATTCCAAATTCTGAAGCTTTTTTTCCTATTTCAATAGAAGTTTGAATATCAATTGTTGAACAATCAATTAACAAACAATTTTTCGAAACTTTATTTATTATTCCGTTCTCTCCTAAATAAACTTCCTTCGAATGCTTACCTTCTGGAAGCATAGTTATAACTGTTTCAACATCAGCTGTAATTAGATCATTTAAATTTTCGATTGTCTCAAGATTTTTATCTTTTGCAATTTCCAGCATTTTTTTTGAGACATCAAAAGCTTTCACAGATTTACCTGCCTTCATTAAATTTTCAGCCATTGGACAACCCATGTTGCCAACACCAATAAAAGCAATCAAATTAGACATTTAATTTACTTTATTCTTACAATTTCCTGTTTTGAAAAACTCTTCAAGGTTATCTATCGCTAAGTTAGCCATAGCTGTACGAGTGTCTTTAGTTGCACTACCTAGATGTGGAAGTATAAATGCACTTTTGTGATTTAGATACCCTGGGTTTAAATTGGGCTCATTTTTATATACATCTAATCCTACTGCATAAACTTTTCTTCTTTCTAAAGCATCTATCATTGCATCGTCATCAACAATATCTCCCCTAGCAACATTTGTAACTATCGCACCTTTAGGTAAATATTCTATTGTCTCTTTATTAATCATATCAATCGTCTCCTTAGAAGCTGGACAACAAATCGACAAAACATCTGAAACTGATAACAAGCCTTTTAAACTATCATGATAAGTTGCGCCTTGTTCTTTATCTTCGTTTAGTTTTGATCGATTGTGATAATGAATAATCATCCCTAAAGACTTTGCAACTTTAGCAATTTTTTGACCAATTCTTCCCATTCCTAAAATACCTAACCTTGAACCAGTCAGTTGTTTGCCGATAAGGTAATCAGCTGACCACTTCCATCCTCCCTGTCTTGCGCTTTCAATTCCTTCAGAAGCTCTTCTGCAAGCTCCAAGTATTAGTAGAATTCCAATTTCTGCTGTCGCATCTGTTAAAACATCAGGTGTGTTTGTAACTGCTATTTTTCTTTTTTTTGCTGCATCTAAATCTATATTTCCAAAACCAACTGCAAAATTTGAAATTATTTTTACGCTCTCAGGTAATTTATTAATTGTTTCAGCGTCCATTTTATCTGTTAGGGAGGTTAAAATTCCATCACATCCTTGACTCATTTCTACTACCTTGTTTTGAGAATAAAGCTCATCATTGTCATTAAAATTTGCATGAAAAATTTTTGATGCTTTTTCTTCACAAGATCTTAGTAACCTTCTAGTAATCAGAATTTTTTTCATATTTTAAGATTAGTTTAAATCAAAGATTTTTCCAGGATTCATTATGTTGTTCGGATCTAAAGTTCTTTTAATCGATTTCATAACTGGAATATTGTCAGGATGCTGTTCAAGCAAATATTCTTTTTTATGGAGACCTACACCGTGTTCGCCAGTAATAGTTCCTTCAAGCTCTAGAGCTTTCCTTATTAATGTGCCATTAAAGGCTCTAAGTTGTTTATACATTTCTTTTTTTGCTGGATCATAAGGTAAAACTACATGAAAATTACCATCACCCATATGGCCTACCATTGGGGCTCTAACCCCAAATTCTTTAGCCTTTTCCTCTGCAAATTTTACACACTCTGTAATTTTTGAAATTGGAACACATACATCTGTTGAATAAACCCTTCCATTATTATTTAAAGCTTTAACAGAATAATATACATCCCACCTTGCTTGCCAAATTTTATTTCTCTCCTCTAAATCTTTAGCCCATTTAAATGAGCTTCCATTGTTATCTTTTGATAGTTCTTCTACAATTTTTATGTTCTCTTTGTTTGAAGACTCGGACCCATGGAATTCAAAAAATAAAGTTGGTACCGCTTCAATGTCTTTTAATTTAGAGTAGTTTATAGATATTCCCATCTGATCTGCGTTAAGCATTTCAATTCTAGCAATTGGGACACCATACTGAATAATTTGTTGAGCTGTCATTACAGCATCTTCTAAAGTAGGAAAATGACATACCGCACTCATTATACTTTCAGGTACAGGAGATAATCTTAAGTGAACTTCTGTAATAACACCTAAAGTTCCTTCTGATCCAATAAATAGATTTGTTAAATTGTAACCTGCTGAGGTTTTTTTAGTTCTACCACCTGTGTTAATGATATCACCATTTGGCAGTACTACAGTTAGACCAGAAATAACCGTCTTCATAGTTCCATATTTTACTGCCATAGTTCCTGAAGCTGAAGTTGACGCCATTCCCCCTAATGCAGCGTTTGCTCCTGGGTCAATTGGGAAAAAAACTCCATCTTCTCTTAAATAATCATTTAATTGTTCTTTTGTTACACATGCCTGAACTCTACAATCAAAATCTTGAGCGTTTACACTTAAAATTTTATTCATTTTTTCCAAGCATATAGTAATACCATTTTCATTTCCTACGACATTCCCTTCTAAAGATGTGCCTGTACCATAGGGAACGACTGGAATTTTATGTTCATTACAAAGTTTTAATATTTTTGACACCTCTTCATTGGTTTCTGGAAAAACTACTGCTTTTGATAAAACTGGATCGTAGGTGTCTTCACCTCTTGCATAATTTCCACGAGCAGACTCTGATGTCGAATACCTACTGTTTAAAAGATTTTTTAATTCTGTCTCAACTTGCTGGTTCATAGTTCTAAATATTAATACTAATAAAAAAAAATAAAAAAATACAGCTTATTTAGTAAGCATTTTTTTTATATTTTCCAATGCTTGGGAAATATTATCTCTGGAAGCGGCAAAACTAAATCTTACGTAATCCTGACAAGTTTTACCAAATGCTGTTCCTGGAACTATAGCTACACCAGCCTCGTGCATAGCTTTTTTGCAAAATTCAGAACCATTCATTCCTGTTCCAATCACTTTCGGAAATGCATAAAATGCTCCACCAGGCAAACTACATTCTACACCTGGCAAACTGTTGAGACCTTCGTGAATTAGTTTTCTTCTTAAAGTAAATTTTTCCATCATCTCATGAATTGAGTCATCAGGACCATCAAGAGCTGCTATACCTGCAAACTGAGCAGCAGCATTTACACATGAAACACTATTTATTAATAATTTATTTACATGTTCAACTAAATTTTCAGGCCAAAAACTCCAACCTAGTCTCCAACCTGTCATAGAATAAGCTTTGCTCCAACCTTCAAGTACAATTAATCTATCTCTTAATTCTGGATAATTAAAAAAAGTTGGCATTTCTTTATCATCAAAAATTTGTCTACTATAAATTTCATCACTTAATATTGTTACATGTGGATGTTTTTTTAAACCCTCTGCTAATTTATCAATCTCTGGTTTTTCAACGAAACTTCCTGTTGGATTATTTGGATTAATTAAAATTAACAATCTAGTTTTATCTGTTATTAAAGATAAAATTTTATCAGCGCTAAATTTTAGATTTTCATCTTCTGTTAAATCATATGGTACAGATGTTGAACCTGTGTAATTTATCATAGACTCATAAATTGGAAAGGCAGGTGTTGGGTGAATTATTTCAACTCCAGGCTCACCAAAACACTGAATTGCATAGTGCATTGTTGGCTTTCCTCCTGGCATTATAAGAATCCTTTCAGGATCTACATCAGCGTTATATCTTTTTTTAATCCATCTGGTTACTGATTGTCTACATTCTAAAATTCCATTTGAAAGAACATATCCGTGATGTCCATCATCTAAAGCTTTTTTCGCTGCATCAACAACATGTTTTGGAGTTTTAAAATCAGGTTGACCTAATCCTAAATGAATCATAGGGTTTCCCTGTGCTTCGAGTTTTTTTGCCTCTGCTAAAACTGAGAAAGCACTCTCTGTTCCTAGCCTGTTTAATGACGCTGCTAACTTCATAATAATTAAAAACGGAAAATTAAACGAAAAATACTTTTTTGTCTATTCTGTTTTCAAAATAAATTGGACTATAATTATAAATAATTAGCTAAAATTAAGAGAATTTAGTTTCGATATATAATTTTTGACGCATCAAGATCTTTGATAGACTTACATCCCATTAGCACCATATTTCGTCTAATTTCTTTTTGCATGTTTTCTAACAATCTCTCAACTCCTTTTTGTCCACCAGCACCTAAACTAAAAAGAAACGCTTTTCCAAAACTACATGCTGTTGCACCTGCAGCTAATGCCTTTAGCACATGTGTTCCTCTTCTTACTCCACCATCTAAAATGATTTCCAGTTTGTCACCAACTGCATCTGATATTGCTTTAACTTGATCGAAAGGAGACCTAGATCCATCAAGCTGCCTTCCTCCGTGGTTTGAAATCATTATTGCAGTGCAGCCAATATCAATTGCTTTTTTGGCATCTTCAACTGACATAACTCCTTTTAGTGCCATTGGTTTATTCCATTTTTTTATACAATATTCAGCATCTTTCCAATTCATCGCAGGATCGTACTGTTCATTTATATATTCCATAACCGATTTAGCTATATTTGTACCTTTGTCAGTTTTATTTTTTATATTCGCCAACTCAAATTTTTTATTAGTAAAATATTTAAAAACCCATCCTGGCCTCATAGCAAAACTTAACAAACTATCAAACGTAAATTTAGGTGGTGTTGTAAACCCAGTTCTATGATCACGTTCTCGATTTCCAGCTACAAGAGTATCAACAGTAATACACATGCCATCAAAATTTGCTCTAGAACATCTTTCAATTAAGTCGTCAGTAATTGATTTATCTTTATGAATATAAAGCTGAAAAAGTTTTGGACCACTTGAAATATTTGCTACTTCCTCAATTGAAAAAGAAGCCATAGTAGACATACTATAAATGGTATCAAATTTTTCAGCAGCTCTTGCAGATGCCTTATCACCCTCTGGATCATACAAGCTTTGCATTGCTGTTGGTGATAAAAATAAAGGCATACTAATTTTTCTACCAAACACTGTAGTTGATAAATCTGGCTCTCCAACACTGTTAAGAATATTTGGAACTAAATCACAATCATTAAACGCCTCAGTATTTCTATTAAGAGTAACCTCGTCATCTGCACCACCATCAATATAATGAAAAATAGGTGCTGGTAATTTTTTTTTTGCTAATTTTCTAAAGTCTTCAAAATTATAACAATCATTTATGTTCATGATTACTATCTTCTAAATCTTAAATTACTTCTGTTTAAATCACTAATTTTAGTACAGCCCATTAACTTCATATCTCTTACTAATTCAGATTTATACTTTTCTAAAGCTCTTTCTACACCTGCTTGTCCAGCTGCTGCTAAAGCATATAAATAAAGTCTACCACCAGAACATGCTTTTGCACCTAATGATAATGCTTTAAGCATATGTGTTCCTCTATGAATTCCACCCTCACAGATTACATCCAGCTTGTCACCAACAGCATCAACGATTTCAGCAAGTTGATCAAAAGGTGATCTTGATCCATCAAGTTGTCTTCCACCGTGGTTTGAAACCATTATTCCTGTACATCCAATATCTACAGCTCTTTTAGCATCTTCAACACTCATAACTCCTTTTAAAGCAAAATGACCTCCCCATTTCGAACAAAGTTGTTCAGCATCCTTCCAATTCATTGATTGATCTAACATTGTAGAAAAATAATTTCCAATTGAAGAGTTTGTGCTTGTACCCTCTTTTACAAAATCTTGAAGGTGAGGTAATTCAAACTTACCTTTTGTTAAATAATTTATTCCCCACATTGGCTTTGTAGCAAAACTAAACAAGCTTGATAGTGTTAGTTTAGGTGGGGACGTAAACCCAGTTCTTAAATCTCTTTCCCTATTTCCTCCTGTAATCGTATCAACTGTCAAGGCCATAACATCAAACTTTGCTGCTTTTGCTCTTTCTAGGCATGAATCATTAAGCCCTCTATCTTTATGAAAATAAAATTGAAACATTTTCGGAGTATCAACAAGTGAGGAAATTTCCTCTACACTTACTGTTGCTAGTGCCGACACACCAAACATAGTATTATATTTCTTAGCTGCTTTACCTACAGCTCTTTCACCATCGTAATGAAATAATCTTTGTAAAGCGGTAGGTGATAAATAGAAGGGTAGATCCAATTTCTTCCCAAATATTGTTGTCGATAAATCAACATTCTCTACGCCTCTTAAAACATTAGGTACTAAATCAACATCATCAAATGCACTTGTATTTCTAGCGTAAGTGATTTCATCATCTGCAGCACCATCAATATAGTGAAATATCGGTGATGGTAGCTTTTTTTTTGCTAATTTTCTAAAATCACTAAAGTTGTGACAATCTTTTAAATTCATAAGTGCTTTTTAAAAGTTTTTGAAGAAATTAAACATATAACTATTTGCCCCAGGATTTTTATCTCCTAGACTGGCATTAGATATATGATTGTAGGAGAAACCTAATTCACTTGTATTTGAGAGATCAAGTGAGATTTGTAGTTCACTTTTAAATTCAATTAAATGACCTAGATCTTTACCATCTCCCTCGTGATATATTCCAGGAGTAAAGCTTGGAGTAAAATTTAACACTCCTAATTTATATTGAGCCTGAACACCTGTATATAAATATCCTGCATTATCTGTAGTAATTAAAAATCCTGTTATTGGAGAAATATTTCCAAGTAAAGTATTTCTATTTAAATTTTCATTTTGATGTTGAAAGCCTATTAAAGTTGATTTTTTTCCATCATCACTAAAATCAAACATTCCTGTGTAAACACTGAATTCAGTATTTTGATCTTTTAAAACTTTTTCATCTGCAATCGAAAAAAATGCAAATGTGATCATTAACAGATTGATTAAAAAAATTTTTAAATTCATCAATAATTTATTTATTTTTTAACTATAAAACTTTTATAGATTATTGCACCTCCGATCAAAAATATCAATATTGGCAATAACCAAAGAATATAAGTGTTTTTATTTAAACCTGGATCATAAAGTATCCATTCTCCATATTTAATTTTAAAATATTCATATATTTGATCTTCAGAAAGACCTTCTTGAAGTTTTTTTTCAACTACAATTTTTAGACTGTTTGCAAATTCAGAGTCAGAGTCGTAAACTGATTGACCTTGACATATAAGACATCGTAAATTTTTAGTTATTTTATTTCTTTTGTCGTTATCCTCGGCATTAACACCGCTTAAAGAAAATAATATTATAAAAATTAAAATAAATTTAATAAATTTCATTTTATCAATAAATTAATTTCATTAACTAATTCTTGGTTAAGAGGTCCAATATATTTTTTAATAATTTGACTATTATAAATTAAAAATGTCTCAGGAACTCCATAAGCGCCCCACTCAATTGCAATTGTACCATCTAGATCAATAAATATTTCTTGATAAGGGTTTCCTAGTTCTTTTAAAAAATTTTCTGCATTTTTAAAACTATCTTTATAATTCAACCCAATAATATTTAGTTTATTATCTAAATTTAAATTCATCAAAAAAGGATGCTCCTGTCGACATGGAACACACCAAGATGACCAAATATTTAATAAATAAATCTTATCTAACTCAAAGATACTTGATGATTTCACATTTTCTCCAGAAAAAAATTCCTTAGTATTAAATACTGGTATCTCTTTTTTTGTATTAGCATCAGGCGTATATATTTTTGAATCTTCTAGACCTTTGTAAAAAATAAAAAATATTATTCCAAAAATAAAAATAACTAAAAAAGGTAAAATTTTATTTTTCATGATCTTTTTTGTAAAAAGCTAACAATACCTCCAAAAGATATTAAAATTACTGATAACCAGATCCATAACATAAATGGTTTAACTTGATATCTTACATTGAAAAAATCTTGGTTTTGAACCAGATTAATTACAATAAATTTATCTGACATAAGAGTTGTTTTAATATCAGCTTCGCTTGTGGCAATTACAGGTTGATTATAAATTCTCAACTCAGGCGAAAGTCTATCTTTTTCACCATTCGGATTGCTTATAGAAAAATTTGCAATAATAGCATTATAATTTTGTTCTTTTTTCTGATCAACACTTTCAAAAACTATCTTGGTTTTTGAATTTTCAAAAGTTTCACCAACTTTAAGATTCGTTATAATTTCACTTGCAAATAAATTATTAAACAAAATACTTAGGATTAATAAACTAAATCCAAAATGAGCAATATTTTGTGAAATATTTTTATATTTTTTTACAAAAAAATCTCTCAAAGTAATAAAGAATAAATAAAGTGCACTCGATATCAAAATTGTATTAATTAGAATATTTTGATTAAAATTTTTTAATACTAAAAAGGCTAATAAAGTTGAGATAATAAAAAAAGAAATTAAATAAATCTTGTCTTCGAGTTGAGATTTTATCCATTTTAATTTTGGACCAATCGCCATCATAAGTAAAAAAGGAATTAAAAATGGTATTATTAA
This sequence comes from uncultured Pelagibacteraceae bacterium, assembly GCA_902586485.1. GTDB lineage: Bacteria > Pseudomonadota > Alphaproteobacteria > Pelagibacterales > Pelagibacteraceae > Pelagibacter. Next base: position 91,048 of record CACIHO010000002.1, on the reverse strand, counting down.
CTTATGATAAAATGGAGGACCAACTGATATTTTTTGTGAAGAAATTACATCTAAAAAAATTGGATATACGGTACCTATTAATACAACTGATAAAAAATACATCATAAACCAGTTGTTAATTAATATTGAAGTTTCTTTACTCAACCAAAAAAAATTATAAGATTTTTTGTCATTATCTTTGTGAAAAAAGAAAAAAATTAAAATAGATAAAAAAATCAAAATGAATAAAAAAACAAGAATAAATAAACCCCTTTCAGGATCATTTGCAAATGTATGAACTGAATTTAATATTCCTGATCTTACTAAAAATGTTCCACACATACTTAATGTGAATGTTGCAATAGAAAGAATTATTACCCATGAAGTTAAAATAGATTTTTTCTCTAATACTAAAATACAATGTAAAAGAGTGGTTAATGCAAGCCACGGCATTAGAGAAACATTCTCGACTGGATCCCAAAACCAAAAACCTCCCCATCCCAATTCATAATAAGCCCAAATTGATCCGAGCAATATTCCTAAAGTTAAAAATATCCATGAAATTAAGATCCATTTTTTTATATGCGATGCCCAACTGGAAGAAATAATCTTTAAACTTGTTGCTGCCAAGACAGATGAAAAAATAATTGAAGAACCAACATAGCCTAAATATAAAATAGGCGGATGAATTGCTAAAGCCGGGTCTTGTAAAATTGGGTTTAATCCAAGACCTTCGGTAGGTATTGGAAAAATATAATTAAATGGATTTGATGTTTTGATTAAAAATAAAAAGAATCCAATTATTATTATTTGTTGAAAAACTAAAGTTAAAATTTTGTATTTTACTGGTTGATTTTTTGTTCGTACTAAAAAGATGAAAATAAATAAAGTTAAAACAAATAACCATAATAACAAACTCCCTTCATGATTCCCCCAGGTTCCACTTATTTTATAAAATAAAGGTTTAGTGGTATGAGAATTATTAAATACTGTTTCATTGCTAAAATCTGAAACAATAAAAGAAAATATCAAGCACAAAAAACTAATGAAAACAAAAAATAATTGTAAAAATGTAAAAGATATTATTTTTGTATTTAATACGTTTGAATTATTAAAATTTTTATATGAAAAATAAAATAATAATAATCCAATAATTAATCCTAACACTAACGAATAATATCCAACAAGACTATAGATCAATTTATTTTTCTCCTAATGCTTCTTTTACTTCTGGTGGCATATAATTTTCATCATGCTTAGCTAAAATTTTTGTTGCAGAAAAAAAGTTTTTATCTTTCAAAAAACCTTCTGCGACAACTCCTTTTCCCTCAGCAAATAAATTTGGCACTGCTCCCGAGTAAGTAACATTTATTTCATTTTTAAAGTCTGTAATTATAAAGTTAATTTCGTCTGAATTTATGGAAATAGAATTTTTTTTAACCATTCCTCCAACTCTTATTTTGCTTTTGTTAATTTCAGTGAGTGATTTTATTTCAGAAGGTGATTGAAAATATACAACATTTTCCTCTAAAGATTTTAAAATCAAAAAAGTTGTTAAAATTAAAGTAATTAAGATTATTACTATAAACAAAAATCTTAATTTAACTTTTCGACCATACATGGTTTAAAAGTTATTTAATTGTTACGTTTGCTAAAATTTCTTTATTTATTCTTTGTGATTTTGCAGAATTAGCTTGCTCAGTAGTAAGTGATCCAAATTTAACAGCAAATTTGTTTTGTTCTTTAACAAATTGCATTTTAGTTACTAAATATAAACCCAGGAAACTTAACAAGGTAAAGCTAAAAGCAGATAACACATACACTGCATATCCATTCATAAAAAATAATTCGTTTATCATAATCTATCTAGGCCTTTATTTTTAATTTTTATCAGTTCTGTATTATATTTCATTAAGAAAATTAACAATGAAAAAAGAGCAAATGCCGCAGTCATTATCAATAATGGATAAAGCATTGACGAATGAATTGAGCTTTTTGACAAAATATTAATAGATGCTGGTTGATGTAGTGTATTCCACCAATCAACTGAATATTTTATTATTGGTACATTAATAATTCCTAAAATGGTTATAAAAGTTGAAATCTTATAGACTTTTTCTTCTTTATCATAAATTCTCCATACGATTAAATACATTGCATAGAACAAAGCTAATATTAACATTGAAGTAATTCTTGCATCCCAAGCCCACCAAGTTCCCCAAGTTGGTTTTCCCCAAATTGATCCTGTAACTAAAGCAATAATATTAAAAACAAATCCTGAAGGAGCTAAACTTTTAGAGATTAAAAAAAAGTTTTTATTTCTAAACACGAAACCACAAATAGATAATAAAGTTATAGAAGAAAATATTCCAAGTGAAATCCAAGCTGCAGGAACATGAACATACATAATCCTAACTGCATCACTTTGTTTATAATCTTCAGGAGATATAACTAATGCTTCAACTAAACCAACACTTAATACAACAATAAACAAAAATAAAACGTACTTAGGTGCTTTTGACGTAATTTTGAAGATCTTGTTAGGTTCAAAAAGTTTAAACATATTTTAATTTTAGAATTTTTATTGGTGATTTCTATTATGAAATAGTTTTCTGATCAAGAATGCAGAGGGGAGATAATAAGATTGAAATTAACGTTTAACACTCTTGACCAGAATATTCTAGAGATATAGATAATTTATATGGCCTAGATTTGAGCTAAATGTGGTTGAATGATGGTTGCCTTAATTAGAAATCTTAAAATAACTAGACCCTTTTTTTCCTGAAAAAATCTCCTCAATTAAGGGGTGTTTTATTGGTTCATCAGAGTCATCCATAAGCAAGTTTTGCTCAGAGACATAAGCTTCATAAGTTATCTCATCATTTTCTGCTAATAAGTGATAAAATGGTTGGTCTTTTCTTGGTCTCACATTTTTTGGAATTGATTGATACCATTCTTCAGAATTATTAAATTCAAAATCAACGTCGTAAATCACACCTCTGAATTCAAAGTGTTTATGTTTTACGATGTCTCCAATTGAAAATTTAGCTTTTTGGACTGGCATTAATCTTAGTATGGGTATTTAGAAATGAAAATCAATGGTAAAAATATAAATGTTTTGTGATGTGGCAAATATGTTAATATCTTTTTGGTGAATAAATCTTTTTTAAAATTTGTTACTGATTTCGGTCCTTTAGCAATATTTTTTTTCTATTATTACAATAGTGGCAAAAATTTATCGGTAGCAATACCTCCACTAATAGTTGCAACTTTAGTTGCATTAGCAGTAGTTTGGTTTTTTGAAAAAAAAATTCCTCCAATGCCTTTGGTAAGTGGTATTTTAATTACTTTTTTTGGTGGGTTAACTATCTACTTTAATGATCCTATATTTATTTACGTAAAACCAACTATCATTAATATCATGTTTGCTCTTGCATTATTTTTTGGGAAATATTTTACCAATGAACCTATTCTTAAAAAAATTATGGGTAAATCTATTCCACTAACTGATGTTGGATGGGAAATTCTTAATAAACGATGGATGTATTTTTTCTTTGGTCTTGCTTTATTAAATGAAATTGTTTGGAGAACTCAAACAGAAGAATTTTGGGTTAATTTTAAAGTGTGGGGAATGCTTCCAATAACAATAATATTTACAGGGTTTCAGGTACCATTAATTAATAAACATAAGATTGATGCGTAGTAATTTAAAATTAGTAGTAAGTAATCCACATAATAAAATAGAAGAAAAACATTTTTTTGAAAAAGATGAGCTAAAAATTATATTAGACTTATATGCCAAGATGGTTTCTGAAGGTTCTTGGAAAGATTACGGTTTAAGTATTTCAAGTAAGCAAGTGGGGTTTAGTGTTTTTAGAAATGCTACTGAAAATGCCCTATATAAAATTTGTAAAAATTTTAAGCCTAAAAATAAAAATCTTAAATATTTGATTACTGATACGAGTGGTAAAATACTAAAAAATTCTTACGATCTTAGAATTTTATTAAAAAATACCAACTGGAAGAAACTTCAAAAATAAATTTATCTTCTTTGACCAAATAATCTTAGCAACATTATAAATAAATTGATAAAATCTAGATATAAAGTTAAAGCGCCCATTACAGCTTTTTTGCCCATTAACTCTCCTGAGTCTGACGCAACATACATATTTTTGATTTTCTGGGTGTCATAAGCTGTTAAACCAACAAATATTAAAACACCTAAAATTGAAATCACAAAATACATCATAGAAGATTTCATAAAGATATTAACAATTGAAGCTATAATTATTCCAATTAGACCCATCATTAAAAAAGATCCAAACTTTGTAAGATCTCTTTTAGTTGTGTATCCATAAATACTCATCGCTCCAAATGTTGCAGATGTAATGAAGAAAACTCTTGTTACACTCATTCCAGTATAAACCAATAAAATTGAAGATAATGATAGACCCATCAGAGCTGCAAAAACCCAAAACGTAGTTTGTGCCTTTGATGCACTCATTTTATTAATTCCAAAACTCATGTAAAAAACGATACCTAGAGGTGCTAACATTACAAGCCATTTAAGACCTGATAAATAAATTGCATTCCCCATCTGCGTTAAACCGACGATTGAACCTGCATCATTTGTAACAACAGACATTTTAAATGTTAATAGTGCTACTATTCCAGTTAGTAGTATACCTGTTGCCATGTAGTTATAAACTTTTAGCATGTAGGCTCTTAAGCCTTCATCCATTACAGCAGCCGATTGTTGTGCTGCTTTTGCTCTATTTAGTATTCCGTTTTTATCAAATTCCATAATAAGTAATATATATATTCTTTTACTAATTATTCAAGATACCTTAAAAGATTTACAAAAATTTAACTTAATATTTCTAATGAATTACAAAAATTTAGGTAATACCAATATTAAAGTAAGTACAATTTGTCTCGGTACTATGACTTGGGGAGAACAAAATACTAAACTTGAAGCATTTGAACAAATGGATTTTTCATTAGATCAAGGAGTAAACTTTTGGGACACTGCTGAATTATATGCAGTACCTCCTAGAAAAGAAACCTACGGTGATACAGAGGAAATTATTGGGAACTGGTTTGAAAAAACAAAAAAAAGAGACAAAGTAATTCTTGCAACAAAAGTTGCTGGTCCAGCAAGAGATTATTTAAGAAGTGGAGAAAATAGTTTTACAGGTCCAAACTTAGAATCTGCTTTAAATGATAGTCTTAAAAGACTTAAAACTGATTATATAGATTTATATCAACTTCATTGGCCAGAAAGAAATGTAAATAATTTTGGAAGACTTGGTTATATTCATAAGGAAAATGAATGGAATAAATTTGAAGATGTTCTTGCAGAGTTAAATAAATATATTGATCAGGGAAAAATAAGATACGTTGGTTTATCAAATGAGACCCCTTGGGGAGTTTTAAATTATCTTCAGTTATCCAAAGATAAAAAGTTGCCAAGAATGATGTCAATCCAAAATCCTTATAGTTTATTAAATAGATCTTACGAAGTTGGACTAGCTGAAGTTTCTATAAGAGAAAACATTGGCTGCTTAGCTTACTCACCATTAGCTAGTGGATATTTAAGTGGAAAGTATAGAAATAAGAATTTCCCCAAAGGATCAAGAATGGAGAGAGATTTCGATTTCTGGACAAGGTATAGAAAGCCAAATACTGAGGATGCAGTTGAACATTATTATAAAATTAGTGAAAAGTTTGGTCTAGATATGAGTCAGATGGCGATAAAATTTTGTGAAATCCAAGACTTTATGACTAGTGTAATAATTGGAGCAACTACAATGGAGCAGTTGAAAACAAATATAGAAAGTGTAAATGTAAACTTATCTGATGATGTCATTAAAGAAATTAACCACGTACAAACAATTTATCCAAATCCATGTCCATAATTAAAAAAATTACAATATTGTTAGGAATATTTTTTATAAGTGGTGTTGCTCAAGTTTCAGCTCAGGAAATTAAAAAAATTGGTAAATATAAAGATTGGGAGGCAATGGTCGTTATAGATGCTGACGGTAAAGTATGCTTTGCGCAATCTTTACCTATTTTGCAAGCACCCAAAACTAATAAAAGAGATGCAAAATTATTTGTAGCATTTAGACCTAACGACAATATTAAAAATGAAGTGAGTGTTACCCCGGGTTATGAATTCAACAAAAATAATTCTGTAACAGCTGCTTCAGGGAAGAATAAATTTAAATTTGATATTAAAGAACAAGGTTTTGCGTGGATTGCAGACAACAAAATCGAATTAAAAATGATCAAACAAATGAGAAAAGGATCTAGAATTATGATCACTGGATACAATCAACAAGGTTCTCAAACAATTGATCATTACTCATTATTAGGATTTACTAAAGCTTATAACGCTTCAAGAAAAGCTTGTAGTTAATTCAATGAAATCAAAAAAGAAAATTGTTCTAGCTTATTCTGGAGGGCTCGATACTTCTATAATTTTAAAATGGCTCCAAGAAAATTATGATGCAGATGTAATTTGTTATACAGCAGATATTGGACAAGAAATTGATAGAAAAAAAATTATTACTAATGCAAAAAAATTTGGTGTTAAAAATATAATTATTAAAGATTTAAAAGATATTTTTGTTAAAGATTATGTTTATCCAATGATCAGAGGACATGCGATCTATGAGGGTGTTTATTTATTAGGGACATCGATAGCAAGACCTCTTATTGCAAAAGATCAAATAAGAGTAGCTAAAAAATTTAAGGCCTATGCAGTTTCGCATGGAGCAACTGGTAAAGGCAATGACCAAGTTAGATTTGAATTAGGCTATCATTATTTTGGACCTAAAATTAAAATCATAGCTCCTTGGAGAATTTGGAAACTAAAATCAAGAACGGACTTAATCAATTATGCAAAAAAACACGGCATAGCTATACCTAAAGATAAAAAAGGTGCACCTCCTTTTTCAGTGGATGATAATTTATTTCATACATCTACTGAAGGTAAGGTTTTAGAAAATCCAAAAAATTCCGCTCCAGAATTTATTTTTCAACGAACAGTTTCTCCTGAAAAAGCACCTAACAAACCATCTTTTGTTACTATTAATTTTAAAAATGGTGATCCTTTTGGAATTAATGGAAAAAAATTATCTCCAGCTAAATTATTAACAAAGTTAAATGATCTAGCAGGCAAAAATGGAATTGGAAGAGTTGACTTAGTAGAGAATAGATTTCTAGGTATTAAATCTAGAGGAGTGTATGAAACACCTGGTGGGACTCTTTTAATAAATGCTCATAGAGCAATTGAGTCTGTTACCTTAGACAAAGAAACTATGCATAAAAAAGATCAGATAATATCTAGATATGCAGAGTTAATTTACAATGGTTATTGGTATTCAAAAGAAAGATTTAAACTTCAAAAAATTGTAGATTTAAAAAGAAGCAAAGTTAATGGCTCAGTTAAACTTAAATTGTATAAAGGAAATATTACAATTCAATCTAGAGTTACTAATAGCAGCGCTTACTCGATGAAAAAAGTCTCATTTGAAGAAAATAAGTCATTTAATAAATCTAACGTTGAAAGATTTATCAATTTTCACAAAAAAAAGCTTCGTTCTTAGTATCGTTTAGGACAAATTAACATTTGTTTAAATCACTAAAAATTATATCCTTAGATCATGGAATCAATAAAGAATTGGATGAGAGATGCTGCAAATATTTTATTTGACGATAGTAAGAATGATCTACGCGCACTTCCTAAAACAGTTAGATTACAAATTCTTTTAGTTTTAAGTTTTATTTGGACTACTGTTTTTAGTTTATATGTTTTTTCTTACACAACTTTTGCATTTGGTTGGGCTGGACTTTTTTTAGCTCATATCGGTTTAATATTTGCCGTCTATATGACTTTTAAACAATTCCATAGAGCAGAGGAAAAGTCTGCAAGTGTTTTTCAAACAAAAAATTTTGATCCTTTTAAAATCATGGTCATAGTTTTTGTAATAGTATTTATTTTTGTATTTTCAAAAGGAATTGAAGTTTTAACAAGTCCAAACCCGAATTCTTATTCAATCCCTTATGATGGTCCCTTAAAATCTGCAATTGAAAAATGGTTACCTTTTAGTAAAGATAAATAATGGATAAGATAGCAAAAAACTTACAGTTAGCATTAATGGTTATTATCTTAATCAGTACTGTTATTGCTGTTGGGATTGAAATGAAAAACATGTTTTTAAATCAATCTGTTACATTAGCAGATTTGCTTTTAATGTTTCTTTATTTGGAGGTACTAGCAATGGTTAGGGTTTTTTGGAACCAACAATCTATTAGTATTACCCTACCACTTCTTATTGCGATTACCGCCCTGGCACGATTTATTATTCTACAAGGCAAAGAAATGGATCCTACTGCACTTGTTTATGAAGCAGTAGCAATTTTGTTAATAGCTGGAGCCATTGTTGTTTTAAGACTAAGACATAGTGACAAATTAGGTCTTAAGAAAAAAAAATCAAAATAATTTAAAATGATATTTGAAGCTTCAAGGGTTAAGGCCTTAAATCAATTAAATAATTTTGTTGAGAATAATCTTGGAGAATATTCAAAATTAAGAAATTTTGATTTTGGACCTGAAAAAAGATCTAATATATCTTGCTTATCACCATATATAACTCATGGAATAATTAATGAAAAAGAAGTCATTCAGAAAGCTCTAAGTAAATTTTCTTTTTCAAAAAATGAAAAGTTTATTCAAGAAGTTCTATGGCGAACGTATTGGAAAGGTTGGTTAGAACTAAGACCGAATGTTTGGTCAGATTACCTTATCGAATTAAATCAAATTAGAAATGAATTTCAAAATAATCAAAATTATCTTAATGCAATTGAGGGAAAAACAAACATAGATTGCTTTAATGAGTGGGTGAAAGAGCTTAAAGAAAACAATTATTTGCATAATCACACAAGAATGTGGTTTGCTAGTATTTGGATTTTTACTTTAGAATTACCTTGGCAATTGGGTGCAGAATTTTTTATGCAAAATCTTTATGATGGAGATGCAGCATCGAATACCCTTGGATGGCGATGGGTGGCTGGAGTTCAAACTCAGGGCAAACATTACCTTGCAAGCGAATGGAATATCAAAAAATTTACTAACAATAGATTTCAAAATATTGAATTAAATGAAAATGCTCCTCCAAAAGTATCTGAAAAATCTTACCAAATAATTAAACGGGATTTCAATAACCCACAAAATATTGAGAATAAGAATCTTTTAATTTTTGAAAATAATCTCTCATTTGAAATCACTGACTTTAAGGAAAACGACTTTAAGAAAATTTACTTAGTTTCTAATAAAAATGAAAATAGAGCAATAAAACTCAGTGAAAAATTAGTGAAATTTAAATCTCATTTAATAGAAGACCAAGAACAAAGATTAAAAAATCAATCTATTGATTATCAAGTTATAGATATAAGTGAATTAAAAAATATTGAAAATTATTACTGTTTGTATCCAACTGTAGGTGAAAATTTAGATTTTTTAAATTCTAATAATTTAAAGATAGATTTTTTATATAGAAATCTTGATCAATTAGCTTGGCAATACTGCAATAAAGGTTTTTTTAATTTTAAAAATTATATTCCCAAGATAGTTTCAAGCTTTAATTAAAACCAACGAACCATCCCAATAATTCCAGCGGTCGCATAAAAAAATTGTAATAATAAAATTCCTTTATGACCACCCCTATAGGCCCAAATTCCAATTAAAATGGCTGACAATAACAGCAGACAAAAACCGAAAAATTCTATGCCTATATTTAAAGCGACAAACAAAGAGTACAATATTGCAGTTATAACCCCTGCCCATTCGAAAATTTTATTATTCATAAAAGTTTTTTAAAATTATTATAAAGGATTGTAGAGTAGTTATTCATATCTTTCATGTTATCTTTTGCAGATTGATCAAACTTTTCTAATGCACCATTACCAAGCTGATCTTCCAAAGCTTTTTTATACTCCGGAACACATCCCCATTCATTAACCGTAGTATCTTTTATTTCTATATGAAATTGAATTCCATAAGCATGATTTTGATATTTAAAAATTTGATACTTTGTGATTGGTGAAGAGGCTAATAAAGTTACATCTTTATTATTTTCAATACCCTGAACCTCATAAGAATGCCATTGTAAACTTTTAATCGTATTAGGAAATTTTGAAAATAATTTATCTTCATCTTTTTCATTAGAGAAATTAATATCCATAATCCCTATTTCTGCTGGTTTAGATTTAACTACTTTTCCACCAACTACCTCACCTAAAAGCTGACAACCTAAACAAAAACCTAAATAAGGTTTTTTTAGATTAATAACAAATTCTTTAATTGCTTTTTTTTCCTCTATTAACCAAGGATATTCTTGTTCCATATAGGTATCCATTGGCCCCCCCATGCAAAACATTCCATCAAATTTACTTAAATCGTCTGGTATTTTTTCACCTTCATCTAATTCAATGATAGTTAAATTAAATCCATCAGCTAGCATTAAATCTTTAATATACCCTGGGTCTTCTATTTTAATGTGCTGTAGTACTATTATATTCACTAAGCTTAACTTAACTTAGAACACTTCTTGGAACAATATTTTACTCTATCCCAATTCAACTTCCATTTTTTTCGCCAAGTAAATGGTCTTTTGCAAACTAGACAAATTTTTGTTGGTAAATTTTCCTTTTTCATCAAATTGTATTTTGTTTAATAAATTTATCGGCTTCTGATAAAATTAATTTTTTTCTTTCAGATTTCATTTTGTCAAATATCCTCACCATCATCGACAAACGAGGATTTTTTAAAAAAAATTTTCTATTTCGATCGATGAACCTCCAGTACAAACCATCCATGGTGTTACACCAATCACCTTTCTTGAAGTCCATCATTTTCATAAAATATGCAGATCCACAAATATAAGGTTTGGTAGCAAAAATTCCTCCATCACTAAATAATCCCATTCCATAAACATTAGGAACCATTACCCAATCTGAGGAGTCTACAAACATTTCCATGAACCACTTGTAAACAATTGTTGGCTTAATTTCACAAAGGTTCATAATGTTTGATAAAATCATTAACCTTTCAATGTGATGGGACCAACCATGATTTACGGCATTTTTAATTGCATAATCCAAAGGTGGAAGACCAGTGGTACCGTCGTACCAAGAAGTTTTCATTTTTCTATTTTGTTTAAAAAAATTTCCAGTTTCCATTTCTCGAGAGTATGACTGATAAATTCCTCGCATAAATTCTCGCCAACCAATCACTTGACGAATGTAACCCTCTAAAGAATTCATTCTAATTTTATTTTTCTTGTGAAAGTCTAAAACTTTTTGGACAACAAATTCAGGAGTTATTAAACCTAAATTTATGTAAGGACTTAATGCACTATGGAACAGGATATTATCTTTTTGATCAACTGCATCCTCATAATCACCAAAAAGATTAGATTTTTCTTTTATAAAAAAATTCAATAGTTTAACTACATCTTCATATTCCGTTGCAAACCAAAAATTATTTGTACTCCCAGGGTGATTTTTAAATTCCTTTTCAATAATAGGCTTTAATTTTTTTGTATGAATGGTTTCATTTATTTTTGGAAATTTAGGAATTGAAATATTTTTAGGCAATTTATTTCTGTTATCTTCATCAAAACTCCATTTGCCCCCGATTGGATTACCATCTGAACCCATCAATATTCCAGATTTTTTTCTAACATCTTTGTAGAAAGTTGCCATAAAAGGTTTTTTCGATTTTGATAAATAATTTTTAAATTCAGCTCTTGAATTTAAAAACATAGGAGTTTGAATAATATTCCAGTGTATTTTTTCTTTTTTTAAAAATTGTGAAATTTTTTTTTCAAAAAATTTATCCTCCACTTCAAAACTTGAAATTTCATTTACTTTTTTTTGTGTAATTATTTTTTTTAATTTTTTTAAATAATCTTCATTAAATTCTTTATCTTCGATTTTAAAGTAATCTAATTTAAATTTGTTTTTTCTTAATCGGTCTGCATAAGAACGCATAGAAGATAGAAATAATAAAATTTTTTGTTTATGATGCTTTTCATAGGTGCATAAACCCTTATCTTCAGCCATAAAAAATAGGTGGTCTTTTTTGAAGCGGTCTAGGTATTTTGTTGGAAATAATTGATTACCAAGTATAAAAAATAACTTCATAGTTAAATATAACTAATAAAATTTTTTATGTCAGAAAAATATGTAATTTTTGGTGCGACAGGTTCTATTGGGTCAAGTTTAGCAGAACAATTAAAAAACTCTGGAAACGATATTCATTTAGTTGGAAGAAATGAAAGTGAACTTAGCTCTGTCTCTGAAAAACTTGGATGCTCACATACAGTTGCAGATGTTTTAGAGGATGGGTTTATAGAAAAAATTAAATCAGATATTTCTGAAATTAAAGGCTTAGCTTATTGTGTCGGTTCAATTGATTTAAAACCATTAAGAATGATAAATGAACAAGACTTTCAGAAATGCATGAAACTTAATCTTTATTCTGCTGTAGAATCTATTAAAGGATATCAGGAAAGTTTAAAAAAAAATAAAGGTTCAATAGTGTTATTTTCAACTGTTGCTGCTCAAAGAGGTTTTACCAATCATGCAATCATAGCATCAGCAAAAGCAGCTGTTGAGGGATTGACGGTTTCTCTTGCAGCAGAGTTCGCTCCAAACATAAGAGTAAATTGTGTGGCACCAAGTTTAACAAAATCTAAAATAGCAGAACCAATGTTAAAAAATACTGCTATAGCTGAAGGTATTGCAAAAGCACATCCCCTTAAAAGATTGGGAGAAGGTAAAGACTCCGCTGCTCTTGCTAAATTCTTACTAACAGAAGATAGTTCTTGGGTTACAGGCCAAATAATTGCTGTAGATGGTGGTAGATCTAAACTTTCATAAAGTGATCAAATATTTTTTATCGATATTTTTCCTTTTATTATTTTCATCGAAAAGTTTTTCTGAAAATTTAACTTTTAAAAAATTGGTAGATTTAAGTGACCCATGGGGATCATCTTTTATAAGTAATGAAGAGCTTATTATCACTGAAAAAACTGGAAAAATAAAAATAGTAAATATTATTTCTCAGGAAGTTTATGAGGTTGAACATAACTTAAATTATTTTGTACACGGGCAAGGGGGTTTATTAGATATTATTTACCAAGATAATCACTTATGGATTTCTTATTCAGAAAATAGAGGGGATTGGAAAACAAGTACTTCGATTGCAAAGGCTAAATTAAATAAAAAAAATTTAGATTTCGAAAATATATTTCAAGCTGAACCACCAATAGAATCTGGTTATCATTTTGGCTCAAGATTAACTATAAAAGATAATTATCTTTTTGCATCCGCTGGAGAAAGAGGTGGAGGCATGATTGCTCAAGATCCAACAAAACATCCTGGAAGTATTATCAGAATTCATTTAGATGGTAGTATTCCAAAAGATAACCCTAAGTTTGAAGGAAAGTCAAATTGGCTACCAGAAATTTATCAAATTGGCGTTCGTAATCCTCAAGGTCTAACCTATTCCTCTTTTGATGGAAAAATTTATGCAAGCAACCATGGTGCAAAAGGTGGTGATTGGTTTGGTGAGATTAAAAAGGGAGAAAATTATGGTTGGAAAATTTTAGGTTGGGGTGGAACAAATTATTCAGGCTCAAAGATTGGACCTAAATGGAAACCAGGTTTTACTAAGGCAATCCAATACTGGGTACCTTCAATAGCAGCAAGTGCTATAACTATTTATAAGGGAAAAGAATTTAGTGAATGGAATGGCGAAGCGTTAATTACTTCTTTAAAAGATAAATCAATGAGAAAATTAAACTTTCAAAATTTGTCTAATATTGAAGAAACAATTATTTTCAAAGATAAAATTGGAAGAATAAGAGACATACAAGTTCACCCTGTTAATGGAAAAATATATTTTCTTGCAGGAAATAGCTTGTGGTTAATGGAGAAAAAAAAATAATATGAAAGAAAGACCTTATCATCATTTGCCTGATGGTACTTTCAGGAATCCAAAAGGATCTCCGGTAATAATATCTAGGTCAGGAAAATTTTCTTATAGAACTTTCAGTAAATTGAGAAAAAAAGTTGATTTAACTTATCCAAAAGAACATGTTATTGAAAAACAAAAAGTATTAGCTGATTTAGAAAAATATAAAGACAATGATTATATTGCTTGGATAGGTCACGCGACATATCTTATAAAATTAGGTGGAACTACAATTATAACAGATCCTGTATTTTCAAAGAATGCTGGACCACTAATCTTTGGTCCAAAAAGATTTACTAATCCTGCAATAAAATTAAACGAGATACCTAAAACAGATATATTTTTACTCACTCATAATCATTACGATCATCAGGACATGTCAACAATTAGAAATTTTCCTTTTAAGAGTGCAAAAGTATTAACCCCACTAAATCTTGGTAAATATTTTAAAGGATATAAAGATGTAAATGAAATGGATTGGTATGATCAAATAATTATTAATGAGCATCTGAAAATTTCTTTACTTCCTGCAGTTCATTGGTCAAAGAGAAGTTTAACAGACACAAATAAAACTTTGTGGGGTAATTTTCTTATAGAATATAAAAATAAAAAAATTTTATTTGCATGTGACACAGGTTATGGGGAAATCTACAAAGAACTAGGAAAAAAATATGGTCCTGTAGATCTTACAATGATTAATATTGGTGCTTATAACTTCAAACCAATGTTTGATAAAACTATTTATCATACTACACCAGAAGAAGCCCTGAATGTTGCGCAAGACCTAAAAAGTAAAAAAGTATTAGGGATGCATTGGGGAACATTTGTTTTGTCATTAGAACCGATTATGGAACCCCCAATTAGATTTAAAGATAATGCTGAAAAATATGGTTTTAATAAAGAAGATGCAATTATTTTTAAAATTGGAGAAGTTAGTCCTCTAGATAAATTATTATAGAGTTAAATACTTAATTGCAAAAAATATAGTACCTATAGAAGCAATTGTAGAGACAAAAATTGCTTTTATTATATTTTCGGGACTTACATTATAAGCAGCACATAAAACTATAGAAGTAACTCCACAAGGTGCAACACTCACGAAGAAAGCACCTGGTATTTCAGCTGGTAATCCTGCATTAAAAAACATTAATCCAATTAACAATAGGATTATCGGGGAAATGACTAATTTTAAAACTGAAATAGAAACGGATAATTTGTTAATTACATTTTTAGTATAAAATGAAAGAGTTATGCCAATTGCAAACAATCCAACTGGTGAAACACATGCTGCAAGTTTAGACAAAGTGTATTCAATCGGTGTTTGATCAATATTTAAATTTAATAATAAAAAAAATAAACCTATAATTATTGAAAGAATAAATGGGTTTAAAAATAAATTTTTAATAAAATTAAATAAATTTACATTTTTTTTTGTCGATAATTCTAGAAAAAAAGCAATTACAGATAATAAAATTATCCCATCCATTAATATGATACTTGCAACTTGTGTAATTACATCTTGTTGAAAATATATTTCTGTTATTGGCAAAAGCAAAGTCACATGGTTTGATAATGCAACTGTTAAAGCCCAAATAATTGACTCAGGGATTGATCTTTTAAAATATTTTGAAGTAATTAAGTAAGCGATAATTCCACATATCGATTGCATAATTAAATAAGAGAAAATTTGTTTGAAATCTACTTGTCCAATTTCATTTTGTGCTATTAGCTTAATGATCAATGCGGGGACCGCAATATAGAACAAGAAAAGATTTAAAATTTTAGCATGACTAAGGTCTAAGACTTTTAACTTACCAAATACAAACCCTAAAAAAGTAATAAATATAAATGGAGTTAGTCCTAAAAAAATTGTGAACATAAATTATTTAATCGTTATTCTATGCATTATTCTATTTCCTTTAAAGGGTGTTGCTTGATGAAGCATAGATCTGTTATCCCATATAGCCAATTGATTTTTTTCCCAAGGCAATGAAAATTGAAACTTCTTCTTTATTTGATGCTTAAATAAAAATTTTTTTAACTTTTCTTGATTTTTTATTTTTGAACTAAAACCAACAAAGTGTCCTGGACTACAATAAATCGAATGATTTGCACTGATTTTTCTAATTATTTTATGTGAAGATTTAAGTTCTTTAATATTTTTTCCTTTTTCTTTTACTCTTTCTTTTGTTGTAACCGAAATTGGACCTTCAGAGGAATATTTAGCTTTAATATTTTTAAATTTTCTTTTTATTGAATTTGGTAATTCTTTATAAGCAAGATATTGTGAACAAAATTCTGTATTAGCTTTTCCTTTTTTTGGCACAAGTTTAGAAAGCAACATTGTAAATCTTGGTGGCTTTTTTGTATAAATTGAATCGGTATGAAACTGTTCACCAAAACTTGGTCCTTTATCAGTTGATTTTCTTTGCACTACTGTAATTTGAGGAAATTTTTTATTTAAACCTTTTAGTCTTGGATAATTGGCTAAATTTCCGAAATATTTTGCAAACTTAATGTAAAGTTTAGAAGTCAATTTTTGTTCCTTAAAATATAACATTCCATACTTATTCAGTGCTTTTTTAATTTTTAAAATATCTTTATTTGTAATTTCTTTTAAATTTACAATTATTTCTGCCCCAATATTTTTTTTATTTGGAATTATCTTTAACATTTTTTAAAAAAAATTTTTTTAGGTGATTAATCGTTTGTTTAGGACTTTCCTCTGGAATAAAATGATCAGAATTAATTTCTGCACCATAAATTTTTTTATTTGTATATTTTTTCCAAATTTTAATCGAATTAAATTGCTTTCCAACTACTCCTTTTTTTCCCCACAAAACTTGGATAGGAATGTTTAATTTTTTATTTCTATCTTTTTTATCGTGCTCTAAGTCTATAGTCGCCGCAGCTCTATAATCTTCACATGTTGCATGAATTCTTTTATTTTGTTTAAAGGCTCTAAAATATTCATCTTCAACTCTTCCAATCGCACGTTTAGATGACCTATTAAACCGACTATGTAACCATCTTTTAGGATCTGCCATTATCATTTTCTCTGGTAAAGGTGCTGGCTGTATTAAATAAAACCAATGAAAATATCCTTTTGCAAATTTCATATCTGTATGCTCGTACATATCTAGAGTCGGACAAATATCTAATACACTTAAAGCCATAATTTTATTTCTATAATCTCTTGCCATTCTGTGTGCAACTCTTCCGCCCCTATCATGTCCAGCAACAAAAAATTTTTTAAAATTTAATTTACTCATCAATTGAACCATATCTTTAGCCATTTCTCTTTTTGAATAATTTTTATGATTAGTACCACCAGGTAAAACTAAACTATCTCCATATCCTCTCAGATCAGCAACTATTACAGTGAAATATTTACTAAGCTCAGGTGCAGTCTTGTGCCACATCACATGTGTTTGGGGATATCCATGAAGTAATAATAAGGGGGGACCGTTACCTTTAAATCTACAAAAAATTTTGCCCTTGCTTACTTTAACAAATTTTTTTTTAAAACCATTAAACATGATTAAACTATTTAATTATTTAATAGTTTATTTTTCGCCTTTTCAAATTCCTCTTGAGAAATAATTCCTTTTTCTTTTAAATCATTCAATTTAGTAAGTTCATCACTTAAATTACTGCTTTGTTCATCAGAAGTTTCGCTTGTCTCCCTACCCTCACTTTCAGCTTCCTCTTTCTCGGCTCTATTAGCTTCCTTAGACTTAAAACCATTCATAATTGCCATTCCACCTAAGTATAGAACATAAGCCATAATAGGAATAACCAATCCAAAAAAAATTATTTTTTCCATAATTTAATCTTCATCTTCTTCACGCCAGTTTTTTTCATACATTAAATATGCAGCGTATATTACTGATACAGTACCTACAATCATACCATAATCAAAACCAGTTTGCTTGTCATGCAAATACCAACCTAATTGTGTTGCCCCAATAGGTGGAACTGTAAGAAGCAAAAAAATTATACCAAATCTGTATGGTCGTTTAGGTTTTTTCATCCTAATAAATTAACAGATTACAGCTTATGGTTTAATTATTAAATTTGCGATCTTTTGAAACAGTCGATCGTATTTTTAAGCAAACAAGCAATGGTCATTGGACCTACACCACCTGGAACTGGTGTAAGTGCTTTTGCATTTTTTGAAACTTCATCAAAATGAACATCACCAACTATACCGTTGTCAGTTTTATTTATACCAACATCAATAACAATAGCATCTTTCTTAACCCAATCTCCTCTAACAAGTTCAGGTATACCTACAGCTGCAACGATTATATCAGCCTCTAAACACTCAGCTTTTAAATCTTTAGTTTTTGAATGAGTTATAGTTACAGTGCAATTTTCTTTTAAAAGTAGTTGTGTCATTGGTTTACCATTTAAATTTGATCTACCCACAACCACAGCTTTTTTACCACTTAAATTAGGTTCAATTTTTTTTATCAACAAATAACATCCAAGCGGAGTACAAGGTATCGAACTTTCATAACCAGATGAAAGATTGCCTACATTCATTGGATGAAATCCATCTACGTCTTTTGAAGGATCAATAGCTTCTATAACTTTCTGCTTATCAATATGCTTAGGTAAAGGAAGTTGAACTAAAATTCCTGAAACAGTTTCATCATTGTTTAATTCTTGAATTTTTTCTAGAACAGTCTTTTCTTCAACTGAGTCTGGATATTTAATTACTTCAGATTTTAATCCTACCTCATTTGCTGACTTCTCTTTATTTCTTACATAAATCTGACTAGGTGTTAAATCACCTATCAGTATTACTGTTAAACCTGGTACTTTATTATGTTTTGATTTTAACTCTGCAACTTCTTCCTTTAACTCTGCTCTTAACTCTGCAGCTGCTTTTTTTCCATCAATTAAAATCATATTTCTCTCTTAAAAAATCATTGGTGCGATGTAAAGCTTCATACACATTTCGATAAACCAAATCAATAAAAGAAGAATGATTGGAGAAATATCTAGTGAACCTAAATTTGGCAAAAAACGTCTTATTTTATTCAGGAAAGGCTCGGTTAATTTGTAACTCAACTCTAAAATTGCATACACAAACCTATTTTGAGTATTTAGAACGTTAAAAGCTATTAACCAACTTACAATAACATTGGCGATTACAACATAAGAGTACAATTTTAAAATTTGTAAAACTAAATAGAAAATAGCTATCATTTTTTCTCAACGTAAATCGACTGACTTGGGAACGCAAATGAAGCACCATTTTTTTCTACAATTTCCTTTATCGCAATTGCTAATCTTTCTTTTACATTAAGCCAATTATTCCAACTTCCTGTTTTTGTAAAGCATCTTACGTACATATCTATTGAACTATCAGAAAATTTATCAACTCTTACCGCAACACCAATTGAGGTATTATAATCTTCGCTTGAATTAATATGACTTTCGATTTCATCTCTAATTTTTTTTAACTGATCTACCGTAGTGTCATATTGAAGTGTAATAATCCAACTGATTAACCAATTTGAAGTTTCACTTACATTTACAACTGCGTTTTCGGCAAATTGAAAATTTGGAATAATAGCAAGAGATTTGTCAAACTTTCTAATTGTTGTCGATCTAAATCCAATCTTTTCTACTACACCTTCAATAATACCCTCGACAGCTATCCAGTCTCCTATTTTAAATCTCTTTTCAACTAAAACTAAAATTCCTGATATTAAATTTTTGAATAAATCTTGTGCCCCTAATGCTACAGCAACACCAAACAATCCAAGACCTGCAATGATTGGACCTATTTTAATTCCCCACAATTCTAAAACTGCTGCTAAACCTAAAATAAAAATTAAAATTTTTAGCGATTTAATTATCCAGCCAATAAGTTCTCTTGTTAACAATTTGTCTAAACCACTAAGTATGTATGAGATTGGTTCTATGATTTGGTGAATTACCCAAAAAATTAAAATAGTGATTAACGTTCTATTAATTGTATCTACCACTTCTCTTCCTTCTAGTGAGAAAGTCATGTAGTAGCTTGCAATAAAAAATCCTAATACAATTGGTAAAAATCTTGCTGGCCCTACAAGTGATTGAACAAAGGTATCATCTAATTTATTCGTTGTTCTTTTTGAGATAATTTCTAATTTTTTAATAACTAATTTGCTTATTAGACCCCTAAAAATTAAGAATAGTAAAAATATTCCAATACCAATTAATATTTGAAAAATATCAACACCAAGAATTCCTTTATTCCATACTGATAAAAATATCTCCGAAAAATTATTAATTAATTCCATTTCTAAATTTTATATAACAAAAACTCTTCTTCTCCAGGGTTAAAAAGAAAAATCTTTTTCCATTTGATTTCGTTCAGTATTGACGAGGTTTTTTCGCCTATACACATCAAATTTGTATTCATCCATAAATTTTCAGTTTGGTAAATCTTTATGAAATTTAAGAAACTTGATGCACTATTTTGAGAATAAACATAGACCATATCAGGCATATTTAATTTTAATTCATTAACAAATTTCTCATCAAATTTTTGATTATGATATACTCTGTAATTAATAATTCTTTTTACCTTAAAACCTTCGCCTAATAACTGTTGATCTAAATCAACCGATATTGTTTCACCACTAACATAAAGTAATTCTTTATTTTTGGACTCATAACTTTGTATAATTAACTCCTTTAAGTTTGTAACATTTCCTTCAGCCGCAATTGTATTTTGAAAACCAACACTTCTTGCTTTATTTTCTGTAGCATTTCCAACACAAAAGCATTTAATATTTTTATCTAATTTTACTGTATTTAAAAATTTTACTGCATTTGTACTAGTAAAAACAATTCCACCATATTCAGAAAAGTTAATTTCTTCATAATTAACCTTTTCAATTCTTATTAATGGAAGATGAGAAACTTGATGTCCTAATGATTGAAACTTTAATATCATTTCAGAACAATCCTCCAGTGGTCTAGTTAACAAAATATGCATATTATCTTTTATATGAATTATTTGATTTTGTTTTTAAAAGTATTCCAATCTCTTTACCAATTTCTTTAAACTCATTCAAATTACCAACTTTTTTTTCATAAAACCTTTGTTTACCATCTAAAGAAAAAAGTTCAGCCTCCACTGTAATCTTATCTCCATCAACCACTGAATGAGCACCAATTGCTGTTTCACAATCTCCATCTAAAACTTTTAAAATATTTCTCTCAAGGTGAGCTCTTTTATGTGTTTCCTCATGATTAATTTTGTTTAAAATAGAAATTGTCTCATCATCATTCTCCCTGCACTGAAGAGCAATTACACCTTGTCCTGCACTAGGAATTATTTTTTCAGCTGAAAAAATTTCTGAAATTTCATTTTCAAATTTTAAAAATTTGATACCAGCATAAGACAAAATAATTGCATCATACATCCCTTCATTCAATTTTCTAATTCTAGTATCTACATTTCCTCTAATTAGTTTACAGTTTAAATCTTGTCTAATTTTTTTTATTTGAAATTCTCTTCTGTATGATGAGGTACCAACAATTGACTTTTGATCTAAGTCTTTAAGTTTTTTTTTGTTCTTTGTAATTAAAATCTCTCTAGGGTCATTTCTTTTAAGAAAAGAATCTGTCCTTAATCCTTTTGTCTCATTAGCAGGCATATCTTTCAGTGCATGGACTGCAATATCAATATTTTTTAACTGAAGTTCTATTTCAATATTACTAGAAAACAAACCTTTGCCACCAAGCTCAGATAATCTTATATCCTGTACTTCGTCACCTTTAGTTGTAATTGATTTAATTAAAATATCTTCATTCCCAAGGTCGGTATTTTCAATAATCTTATCTTTAGCTTGTTGAGCATAAAGTAATGCAAGTTTGCTACCCCTAGATCCAATTATTATTTTTTTTCTCATAAAAAATTATTTCTTACTTGTATAAAGATTGTACAATTATTAAAAACTATTTGAATGAGCAAAAAACCCTTAATTCTTGGAATAGAGTCTAGTTGTGATGAAACAGCAGCTTCTTTAATAACTGAAAATGAAGAGGGATTCCCAGTAGTTTTATCCAACATTGTTTCTAGCCAAGTGGAGGTTCATAGGGAGTTTGGTGGTGTAGTTCCTGAACTAGCAGCACGTTCACACATTGAAAAAATTGATTGGATTGTCAAAAAAGCTATTGATGAAAGTGGAAGAAAAATTGAGGAAATAGATGCGGTTGCTTCTACCGCTGGTCCCGGATTAATTGTTTGTTTATCAGTTGGGTTAAGTTTTGGTAAAGCTTTAGCAACAGCAATGAATAAACCTTTTATTGCTGTTAATCATTTAGAGGGACATGCTTTAAGTCCAAAACTAAATACAAATTTAAATTATCCATATTTACTTCTTTTAATTTCAGGCGGGCACTCACAATATTTAAGTGTTCAGAACCTTGGTAAATATAAAAGATTAGGAACAACTATTGATGATGCATTAGGTGAGGCGTTTGACAAAACGGCAAAACTTTTAGGAATAAAATTTCCAGGAGGACCTCAAATAGAAATTTTAGCTAAAAAAGGCGATCCCGAAAGATATGATTTACCTAAACCAATTTTTAGCAAAGGAGGATGCAATCTCTCTTTTGCAGGTCTAAAAACTGCCGTGTTGAAAATAAGCAAAACAATTAAGTCAGAACAAGATAAATATGACCTTGCAGCATCTTTTCAAAAAACAATAGAAGAAATTTTATACAAGAAAACAAAGATTGCTTTTACCGAATTTGAAAAAATAAATAAACTTAATGAAAAAATTTTCGTTGTTGCTGGAGGCGTTGCGGCAAATAAAAAAATTAGATCTATGCTAATCAATCTATGTAATAAAAATAATTATAAAGGCATTTTTCCACCTATAGAATTCTGTGGAGACAATGCAGCAATGATTGCAATGGTAGGTTTAGAAAAATTTAAATTAAATCAATTTAATAATTTAGATTATCCGGCCAAACCGAGATGGCCTTTAGATGAAGATGCAGTTTTTCTCAAAGGTGCTGGAGTAAAAATTTAAAATTATTACCTAAATTTTGGACCTGAAAGCCAGATTGCCAAAGTATGGCGTTTACCTGATTTTATTTTATTAACTTTATGATTTATAAATGATGGAAATATAATTGCGCTTCCAGGTTTATTAAATTCGGTACAAACTATTTCATTTGCTCTAAATAAAACTAATTCACCACCTTCATAGGACTCTTCAGATAAATTTAATAAAGCAGTCAGCTTGATATCTCTCACAGGATCCCTGGGAACAGCATCTATATGCCAACTATATTCAGTACCTTCGTCATAAATATTGTAATTTAATTTTTTCAAGGACGTTAAAGAATGAAGGTCAAAACCAAAAAAATTATTATTTGCTGTTTTGCAAAAATCTATGAATGGAAAAATATATTGTTGAATTTTTCCTAAATACACAAACTTTACATCAGATGTTTTATGAGAATCTGCTGCAAAATCATCTTTTCCCTCTACAAAATTTGACTTAATTACATTATTAATTTCTTTAATTTGATTCTCATTAAATATGTTCATTGATGAATAATTTGCTGCTCTCATAAAATAAGAAGTTATCAATTATTTTTTGTCATACAATGAGTAATTTAAAAAAACATTATAAATGCAAGAAAATTAATTATATAAAAGAGCAATGAAATATTGGTTACTAAAATCTGAACCAGATGTTTGGTCAATTGACCAACAAAAAGAAGCTGGAATTAAAGGTACACCTTGGGATGGTGTCAGAAATTATCAAGCTGCAAAAAATTTAAAAAGTATGAGTAAAGGAGATCTATGTTTTTTTTATCATTCAAACATAGGAAAAGAGATAGTTGGTATAGTAAAAGTCATTAAAGAATCGTATATAGATAAAACAGACAAAACAGGGAGATTTGTTGCCATTACTGTTCAATTTAAGTCTAAATTTTCAAAGCCTATAACGCTCGAAAGTATTAAAAAAAATAAGGATTTAAGCCATTTAGCTCTGATAAAGCAAAGTAGGCTTTCTGTAATGCCTGTTGATTATAAAAGCTGGAAAATTATAAATAACATGAGTAAGATTTAAAAAAAAAATTGTCCTATGCCAAAAAAAAAGAAGAAGAAAAGCAAGGTAAGAAAAAAAAAGTCTAAAATTAGAAAAAAAACCTCAAAAAAGGTGAAGAGAAGATCTAAAGTTAGAAAAAGATCTTCTAAAAAACCAAAAAAAAGAATTAAAGCAAAAAAGGAAAATGGAAATACACCTCCTGAAGTTGTTATTAAAACAAAACCAGAATGGGTTAAAAGTAGCTTAGCAAACAAAAGTAAATACCAGCAAAAATATTCTCAATCTATAAAGAGTAATGATGAATTTTGGAGAAAAGAAGGAAAAAGAATTACTTGGATAAAACCTTATAAAAAAATTAAAGACGTAAAATACAGTACAAAAGAAGTAAAAATTAAATGGTTTGAAGATGGTACTTTAAATGCTTCAGCAAATTGCATTGATAGACATTTAAAGGATAAAAAAGATAAAACTGCTATTATTTGGGTTGGAGATGATCCAAAAGATAGTCAAAAAATTTCTTACAAACAACTTCATCAAAAAGTTTCTAAAGCAGCAAATGGTTTAAAAAAATTAGGAATTAAAAAAGGTGACCGTGTAACAATTTATTTAACCATGATTCCAGAGTTAGCAATTTTAATGCTGGCCTGTGTGAGAATTGGTGCAGTTCATTCGATTATTTTTGGAGGATTTTCAGCAGACTCTATTTCAGGAAGAGTGAATGATTGTGAATCCGAATACATTATTACTGCAGATGAAGGAGTGCGAGGTGGAAAAACTATACCACTGAAATATACAGTAGATGAAGCTCTGATGAGTTGTCCAAATGTTAAGAAATGTATTGTTG
The DNA here is from genome assembly GCA_902586485.1 of uncultured Pelagibacteraceae bacterium. GTDB lineage: Bacteria > Pseudomonadota > Alphaproteobacteria > Pelagibacterales > Pelagibacteraceae > Pelagibacter. The sequence goes on along the minus strand of CACIHO010000002.1, from coordinate 66,099 downwards.
TAAAACGAACAGGTAATTACATAAACTGGGATCAAAATAGAGATGTTTGGTTTCATGATTTAATTAAAGACGTTCCAAATCATTGTGAACCTGAAGAAATGAACGCAGAAGATCCTTTGTTTATTTTGTATACTTCAGGTTCAACAGGTAAACCAAAAGGGGTTCTTCATACTACTGGCGGTTATATGGTTTATGCATCAATGACTCATCAATATATTTTCAATTACAAACCAAAAGATATTTATTGGTGTACTGCTGATATTGGCTGGGTAACTGGACACAGTTATATTATTTATGGGCCACTTTCGAATGGTGCAACAACTATAATGTTTGAAGGAATTCCAAATTATCCTGATAGTTCAAGATGGTGGCAAATAGTTGATAAATATAAAGTAAATACTTTTTATACAGCACCAACAGCAATAAGAGCTTTGATGCGTGAAGGTGATAAACCAGTTAAAAAAACATCTAGAAAATCACTTAAACTTTTAGGAACTGTAGGAGAACCAATAAATCCAGAAGCTTGGATGTGGTATTATAAAACTGTAGGTAACTCTAAATGCCCAATTGTAGATACTTGGTGGCAAACAGAAACTGGAGGTATAATGATTGCTCCTCAAACAGGTGCCATCCCTCTTAAACCTGGATCTGCAACAAAACCTTTCTATGGAGTTAAGCCGGTGCTAGTAGATAAAAACGGTAAAGAAATAAAAGGAGCTGGGGAGGGAAGATTGTGTATAGCTCAATCATGGCCTGGACAAATGAGAACTGTTTACGGTGATCATCAAAGATTTATCGATACATACTTTTCTCAATTTAACGGAAAGTATTTCACTGGTGATGGATGTAGAAGAGATAAAGATGGATATTACTGGATCACTGGTCGTGTAGATGACGTAATTATTGTTTCAGGACATAATCTTGGAACTGCAGAAATTGAAAGTGCATTTGTTGCTCATCCAAAAGTAGCTGAAGCTGCTGTAGTTGGCTATCCTCATGATATTAAAGGTAATGGATTATATTGTTATGTAACCCTTAATGCGGGAGAAAACGAAACTGGTGAATTAGAAAGAGATTTAAAACTTTGGGTTAGAAAACAAATTGGACCTTTAGCAACTCCAGATCTAATTCATTTTACTCCAGGTCTTCCAAAGACAAGATCAGGAAAAATAATGAGAAGAATTCTAAGGAAGATTGCTGCTAATGAGCATGGTCAATTAGGTGACACAACTACATTGGCAGATCCAAGTGTAGTTGATAGTTTAGTTGACAATAGAAAAAATATTTAAAACTGGATTAAATCTTTAAACTCTTGTTTAACAACATCCCATTTTAAAATCATCGAATTTAAAACGATCTTTCGATCTAAAGTTTTTAATTCATCTGCAATTGGAGCCCATTTATATAAAGAGAGTGCACTAGGATTAAAAGGTAAGTCTTGATAATACCCATCCCAATTTATTTTCTCTAATCGTTCATCAAAACTTTTTCTAGCTTCTTCAATAATATCTAATGGCATCTTATTAGAAATTTCATCATCTAAAATTTTATTAAAAATTTCGTTTGCTTTATGAATATCTTGATAATTGAAATTAACTTTCAAATATGAAAAAGTAAAAAAAGTTAAATCTTGTAATGCAACTGAATAAATATTCCATTTAGCAAGATTTACTGATGACATAAAGTCATCATTATCAAAATGGAGAACGTATCTTGTTCCCATTCTAGTTTTAAGATAATTGTATAAAGTAACTTGAGTAGCCCAAGCGGATTTTGTTTGAATAAATTGTTCTAGTTCATCTAAATTTTTTATTTTTTTTTTGGGAATAAACGCCTTAAACATAGCGAACAAATATGTTTTGAAATCCTCAAGTTTTATGTCTCTCCAAGTTAATTTGTATTTTCCCATGATAATTTGTAAGTGCGCCAATTATATCTTAAAAAAGTAAGTAAATAAGTACCTAATATGGTGAATTTTAGGTCTTTTCAAAACCCTCATAATGGTTATGGTTTCAACCAGTTATAACTAAAAAGAGAGGTATAAATGTCAAATCAACAAAAACACTGGGAAAAAACCAGGGGATTGTTATTTATAACATTAGCAATCTGGTTTGTTTTCTCAATTGGCATCTTTCTCTTTGGAGCTGAAATGAACGAGGTCACAGGACCTTTCGGTTATCCATGGACATACTGGTTTACATGTCAGGGATCTCTTGGTGCATTTGTAATCCTAATTTTCTGGTTTGCGAATAGACAAGAAAAAATCGATGAAGAGTTCGGCTTTAGCGAAAGAGAGGACGAATAATGAAAGGTAATTTCATAGATAATTTGCCTAAAGTTTACGGGATCTATACCGGAGGATTTATAGGTTTCATAATCATTATGGCAATTGCTGAACAGATGGGTATGACAGCTAAAGCGATCGGTATCGCTTTCGTTGCATTTACTGTATTCATCTATGCATTAATCGGTTGGCTATCAAGAACAGCCCAAGCAGATGCATATTACGTAGCTGGTAGGCAAGTACCTACAGTCTTCAACGGAATGGCGACTGCAGCAGACTGGATGTCTGGTGCTTCATTCGTTGCAATGGCGGGTGGTATTTACTTTAAAGGTTACGGTTATATGGCACTACTTGTAGGTTGGACTGGTGGTTACGTGCTTGTTGCATCTTTATTAGCACCATACTTAAGAAAATTTGGCTGTTATACAGTTCCAGATTTTATAGGTACAAGATACGGTGGTAATCTAGCAAGATTTAGCGCAGTGGTAGTTTTAACTGTTGCTTCATTCACTTATGTGACTGCACAAATTAACGCTACAGGTACTATTGCATCTGTTGCACTTGATATCCCATTTCAATACGCAGTTTATGTTGGACTAATAAGTATTTTATTATGTTCAATGTTAGGTGGTATGAGAGGGGTAACTTGGACACAGGTTGCACAATATATCGTACTGATTATAGCTTACCTACTTCCAGTATTCTGGATCAGTAATAAAATGGGTGCGGGTTTCTTCCCTCACTTTATGTTAGCTGACGAGGTAGCTAGAATTGGTGAATTAGAGCAACAGTTCGGTTTTGTTAAAAACGCGGCTGCTGATCTAAAATCAGTACCTAAAGGCTTAGCAGGAATAACTAAAGCTCACTCTGCAGTGAACGCTACACCTTGGGCATTTATTTCTTTAGCATTAGCGATGATGATGGGAACAGCTTCATTACCGCACGTGATGATGAGATACTTTACTACTCCAAGTGTAAAAGCAGCTAGAAAATCAGTAGGTTGGTCATTATTCTTTATATTCCTACTTTATTCTTCTGCTCCAATGTTAGCTACATTATCTAAGTTATCATTGATCGACCCGAATTTACCAACAGGTATTATCGGTAAGACATTTGCAGAAGTGGAAGCGATAGATTGGTACCAAAACTGGAACCAAGCAAACCTAATGTTTATCAGCGACTTTAACGGAAATGGAACTCTTGAATTGAATGAGTTCTTCATGGGTGGTAAAGCCGTTGTATTAGCAACTCCAGAGATAGCTGGATTACCTTATGTAATTTCAGGTCTAGTTGCTGCAGGAGGTATGGCAGCTGCCATGTCTACTGCTGATGGTTTGATTCTAGCAATTGCAAACGCTATATCACATGATGTTTACTATAAGATCATTGATCCAAAAGCGGAAACTGCAAAACGACTACTTGTTGCAAGGGTATTACTTGTAATAATTGGTTTTGCTGGAGCAACTATTGCAGCAATGGAGATTCAAGGAATCTTAGGTTCGGTTATTTGGGCTTTTGATTTTGCGATGTCTGGATTGTTCTTCCCACTTGTACTTGGTGTATGGTGGAAGAGAGCTAATAGACAAGGTGCGGTTGCTGGTATGCTAGGTGGTCTAATCGCCGGTGCGTGGTACCTAGTTTGGGTACGAACTGGTGGAAGTGGATTCCTAGGAATTACACAGTTAACATTTGGTATCTTCGGATCAGCTGTAAGTTTAGTTTTAATGGTGATAGTTAGTTTAATGACTGCAGAACCAGATAAGGCTACTCAAAAAATGGTTGATGATGTACGTGTACCGAGTGGTAAATCAATTCTTGGTAAATCACACTAAATAATCTTTTAAAGGGGCGATTAATTTCGCCCCTTTTATTTCAATACGTTTTCCAATATAAATTTTGAATGTCGGCAAATTTTCATCCTTTAATATATTTTATTGATTATTTGCTTGGTATTATAATGTGGACTCTGATTGGTAGAGTGGCAATGAATATTTTTCAAAAAGAAGACTCTCAATTTTTTTTCATGAAGGTATTTGTAAAATACACCAATCCTTTGATTAAATTATTTAAACCAATAACACCTTCATTTATTATCGGTCCTTTGATTCCATTATATGTTGCGTGGTTCTTTTACATGATTAGATTTTATCTAATGCCTTGGATCTTAGGCTATTCAGTGATGGGAATGTTGTCATTTCCTTTGGAGAGTGAAATTTCTAGACAAATTTATCAATTTTTTAATTCATTTTAATTTTTAAAATTGATACTAGTTAATCTATTGATCAATGAAAAATATACAAATTTCTCCATCAATTCTTTCAGCTGATTTTAGTCAGTTAGGAACAGAAATAAAAAGACTTGAAGAGGGTGGGGCCGACATGATTCATGTAGATGTGATGGATGGTCATTTTGTTCCTAATTTAACAATAGGTCCACCTGTAATTAAAGCTCTTCGAAAACATAGTTCATTAAAATTTGATGTTCACTTAATGATTTCACCAGTTCACAAGTATATAGAGGCTTATGCCGATGCAGGTGCAGATATAATTACTATTCACCCAGAAGCAACTGATAATTTAGAAAATTCAATTAAAAAAATAAAAGAAAGAAATAAAAAAGTTGGAGTTTCACTTAATCCCGAATCTAAAATTGATTTAATATTAGATCTATTAGATCAAATAGATTTAGTTTTAATTATGAGTGTAAATCCTGGATTTGGAGGTCAAAAATTTATGCCAGAAGTTTTAGATAAAATTAAAGAACTAAAAAAAATTAAAGAGCAAAAAAAAGTGAATTTTGACATAGAAATTGATGGTGGTATAAATTTTGATAATTGTAAGAGTGTAATTGAGGCTGGCGCAAATATTCTAGTTTCAGGGACCACGGTATTTAAAAGTAATGATGGAGATATAAAAAAAAATATTAATTTATTAAAATTAAAATAAGTTAATGATTAATAGGTATTACTTAAGTATTTTAGGTCAATTTTATTTAAATATAATAAAAAGTTTTAAATCAATTTATCAAAATTCAAATTTTTACGAAAAAAAAATATCAAAGACTTTTGATAATAGTTTTGAATACAAACCAAGTCCTCATTTACTTTCGTCTATAATAAAATACCAAAATAAAAAATATAAAATTGAAGACTTCGCTATTGAATCAATCTGGCAAAAAAATTTAAGCTCAAAAGATTATGAAAAATTAAATAATTTTTTTTGGTTTTTCAGTTTAGACTTAAAGTCATCTAAAAAAAACACTCAAACAGTTATAAAAAATTGGATTTTAAATAACTCTAAATATCAAAAAAAAAGTTGGGAATTCGATTTAACAGCAAAAAGAATTATTTCATGGTTATCAAATCACCAACTTACTTATGAAGACAGTGAGCAAGAATACAGATCTACATTTGATCATATGATTCAGAAACAAACTAATCATTTATTAAATGAAATAAAAAATTCGGAAGAAGTAGAAAATAAAATGATTGGGTGTGCTGCAATAATTTTGACTGGATTAGCTTACAAAAATGAAAAACAATATCTTGATAATGGATTAAATTTTTTAAAAAATATTATTAAATCGTCAATTGACAACCAGGGTTTTCCAAAATCTAGAAATATTAGACAATTAACATTTTATTTAAAATATTTTATAATAATTAGAGAGTGGTTTAAAGAGTCTCAAAGTTTAATCCCTGAATATATAGATGAAACTATTTATTACTTGGGTTCAAGTTATGCTTTCATTTGGCAAAATGTAAAACAAGATATTTTTTTTAATGGCAATTATTCATCTGATAATAACGAATTTGATCAATATTTGAAAAGGTTCGGTTATTCTTTTAAAAATCAAATTAATGAACTTGGAGGTTATGTAATACTAAAAAATAAAAAAATAATTCTTGCTGCTGATATTGGTTCTAGTCCTAACAAGACATTTTCCAATGACTATCAGGCTGGTGCTTTATCATTTGAAATATTTTCAAATGATAAAAAATTAATTTCAAATGCTGGTTATTACTCAGACAAAAATAATAAATTCAATAAATTATCAAAAAGTACAGCCCTTCATTGTGCTTTAACCATAGAAGATTACTCATCATGTAATTTTATAAAAGGTAGTAATAATTTATTTATTGATAAAGGTCTTAAAGTTACAAAAAAAAATGTAATATTTAAAAACAATTATTGGAAAATATCAGGAACGCATGATGGATATTCAATTAAATTTGGAACAATTTATGAGAGAGAAATTGAGTTCTACCCGGAACAAATGAAATTTATTGGTTACGATAAATTATTTAGAAAAGTATCCAATAAAGAAATTAAATTTGATATAAGATTTCATCTTGATCCAGAGTCAAAAGTAATGAAAACACAAGACAATAAATCTATACTAATAGAAGTTGAGGATGAAGGATGGAAATTTAGTTGTGATAACTTTGATATAAATATTGATAATGGTTTATATTTCGGTAATAAAAATTCATATAAAGAAAACCAAAATATTTTTATCTCAGGAATAAACAAAGAAAAAAAGCAGATAATTAAGTGGGAGATCAGTAAATTATAATGAAGAAAAAAATCAAAACAGCTCTTATTTCTGTATATGATAAAAAAAACTTAAAATTACTATTAAACATTTTAAAAAAAAACCAAATAAAAATAATTAGTTCAGGCGGTACCTATAAAGAGATTAAAAGATTAAAATTTAAATGTTTGGAGGTTTCTAGTTTTACTAATTCACCTGAAATTTTAGATGGTAGAGTAAAAACCCTTCATCCAAAAATCCATGCAGGTATTTTAAATAAAAGAGAAAAAAAATCTCACTTAAAAGATCTTAAAGATAACGGTTTTGAGAATATTGATTTAGTTGTTGTTAACTTTTATCCTTTTGAAAATACCCTTAAAAAAACAAAAAACCATAATAAAATTATTGAAAATATTGATATTGGTGGTCCTTCAATGGTCAGGTCTGCAGCTAAAAACTACAATGATGTAACAGTAATAACATCTTCAAACCAATATGAAGAATTAATTCAAGAACTAAACAAATTTAAGGGATCAACTTCTTTAAATTTTAGAGAAAAACTATCTAACATTGCATTTAGTGAGACAGCTTATTATGACTCGGTTATTTCAAGTTATTTTAACACAAAAACAAATAATATTTTTCCTAATAAAAAAATTTTTCATGGAAATCTAATAGATAAACTTAGATACGGAGAAAACCCTCATCAAGAAAGTGCAATTTATTCAGGTAATTTAAATACAAATTTAAAACAAATTCATGGAAAACAACTAAGTTTTAACAATTATAATGACATATTTAGTGCCTTAACTATTTCAAGATCTTTACCAAAAGGTAAAGGAACAGTCATAGTCAAACATGCAAACCCGTGTGGAGTTTCTGTTAAAAACGATCATTTAGAAAGTTATAAATCTGCTATTTCTTGTGATCCAGTAAGCGCTTTCGGTGGAGTAGTTTCTTGTAACTTTAAAATTACAGGAAAATTAGCTAAAGAATTAAATAAGTTATTTTTAGAAGTAATAATTGCAAATGGGTTTGATAGAGATGCTACCAAAATTTTAAAAACTAAAAAAAACCTAAGATTGATTGATGGAACAAATTATGTATCGGGAGAATTTCTTAAATTTGTATCATTTAATCAAGAAATAATGATACAATCAGAAGACATAAATTTATTTTCAAAAAAAAATTTTAAAGTTGTATCAAAAAGAAAACCAACATTTAAACAACTTAAAGATCTTATTTTTGCTTTTAATATATGCAGGTATGTGAAATCAAATGCAATAGTATTAGCATCTAACGAAACAACTGTGGGGATTGGTTCTGGCCAACCAAGTAGATTAGACAGTTGTCAAATAGCAATAAATAAAATGAAAAAATTTAATCTTGAAAATAATAATTTAGTTGCTGCGTCAGATGCATTTTTCCCGTTTGTAGACGGATTTGAAAAATTGGTCCAATCCGGTGTTAAAGCTGTAATTCAGCCATCTGGATCATTAAGAGATAAAGAAATAATTAATTTTGCAGATGAAACAGATACTGTGCTTCTTTTTTCAAAAACGAGACACTTTAGACATTAGATATCTTATCAATTTTTGCAGCAAGAATAAAATCACTCTCTGCTAGACCTTTAATTGCATGTGTAAATATTTTAATTCTCGCATAACCCCAACCAAACCACAAATCGGGGTGATGACCTTCTAACTCTGCTATTTCTCCAACTTTATTCACAAATTCTTGGCTTTTTAAAAAATTATCAAATTTAAAACTTTTGATTAAATGAAAACCATCTATTTTATCTTCTAGAACTTCCCAACCATCAACTTTTTTTAGATATTTATGTATTTCTTCAGCATTAAAAGGAGGAATGTTACCTTCACATGGAATACACTTTTTATTGGCTAAATCAGTCATTTGAGAGAAAAACCTCAAGATTTTTAGACATATTTTTGATTAGATAATAATTACCAATTGTATTGTATCTTTTTTTTAAAGTTTTTATCATTTCTAAAATAGCATCTAAGTTTTTTTTGTTACAATTTGTATCATAAATAGAATAATCATATTTAATTAAAAAATTCTTTAAATAGTCAATATTGTCCAAATCATTAAAAATATATTTTGAGAATTCTATAATAAACAACGGTTCTGTTTTTTTTATTACATCTAAACTACCTTTAATTGCGTTGATTTCATTACCTTCTAAATCTAATTTTATAATAACTGAATAATCATCTAAATTAAATTCCTCTAATAAACTGTCAATTTTAGTTGATTTAACAATTGAATGTGAATTAGATTTAAAATCGCTATGTATCTGAGAACTTTCCCAATCATTTACACTTTCATTAAATAAAATATTTTCATCAAAAGAATTCGATACCGCTTTATTAAAAAAATTAATATTATTAAAATTATTAATATTTTGATTTTTAATAAATTCATAAGAAGTTTTCTTGGAAGCCTCAATTGATAAAATTTGATTTTTTTTAGAAAGTGAAGCAACAAAAAAAGAATAAAATCCATAGTTACATCCACAGTCGACAAATAATAATCTATTTTTTTTGGAAAATTTTTTTATAGTATTAAGTTCATGATAATCACCGAAATCACATTTTTTTAACAAAAAATAAGATGTTTTATTTTTTTTTATACTTCCATAAATTTTAAAATTATAAATTTTAATAATTAAATCGTGTGATAAAAAATTCCTGATAATTCTAAAAAAAATATAATAAGTGAAACTATTTTTAAAATTCCTAATATCTTTCTTTTTGAGAAATTTTTGAAAAATTGAAGTTAAAAAATTTGGTTTTATCACTTTTTTTTGGAGCGGGCAAAGGGGGTCGAACCCTCGACCTTCTCGTTGGCAACGAGACGCTCTACCACTGAGCTATGCCCGCACAATTAATTTGTTTGTAAGATATTCTAATTATAAGATAACTCAACTAAATTTTTTTTAAATACTTCATTTAGCTTAATTTTTAAATCGTCATCTAAAATTTTTTTCCAATCATTTTTTGGTCCAAGATAAAAAAAAGGAATTTTTTTATCATTTTTTTTAGAGACAATTGCTTCTGAAAAACCATTTTTTCTTTCATTATCTTTTAATTTATTGAATAAGGTTGAGTTAACAGAATTTTTCAATTTTTCCCTATCAATTTTTTCATCATTATTTGTAGTTTTATTTATAAATTTTATTACATCTTTAGAAACTGAAAAAGTTTGATTCAACAAATCTTCATATTTAATTATTTTTATTGGTATTTTTTTTTGAACCATCCAAGATTTATAATTTGTATTCCAAGAACTAACAAACTGGAAATCACTATATCCATCTTTTTCAAAATTACGCACGTCATAAATATAATTATTTTCATTCATCATCCATTTTAATGCTTCTTGATCATTTAATTCATAATGATTTTTCAGAGATGTAATTATATTTCTTGGGTCTCTTATTATATATAGAACACCAACAGAATTTATGTTATCTGTAAATTTATTATTGTTAAGTGAACCAAATGCATTGTGTGTTTTAAAAAATTTTAATTTTTTGTCTAGGTTAATTTTTTTTTGCGCTTCTAACCAAAATCGTGAAGTATCAGTAACAATATTTTGATCATAATTAAAATCTTGAAAATGTCTTTTTTCAGGAAATTGACCAATTTGATTTATAACATTTTGTTCAAAGATTCCGTCTTTTGTGTAATAATATGAGCTTATTAAAGCACGTAGCCAAGTATTTCCACTCTTAGGATAAGATGCGATCCAAAATATCATTGTATAAATATTATAGATCAATAAAATTAAAATAGTTAATTAAAATTTATGAAATATTTTCCTAAAATAATTCCAATTTTCCCATTAAGTAATTTTATAATCTTTCCCAATACTACAGTACCATTAAATATATTCGAACCACGATACCTTGATATGGTAAACGATAGCATGAAATCAGATAAACTCATCGGGATGATTCAGCCAAAAAATTCTGCAGACGAAAATGGTATACCAAAATTATACGATGTTGGTTGTCTAGGAAAGATAATAAGTTTTAGAGAGACAGAAGATAGTCGTTATCTAATTGAACTAAAAGGAAAAATCAGATTTCAAATTGTAAATGAGGTAAATACAAATGAAAAATATAGAAGTGTAGAAGTTGACTATAATGAATATTCAAATGATTTAAGTGATGAAAGCGAAAAATTAAATTTTTCTGATCTTAAACTCATTTTTAAAGATTTAAAATCTTTATTCGAAAAAAGAGGTTTTATCATTAATTGGAAGTCATTAGAAAAACAAAGTTTAAATGAGACTATTAATGCCTTAGCTATGGCATCACCATTTTCAATTGAAGAAAAACAAGTTTTACTTGAAGCAAAAAACCTAGACACTAGAAAAAATAAAATTGCAGAAATTCTAAAAACATATACTTATGATAATTACGAAAATACTACTCTGCAATAAAGACTCTTTAAAATAGAAAACCTTCATCAGCGATTTTTGTAAAAATTTTATTAATACTTGGATTTTTGTTAAAATATTGAATTGATTTACTTAAATAATCATTTTTGGTTTTTCTTTCTAAGTTAAAAAACTCGTGAATTAAGTTAATTCCAGAAGAAAATATATAATTTTTATGTTTTTGGTAATTTTCAAATTCTGTATTTAATGTTGAATCTAAAGGTAAACCAAGATCAATTTTATTTTGAATTATAGAATTTAAGATCTTTATATCTCTAATTGTCATATTAAAACCCTGTCCAGCGAGAGGGTGAATTCTGTGGAGTAAATCTCCAAAAGCTAAAATATTTTTGTGAAAATAAGATCGGAGACTTAATCCTTTTAGCTCAAAAGAATGAATTTTATTTATTTTTTTTAAATTGTATTTGGGGTTATGATTATAAATTAAGCTATTTATTTCAGCATCACCTTTGAGATAATTATTAATTGAGTAAACAACTGATGTTTCGTATTCTGAAATTGGCAAAAACGCTAATGGACCATTTTTTGTAAATATTTGTATAGCAATGTTATTGGAAATTTTATCATGTTTTATAATTGTAGTGTAAGCAAGGCTATTATATTTTTTCTCAATTTTTTTATTGAAATATTTTTTTGTTATTGGATGATTGTAATCAGTATTAAAAACTAAATCATAATTTTTAGAATAATTGATTTTTTTTTTATAATTAGTTTTTCTAAAATACTTATTATTAAATAGATTTTTTTCTAAAAGTTCTTGAAGCTTATGGTTTTTAGCGATCGAGAATAAATGATCACTATTATTTCCAAAATTAATTAACTTTTGTTTTTTTAAATTTTCACTGTAAATTTCTATTTTATTTAATTTAAAAATAATTTTTTCAATATTGATTATTTTTTTATTAAAAAATTCTACATTACTTTTAGAAATACCTATTGTTCGAGTTTTATTTACTGAATTTTTTTTTTTTGGATATAAAAGATCAACATATATTTTTTGATTAACTAAAGATTTTGCTAAAGTTAAGCTCGATAAACCACTGCCAAGAATACAAACTCTCATATTATTTTTAATTTTAACAACAAAAATTAGATGATACAAAGTGATATAATTGATTCATTTATATGGATATTAAAAAAACAGCCAATTTGTTTATTGATTTTACAACTAAGAGATTAGCAGAAATCTCTGGTTTAATTCTCTTTTTTTTAGGTTTAGCATTATTTATTGCATTATTTACTTATTCACCTGAAGATCCAAATTTCATTTTTCCAGATGGGACCGAAATTAATAATTTTTTTGGTTTTAAAGGTAGTTTTGTTTCTGATTTATTTTTCCAATCAGTTGGGCTAATTGCTTATCTAATTTCTTTAACCTTTATCATTACAGGCATTAATCTGTTAAAGAGTAAAGAATTTATTTTAATAATTGAAAACATTTTCTTTGCCGTACTTTATTGTATTTTTGGAACTCTTTTTTTAACTCATTATTATTCTGATGCGTTTACACTTTATATAAACGGCAATGGTGGCTTTATAGGTAATTATCTTAACGAAACTTATTTAAATCGAATCCTACTTGTAAACAATCAAATATCTTACTATTTTTTAATTATTTTAATTTCAGTAATGTTTTTAAAAAGTATAAATTTTAATCCATTTAAATTTTATAAATTAATATTAAAATTTTTAAATTTATTTAAAAAACAAAAAGAAAAAAATTACACAGATAAAAGCGAAATAATAAGTGAATATATACCACAAGATGAAATTAAAAATCTTATACAAGAAGATTTGCCCTTCATAAAAGCTGAAAATAAAGCAGATAGCAAAATTAAATTTAAACTCCCAAGCTTAGATTTATTAAAAATACCCTCCAAGAAAGAAAGAGAAGGATCTGAAAAAAATGAGAATAATGATCCTGAATTCTTAGAAAAAATCTTATTAGATTTTGGGGTTAATGGAAAAATTAAAAAAGTAAGTCATGGACCTGTTGTTACACTAAACGAATTTGAACCTGCAGCAGGAGTAAAAGTTTCAAAAATTATTAATTTATCAGATGATATAGCAAGAAACACTAGTTCAGAATCTGCAAGAATATCTACAATCCCTGGAAGCAATACTATTGGTATTGAGCTACCAAATAATTCTAGAGAAAATGTTTATTTAAGTGAAATTTTAAATAATAGTGATTTTAAAAAAAGAGATATCAAACTACCAATCGCACTTGGCAAAAGTATATCAGGCAATCCAATAGTTGGTGATTTATCATCAATGCCGCATTTGCTGATAGCCGGAACTACGGGATCTGGTAAATCAGTATGTATAAATACGATTATTTTATCACTTCTTTACCAACACACACCCGATAAATGTAAATTTATTTTAATTGATCCAAAAATGTTGGAGCTGTCTACGTATGAAGGAATTCCACATTTACTTTGTCCAGTGATCACTGAGGCTAAAAAAGCAGCTTCAGTTTTAGGCTGGGTAGTTAAGGAAATGGAAAATAGATATAGATTAATGACAAAAGAAGGTGTGAGGAACATTGATGGTTACAATTCAAAACATAAACTTCCAATGCCTTATATTGTAGTAGTTGTTGATGAAATGTCAGATTTGATGTTGGTTGCTGGCAAAGAAATTGAAAATTATATTCAAAAACTATCTCAAATGGCAAGAGCTGCAGGTATCCATATTATAATGGCTACCCAAAGACCAAGTGTAGATGTTATAACGGGTACAATTAAAGCTAATTTTCCTACAAGAATATCTTTCCAAGTAACATCAAAAATAGATAGCAGGACTATACTTGGAGAACAAGGAGCTGAACAATTATTAGGAAAAGGAGATATGCTATATATGTCCTCTGCTAACCGAATAGTAAGAATTCATGCTCCATTTGTTTCAGACAGTGAAATTGAAAAAATAAATAATTCTTTGAGATCTCAAGCAGAGCCAGATTATGTTGATGAAATATTAAATTTTGCTGACGAGAAAGAAATTGGTGATAGTCAAAACCAAGGTGAGAGAGATGAGCTTTATGAGCAAGCTTTAGATATAATTAGGTCTGAAGGTAAAGCGTCTACTTCTTTTTTACAAAGAAAGCTTCAGATTGGATACAATAGAGCAGCAAGAATTATTGACATGATGGAAGCAGATGGTGTTGTTAGTAAAGCAAATCATGTTGGCAAAAGAGATGTGCTTTAATGCTACGATATTTTCTAATATTTTTTTTATTTGTATCTACCTCTATCTCAAATGCTGAGATCAAAGAAAAAGTAATACAAAATCTGAAAAATACAAAAAATCTTGATTTTAAATTCGAGCAAAATGTTAATGGTAAAATAGAAAACGGAAACTGTACCATTGAATATCAAAAAAAAATCTTTTGTGAATACGCGAGAAGTAATAATAAAATTTTAGTTTCAAATGGAAAATCTTTAGTAATAAAAACAAGGACCAGCTATTATAGATATCCATTAGAAAAAACTGCTTTAAATTTAATTTTAGATAAAAATTTTCTAATAGATAAAATTTATGATCTTGAGGAAAGAATTGTTGATAATAGTCTAATTAATTTTACAATTAAAGAAGGAGATAACGAAATTAATATTTTTTTTGATAAACAATCTTATGATTTAGTCGGTTGGCAAAATACTGATATTTATCAAAATTTTAATATTACTTTTCTTAGCTCAATAAGAAAAAATAGAGTGCTTTCAAAAAATCTTTTTTTAATCCCGACTCAGAATTAAACATTTATAATTTCAGTTTTGAATATTTTCATTCCTCTTGAAATATAATTGCTTAATGCATTTTCGTGATCTAATGAACAAGTATGAACCCAAACACGATTAACTTTATTTTTAAAAGATTTTTTAATTGCTTCAGATAATAAATAAGAACCTAATTTTTTATTTTGATATTCTTCTAATATTCCAAAATAAGCAATTTCTGTCTCGTTTTTTTCTGGGTGAAAAATTAATTCAAAAAAACCAACCAAATCATCATTAAATTTAAAAACATATGATTTGACACTCTCGTTAGATACATAACTAATCCATTTTTCCTCTGACCAAGTAAGTCTATCAACCCATTTATGGTTTTTACCAATATTTTTGTAAAAATATTTATTTAATTGAAAATTAATTGGATCAATTAAACTTAAAGAATAATCTTCTGAGGGCTTATTCCCTTCTTTAAGATCTTGAAGTGAGTTTATTTCTAAATAATTTCTTTTAACTTCTTCGGTCACTCAACCATTTTCCCCACTCGTTCACCTCCAAATAAATGAAAATGTAAATGAGGTACTTCCTGACCACCATGATCACTAATATTTGCTAAAGCTCTGTAGCCCTTCCCTACTTCTGTTGAAATACCTAGCTTTTTAGCAACTATATTAATGCCTTTTAATAACCCAACCATCTCCTCCGATGAGGCGTTAAGACTAAAATCATCTAAGTCAGCGTATTTACCTTTAGGAATAACTAAAGCATGAATTTTTTTTTGTGGATTGATATCATGAAATGACAAAACAAAATCATCCTCATAAATTTTGTTACAAGGAATTTCTCCACGTAAAATTTTTGCAAAAATATTATTGTCGTCGTACCTCATTTTTTTCTTTTTTCTAATTCTAACATTACTTCTTCTATCTGTATATTATTTGCCTCAAGATACATTAGCAAATGGTAAAATACATCTGCTGCTTCATGAATTTTGTTTGAATTTTCCTCCACTGCCTCAATCAATTCATTAACTTCTTCTAAGACCTTTGCCTTACTTAATGATTTGTCTGTAAGTAACTTGTTGGTGTAAGAACCTTCAACAGGAGAAGATTTTCTATCTCTTGCAAGTTTAATTAAGTTTTCTAATGTATTAAGCATATTAAATTCTAACAGGAATTCCTTTTGAATCCAAATACTCCTTAGCTTCTTTTACAGAATGTTTGCCATAATGAAATATTGATGCTGCTAAAACTGCGCTTGCTTTTCCTAATTTGATTCCATCTACTAAATGATCTAAGTTTCCAACTCCACCAGATGCAATTACTGGAATATTTACTTTTGATGATATTTTAGACATAAGTTCAATATCATAACCAACTTGAGTACCATCTCGATCCATAGAAGTAACTAGTAGCTCACCTGCTCCACTATCTTCCATTTTTTTTGCAAATTCTATGGCATCAATGCCTGTATTATTTCTTCCACCATGAGTGAAAATTTCCCATTTATCTCCATTTTTTTTAGCATCTATCGCTACCACAATACATTGTGATCCAAATTTTTTAGAACTTTCTAAAACTACTTCTGGATTTTGAACTGCAGCAGTATTAATTGATACTTTGTCTGCACCACAGTTCAGTAGTTTATTGATATCCTCAACACCTCTAACACCACCTCCAACTGTCAGAGGAACAAAACATTTCTTCGACGTTCTCTCTACTACATCGTAAATAGTATCTCTATTTTCATTTGATGCAGTAATATCTAAAAAGCAAATTTCATCTGCTCCACCGTCTGAATAGATTTTAGCTTGTTCGACGGGATCGCCTGCATCCTGCAGATCTACAAAATTAATTCCCTTAACAACACGTCCATTTTTAACATCTAAGCAAGGTATTATTCTATTTTTAAGCATCTAATTCCTTAATTAAATCATCTAATTTGATATCACCATCGTATATAGCTTTTCCAACAATAATACCTTCGATGTTATTATTGTTTAATTCTTTAGCTTTTTTAATGTCATCAATTGAAGAAACACCACCAGATATAATTACTGGGCAATTAGAAGTATCTGCAACTTTTGATGTCTCTTCAAAATTAGGACTTTGCTTCATCCCATCTCTATTGATATCAGTGTAAATTAATCTACTTGCACCATAATCATTTACTTCTTTTAAGTAATCTAGTGTTAGTTGATTAGAATTTTCTCTCCAACCAGATACAGATAAATAACCATCTTTGGCATCTAAACCTAAAGCAATTTTATTTGGAAATTTTTCACAAGCTTCCTTTAAAAAGTTTTTATCTTTTATGGCAGCACTTCCTAAAATAACTTTTTCAACACCGGCATCAGTATATTTCTGAATACTTTCAAAATTTCTAATACCTCCACCAATTTCAATTTTAAGATCAAATTTTTTTACTATTTCTTGAATTATGTCCAAATTAACTGTTTCACCTGTTAAAGCGCCATCTAAATCAACTATGTGTAAATTTTTAAAACCATGATCTTTATATTTACCAGCTTGTTCAACTGGAGACATTTCATATTCAGTTTTGTTGTCAAAGTCTCCTTTAACTAACCTCACACACTTTTTATCTTTAATATCTATTGCTGGAAATATTTTCATTTATAAACTTATAAAATTGTTAATTATTTTAAGTCCAGTTTTATCACTTTTCTCTGGGTGAAACTGTGTTCCAAAAATATTATCCTTTTCAACAGAACAAACAATATTTGATGAATAATCGGTTGTTGATGAAATTACATTTTTATCTTCTGGTACAAATTCATAACTGTGAACAAAATACATATGTGAATTATTTTCTATATCTTTAAAAATTTTACTATCTTTAAGAATATTAATTTGATTCCAACCGATGTGAGGAAGTTTATATTTTCCGTTTTGATTATCTATTTTTAATACTTTACCTGATATCCAACCAAGACCTTTAGTTTCAGTTTCTTCATAGCCAATATCTGCAAACATTTGAAGACCAACACAAATTCCAAGAAGAGGTTTTTTATTATTAATTGCAAACTCATTTAAAGTGTCTACTAAACCACTAATGTTGTTAAGTGCATCAACACAACTCTTAAACGAACCCTGTCCTGGTAAAACAACTTTATCTGAAGATTTAATCTTATTTAAATCTGAAGTTACTTCGATATTTACTTTGTCTTTAGCAACTTCTTTAAAGGAGTTTATTACCGAGCTTATATTGCCCGAATTATAATCAACAATTGTGACGTTCATTAAACTTATAATGAGCCTTTTGTGGATGGGATGCTCTTCTTATTTCTTGGATCCATCTCCAATGCAGCTCTTAATGATCTTGCTAATGCTTTATAACAAGACTCAATTATGTGATGGCTATTATCACCATAAATGTTTTCAACATGTAATGTAATACCAGCAGATTGAGAAAATGCTTGGAACCATTCTTTGAATAGTTCTGTGTCCATTTCTCCAAGTTTCTCAACTTTCAATTTTACTTTCCAAATTAAATAAGGTCTGTTTGAAACATCAATTGCAACTCTAGTTAATGTTTCGTCCATTGGAATGACTGTATGAGCATATCTTTTTATGCCTACAAATTTTTTAGCTGCTTTTTTTAAAGCTTCACCAATAGCGATACCTGTATCTTCTGTTGTATGGTGAAGGTCGATATGAGTATCTCCTTTTGCTTTAACTTTTAAATCAATCAAAGAATGCTTTGATAATTGTTCAAGCATGTGATCCAAGAAACCAATACCAGTATCAATTTGGTATTTACCTTTGCCATCAATATTTACTTCGACATTGATGCTGGTTTCTTTTGTTTTTCGAGATACTTTTCCTTTTCTAGCCATATATTTTTAATGGTATACATACATAATCCCGCTATATCAATATCAGTCTGAACACTTGAAGTATCAAAAATAGTTACCATTTATTAGGTATGACAACAATTGTATTAGTTAGGAAAAATAATGAAGTAGTCGTTGCTGGAGATGGGCAAGTTAGTATGGGAAATACTGTTGTTAAAAGCACTGCTTCAAAAGTTAGAAAAATTGAAAAAAGAGATGTGGTAGCAGGTTTTGCAGGATCTACTGCTGATGCATTAACCCTATTTGAAAGATTAGAGGGAAAATTAGAAAAGCATGCTGGGAATTTATCCAGAGCTGCTGTTGAATTAGCAAAAGACTGGCGAACTGATAAATATTTAAGAAGATTAGAGGCGTTAATGGCTGTTGGTGACAAAAATAACAGCTATATTATTTCTGGAACTGGCGATGTTTTGGAGCCTGAAGGTGATGTAATTGGAATAGGTTCAGGTGGTAATTACGCTCTTGCAGCTGGAAAAGTTTTAATGGAAGGTAATATGTCTGCCGAAGAAGTTGCTAAAAAAGCTATTAAAGTTGCTGCTGATATATGTGTTTTCACAAACGATAATGTTAAAATTGAAAAAATATAATGGATAATTCAAACGTAACACAACTACATCCAAAAGATAAAAATCAAAAAGAAGAGGCTTCATTAGTAAGCTCCCTATCTCCTAGAGAAATAGTCTCAGAGTTAGATAGATTTGTTGTTGGTCAAAATAAAGCAAAAAGAGCTGTAGCGGTTGCTTTAAGAAATAGATGGAGAAGACAAGCTCTAAAAGGTGAAATGAAAAATGAAGTTTTGCCAAAAAATATTTTAATGATTGGG
This sequence comes from uncultured Pelagibacteraceae bacterium, assembly GCA_902586485.1. Lineage (GTDB taxonomy): Bacteria > Pseudomonadota > Alphaproteobacteria > Pelagibacterales > Pelagibacteraceae > Pelagibacter. Next base: position 46,366 of record CACIHO010000002.1, on the reverse strand, counting down.
CCAACTGGTGTTGGAAAAACTGAAATCTCTAGAAGATTATCAAAACTAGCAGAGGCACCTTTTGTAAAAGTTGAAGCTACAAGATTTACTGAAGTTGGATATGTAGGAAGAGATGTTGAACAAATAGTTAGAGATTTAATTGAAATTGCTATTTCAATGGAAAAGGTCAAAAAAAGAAAAGAAGTTTTTGCACAAGCTCAAAAAGCAGCTGAAGAAAAAGTTTTAGATGCTTTAGTTGGTAAAAAAGCAAGTTTAGCTACAAGAGAAAGTTTTAGAAAAAGATTAAGAAATGGTGATTTAGACGATAATGAAATAGAAATAGCAGTTAGTGATACTGGCTCAAGTGGTGCCTCTTTTGAGATTCCTGGTATGCCTGGAGCTAATGTTGGAATGATCAACATTGGTGAAATGATTGGAAAATCTATGGGCAATAAAGAAAAAAAGAAAAAAATGACAGTGAAAGAATCTCATGAAATTTTAATAAATGACGAATCGGATAAGTTAATTGAACAAGATAAAATAATTAAGGCAGCAAAACTTTCTACTGAAAACAATGGAATTGTATTTTTAGACGAGATTGACAAAATTTCTGCAAGAACAGATAGAGTTGGCGGAGATGTTTCAAGGGAAGGTGTTCAAAGAGATTTATTACCTTTAATTGAAGGAACTACAGTAAACACTAAACATGGTCCAATAAAAACAGATCATATTTTATTTATTGCATCAGGTGCCTTTCAGCTTGCAAAGCCATCTGATCTGTTACCTGAATTACAAGGAAGATTACCGATTAGAGTTGAGCTTGAGGCTTTAACTAGTGATGATTTTAAAAGAATTTTAAGAGAACCTGATTTCAGCTTAATCAAGCAATATGTGGCTTTATTGAAAACCGAAAATGTTGATCTTGAATTTTCAGAAGATGGGATAGATGCAATAGCCAATATTGCTTCAGAGGTAAACACAACTGTTGAAAATATAGGTGCTAGAAGGTTACATACTATCATCGAAAAAATATTAGATGAAATAAGCTTTACAGCCACAGATAGAGCAGGGGAAAAGATTATTATTAACAAAGAATATATAAATAAAAACTTAGATAATCTCGTTAAAGATACAGATCTTTCAAAATTTATTTTATAGATTTATTTTTTTTTAAAAAAATATAAAAAGCGCCCCCACCACCATCTTCTATTTTAGCATCTGTGATTTCATTTATCATGTTCATTAAACCAGCATTATTATTAATAAATTCTGGAACAGAATATTTTAGGATGCCAAGGTCTTTTGAAACATATGGATCTTTCTCGTTTTCGGAATGAAGACCTTTTCCTGTAACAATAATTAATTTGTTAATATTTTCAGAAAAAGCTTTGTTTATAAAAGTTTCTATAGTTTTGTTTGCTTCGTCTAAAGTATAACCATGCAAATCTATTGATCTTACTTTTTGATTTTTGTTTTTTTGATTTTTAAAATCTTTATTGGGTAATTTTTCAGTGCTATTAATAAATTTGTGCCAATCTTTTTTATCTTTTTCTGAAATATTATCGTTCAATTATGTTAATATATTTACAAGCTGCCAATTTGGATTAGTTGAAGTTGTATCTCTTGAAAAGATCCATGTATCATAAATTTTTTTAATTTTTTCAGGGTCCCCAGAGACAATTTTTTTATCTTTATCTCTTATGCAAGTAATAACCTCTGCTATAAAATCTACTGTTACATTTAAAATATTTCCAACTTTTTTATGCTCCTTAATTTCAGCTTTATTGACACCGATAAACGTTATTTCTGCAAAATGACCCCTTTTTGCTCTTTCTTTCAACGCATCATCAAACTGATTAAATACATCTTTATTTAAGAGAGGTTTTGCATTTGTAATCTTATTATCATTATCGCTGAAATCAGTTATTATTGTTTCATAAGCAATTTTTGCACCTTTTAAAAACTCTTTTTGGGCCTCATCATCAAACTTCTCTTTTGGTTTGGTCGCTTTATCTACCTTAATATTTTTTAAAACCTCTTTAAATTGAGCTGGTGATTTTCCCTCAAAACCGGTTCTTTTACCAAGAATTCCTCTCAATCTTAAAAAAATAAACCCAGCAATCATTGCTAACAAAATAATATCTATGTACTCAAAACTATAACTCATAACACGATAGTAATTACTATGTTGATTAATTTCAACCAGCAATTTAGATTAAGGACAAATGAACTCAATATTTTTTGCTATAATTTTAGTCCCAGCAATTGAAATCTATCTTTTGATTAAAATTGGCTCGCAAATTGGAGCGATTACGACGATATTTCTAATTTTTACAACAGCTATAGTAGGTGTGTATTATGCAAAATATGAGGGTTTAAACACGCTCAAGTCAGGTTTTATTCAATTAAAAAGAAATGAAGCTCCAACGTATCAGATGCTATCTGGAGCAGCAATTGCCTTTGCTGCTTTACTTTTAATTATACCTGGCTTTGTCACAGATATCGTGGGTTTTTTTTTAATATTTCCACTGAGTAGAAAATTTGTTTTTGAAAAAATATTAAAAAAAAAAATTCATGATTATGATAATAAAAAAAAAGAATATATTGATGGTGAATTCGAAGAGTTAGAAGATATAGACGATGACAAAAAAATATAAAATTTTAAGCAAATTTGTAAAAGATATGTCCAGTGAAACAAAAGACATCGAAACTTATTTGTTTGTAAAAGAAAGAATATCTAAATATAAACTAGGAATAGATATCAGCTCAAGAGTTTTAAAAAATAAAATAATTGAGGTAAGTACAACACTTAAATTTCAAGATAAGGAAGATGTTGATAAAAAATCTTACTTTGAGATTGTATTTATAACAATTGTGAGAATTGAAGAAGGTGTAAAAGAAAAAAATGATCTTGAAAAAATTATACTTTGTGATGTACAAAATGAAATTTATAATGATTTAGAAAAATCAATATTAAATCTTCTTCAAAATTCTGGATATCCAGTGATTAAATTAGAAAAAAAAATTGATTTTGAAAACTTGTATAAACAAAGGGCTAATTAAAATAGTTTTTCTTTAAATTATTTTTTAAGTACTGTTCATGCAATTTAATTTCTTCCTCTTTAGGACTTATAACCCTTTTGTAATAAGAAACATTTGAATTATTTTTATGTTTTTTATCTTGATTTTGAATTTGGAAGTCCAAAGTAGGTTCCTTTTGATCAATTAAGTTTACATAAACTTTTGCTAAAAGCTCACAGTCAATTAAAGCAGTGTGTTTGACTCTTTTTGAATTATCTATTCTATACCTTTTACAAAGAGCATCCAAATTTACAGATGATCCTGGAAATTTATCTCTAGCTAAAACCAAAGTATCAATTATTTCATTTTCTATATTTTTTTTACCTAAAATAGAAAATTCATTATTTAGATGTTGAATATCGAATTCAGCATTGTGGATTATTAATCTTTTATTTTTTATAAAATTTAAAAATTCTTCACATATTTGACTAAACTTTTGTTTTTTTGCCAAAAAATCATCGGTATATCCATGAATTTCGAAAGCCTTTTCGGAAACTTTTCTTTCGGGATTTAAATAACAATGAAATTTATTTTTAGTTGGAACCAAATTTTCTAACTCTATACAACCAATTTCTACAATTCTATGACCATCTTTTACAGATATTCCTGTTGTCTCAGTATCTAAAACTACTTCTTTCATTAGTTTATTTTTTTTTTAACATCTTTGATATTAATATTAATTGTTTTTTTGGTAAAATCATTTTTAATTATAAAATTGGACTTTCTAATTTTGTATTGTGGTGAAAATTGAATTTTTTGAAATTTATTAAATAACTTTTTATTAAAATTTTTTCTTTTCGTTAATTTTTTTAAGATATCTGATTTTTTAGAGTCTATAAATATTAAGATATCCCCTTTTTTATTAAGTTTGTTTTCTAAAAGCAGAGGAATGTCTAACACTACAAATTTTTTATTTTTATTTTTATTTAAAAATAATTTCATTTGCTTCCGAACTTCTAAGTGAACAATATTAATAATTTTTTTTAAATTATTTTTGTTACTTAATATTGCTACACTTACTTCGTTTTTATCTATTGGAAATTTAGATATATATCTTGGTAATTTTTTTTTTAATTTATTAAAAATTTTTTTATTTTTTTTATAAATTTTCGATACTTCACTATCTGCATTAAATACTGGATATCCAAAATTCTTTGCTACATAACTTTTTCCCGAACCTATATCTCCTAAAATTCCAATTCTTATCATCAATCTAATAATTTAATTACTTCTTCATCAATAGTTGGACTGACGCCTGTCCACATTTTAAAAGCTAAATGAGCTTGCCATAAAAACATCATTTTGCCATTCATTGTCCTGTTTCCTCTAATTCTAGCATCCTTAAGAAAATTTGTTTCTTTAGGATTGTAAATTAAATCATAAAACAAGACATCTTTTTTGTTATTATAATCACTAAAATCAAAATTTAATTTTTCATCTTTTGTCAGACCCACACTGGTTGTATTTATTATTAAATCACATAATTCACTTTTTTTTTCCCAATCTATAACTTCGATTGTATCTTTTTTCATTTGATAAATGCCAAGGGCTTTATCCCATAATTTTTTTAACTCTTCCGCCTTGCTCCGTGTTCTGTTAGACAAATAAATCTTTTCTGCTCCATCCACTTTAATAAAAGTGGATAAAATTGAAGGCGTGACACCTCCTGCTCCGATAATTAAAATTTTTTTATCTTTACAATCCCAGTCATTTTCTTCCAAGCTTATTTCAAAGCCCTGTTGATCTGTATTATATCCAACAACTTTGTCATTTTCTTTTACTAATGTATTTACGGATTTAGTAAATTGAACTTCATATGGGGCTGTATCTATAAAATTAAAGATTTCCCTTTTAAAAGGAACAGTTACATTAACTCCTTTAACTTCATCATTCTTAATTCGCTCAACAATTTTTTTTAAATCCTTTTTCTCTACTTTTTTTTTTTCATAAATTGAGTCAAGAAATCTATATTTTTTAAACCAATAATTGTGCAACAATGGAGATAAAGAATGTGCTATTGGATTCCCAATTACCAAATATTTATTCATAATTTTTTAAATAATCTTTAATTTTGTCAATAGGAAGGCCCATAATTGTATTCTCGTTTCCTTCAATTTTTGAGAACAAATGTCTGCCCTCACCTTCAATTTGATAAACATTATAAGCATATAGTGCTTCATCAGATATTTTAGTTAAATAATTCTTTAGCTCATCTTCAGTAAAATTTTTCATAGTTAATTTTGCCTTATCAGTATAGTTCCAAATCATTGATCCATTTTTTGATATGCAAACAGAACTGATTAATAAATGTGATTTACCATTAAGTTTTCTTAATATTTGCATTGCCTCTTCTCTGTTTTCTGGCTTGGATATTAATTCCCCCTCCAAATCTATCACGCTATCTGCTCCTAAAACTATTTCATCAGTTTTTTTCATACTAACTTTGTTCGCTTTCAATTCGGCTAGGTTTTTTGAAATTATTTCTGAGCTTGCTTGTTCTTTTAATAGGCTTTCTTTAACAGGATCTTCGTCTATGTTTGATGGCTCAACAACACATTCTATATCGTTATTATCTAAAATATCTTTTCTAACTTTGCTTTTAGATGCAAGAATAATTTTATTTAACATTATTTAAATATATCTCATGAATTTTAATTATAGAGGCAGCAGTTTCTTCAACTGATTTTCTTGTAACATCTATAAGCGGCCATTTATATTTTTGAAAGGTTTTTTTTGCATCCAAAACTTCTTTTTTAATATTTTCTAAATCTGTATATTTATAATTCTCAGTTTCTCTTAGAGAGTTCATTCTATTTTTTCTAAGGTCTGCTAATCTTTCAGGCTCTGTGCTCAATCCTACTACGCACGTCATCTGGGGAGTCTTTTTTAATTGTTCCGGTAAAGAATTTTCATTAACCAAAGGTATATTTGAAGTTTTGAATCCTTTATTTGCAAGATAAATTGATGTGGGGGTTTTGCTTGTTCTGCTAACACCTACAAGAATTATGTCTGATTTGTCAATTTCATTAATCAAATTCCCATCATCATGATTCATTGTAAATTGAATTGCTTCTATTCGATCATAATATTCATCGTTTAATATGTGTTGACCGCTTGGTTCATGAGTGGCTTTTTGATTAAGTATCTTTGAAAAGTTTAAAATTAAATTACCCAGAACTCCAAAACATGGGATTTTCTTAATTTCACTTACATTTGCTAGATACTTGGCAAGATTATTATCAACAATTGTGTATAAAATTATAGAGTTTTTATTTTTCTCTGCGTCTTCTAAAATTTTTAAAATTTGATTTTCAGTTCTAGTAAATGAGTAAGAATTAACTTTATATTTTATATTTAAAAATTGTGCTTTTAGAGCCAAAAAAATTCTATCTAAAGTTTCTCCAGTAGAATCCGAAATTAAATATATTTGATATGTATTATTCATGAATAAAATGTCATTAAACTTGTATTATTTTAATTAAATTACACAATTGAATATTTGTTAATTTAAGGCTGTAAAACCTAATATTTATCAACAATAATAATAAATACGTAAAAACAATCCACAAAAATTGATACAATCAAAAAAGCTTCATTTTAAACAATTTTAGTAATTTTAAATGTTGGTAAAGTCTGAATATAATGTTGATAAAAATTTATCACCTTTATTCACAAGATATACTACAACTACAATAATTAATAATACTTATTTATGAAACCTTTAAACAAAGTAATAGTTAATAAAGATACTTCCTTTAATCCTATATGGATTATGAGACAAGCAGGAAGATATTTACCAGAGTTTAGAGAAATAAGGAAAGAAAATCCTAATTTTATTAATTTATGTTTAAATGAAGATTTATCTTCAGAAATAACTCTACAACCCTTAAGAAGATTTGATCTTGACGCTGCAATAATATTTTCAGATATCTTAATGCTTCCATATGGATTAGGTCAGAAAGTAATATTTGAGAAAAACTTTGGGCCTAAATTAGGGGAACTAAATTTAAATGAAATTACTAAGATCGATGAAATTGATTTTGTTGAAAAAATACATCGTGTATATAAAGCAATAAAAAAAGTTAGTTCGGAAAATAGTTTAAAAAACAAAAATACTATCGGCTTTGTTGGCGCTCCATGGACATTATTGGTTTATATGGTCAATCAACAGTCTCCTAAAAATAATTTAAAAAAAGATTTCTTTAAAGATGAGTTCCTAATAAATAGAATTTTATTAATTATTGAAAAATTTTTAAAAGTTCATATTAAAAACCAAGTTGACAATGGCGCAAATATCATTCAAATTTTTGATAGTTGGGCAGGCTTATTAGATGAAAAAGATTTACCTAACTATGTTTATTCTCCGACCTTAAATTTAGTAAATTATGTAAAATCTTTAAATGTTCCAGCGATATGTTTCCCGAGAGAAGTAAAAAATTATAAAGAATTTTGTGAAATTGTTAAACCCGATGCTATCAGTATTGATTATAATGTTGATCCAAAAAAAATACTTAAGGATATAAAAATACCTATTCAAGGCGGTTTAGATCCTAAAATTTTACTTACAGACAAAGAAACTTTGAAAAAAGAAACTTCTAAATATTTGGAAATCTTTAAAGATCATCCGTATATATTTAATCTTGGACATGGTATTTTGCCTGAGACTAATACAGAAATGGTAGAAAATTTAATAAACATTGTAAAAGATTTTAAATGATTGAAAAAAATCATCCTCCTGTAAAGTTTGGCAAAACTGGTGTTCTGATAATTAATTTAGGAACACCGGATTCTACTAGTTGGCTCGATATAAGAAAATATTTAAGAGAGTTTCTTTCTGATAGAAGGGTTATTGAAGTAAATCCTGTGATTTGGCAAATAATTTTAAATATTTTTATTTTAAATTTTAGGCCTTCTAAAACAGCCAAAGCTTATAAGGAAATATGGATGAAAGACAAAAACATGTCTCCACTCCTCTATTATACAAAAAAGCAAAGTGAAAAAATTTCAAACTCAATTTCTAAAGAAAATATCATTATAGATTTTGCAATGAGATATGGGAATCCTAGTATTAAAAGCAAGATTCATAAATTACATGAAATGGGCTGTGAAAATTTAGTCGTAGTTCCTCTTTATCCACAGTATGCTGCTGCCACTACAGCAACAGTATGTGACGAAGTTTATAGAACTTTAATGAAAATGAGATGGCAACCCTCTTTAAAAATAATACCACATTACGAATCTGACCCTCTATATATTAATGCACTAGTTAATTCCATTAATAAAAAACTTAATGAAATAAATTGGAAACCAGATCTGATTATAGCCTCTTATCATGGCATACCAAAAAAGTATTTTGATAAAGGTGATCCTTATCATTGTTATTGTCATAAAACGACAAGATTGATATCAGAAAAATTTAGTTTAATTAAAATTAAAACTACATTTCAATCAAGATTTGGTCCACAAGAATGGCTTCAACCATATACTGATAAGACTCTAGAAAACTTGCCTGATGAAGGAGTTAAAAATGTTCTTACAATTTGCCCTGGCTTTTCATCTGACTGTGTTGAGACTTTGGAGGAAATTTTAATTCAAGGTAAAGAGAGTTTCATTAGCGCTGGAGGAGTAAATTTTGATATGGTTCCTTGTTTAAATGATAATGATGATCATATCCTTTTATTAAAATCCTTAATTGAAAGAAATATTTGATATATGAATTCGTATTTATTATTTAAATCTTTACATTTGATTGCAGTTATTTCTTGGATGGCTGGTCTTTTGTATCTTCCTAGGATCTTTGTTTACCACGTTGAAAATAAAGAAAAAAAAGAAGCGACAGATATCTTTGAAGTTATGGAAAGAAAGCTATTTTACTACATTATGCGTCCAGCAATGATTTTTACTTGGGTTTTTGGACTAGTATTAATTTATCTCAATGGAATAGACATTTTTTCTCAATTATGGTTTCAGATAAAAATTGTCCTGATAATTTTGTTATCAGCTTACAATGATTATTTGGGGAAATGCCTTGTTGCCCTAAAAAATTCTACAAACACCAGATCTGCAAAATTCTTTAGAATTATTAACGAAATACCCACGGTTATCTTAATTATCGTTGTATTTTTAACTATTTTTAAGCCAATCTAGGGTTGAAATAACAACAGTAGTATATATATTATATATATCTGATAAGTCCTTATCAAAAAATTAATCATGAATATTCAAGAACTCAAACTAAAATCATCTGAACAGCTTATTACTCAAGCAGAAGAGCTTGGCATAGAAAACGCTAGCACACTAAGAAAACAAGAAATACTTTTTGCTATTCTTAAAAAAGTTGCTGAAAAAGAGGAAATTACTGGTGTAGGTGTTTTACAGTTATTACAGGACGGCTTTGGCTTTTTAAGAGCAATGGAGTCAAATTATCTTCCTGGACCGGATGATATATATGTAAGCCCAAGTCAAATAAGAAAATTTGGTTTGAGAACAGGCGACACTGTTGAAGGACCAGTAAGAGCCCCTAAAGAAGGTGAAAGATATTTCGCATTGTTACAAGTTAGCAAAATAAATTTTGAAGAACCGGAAAAAGCAAGACACAAAATTGCATTTGATAACTTAACTCCCTTATATCCAGATAAACAATTGGTGATGGAGGTTGAAACAACCAAAGTTGAAAAAAAACAAGATTTAACTCCTAGATTAATTGATCTGGTTAGCCCAATCGGCAAGGGACAAAGATCTATAATAATCTCTCCACCTAAAGCTGGAAAAACAATGATTTTACAAAGTATAGCAAACTCAATAGCTAAAAATTATCCTGAATGTTATCTTATGGTACTACTGATTGATGAGCGTCCAGAAGAAGTAACAGATATGCAAAGAACAGTAAAAGGTGAAGTAATTAGCTCAACTTTCGATGAACCAGCTCAAAGGCACGTGGCAGTAGCTGAAATGGTTATTGAAAAAGCTAAAAGATTAACTGAACATAAAAAGGACGTTATTATACTATTAGATTCTATAACAAGACTTGGAAGAGCCTATAATGCAGTGATACCTAGTTCAGGAAAAGTTTTAACTGGTGGTGTTGACGCAAATGCACTTCAGAGACCCAAAAGATTTTTCGGTGCAGCAAGAAATATTGAAGAAGGTGGCTCACTAACAATTATTTCTACAGCTTTAATTGATACAGGAAGTAGAATGGATGAAGTAATCTTTGAAGAATTTAAAGGAACGGGAAATAGTGAAACAATATTAGATAGAAAAATTGCAGATAAGAGAATTTATCCAGCTATTGATATAACAAAATCAGGAACAAGAAGAGAAGAGCTATTATTTGATAAAAATGATCTACAAAAGATGAATGTACTTAGAAGAATAATTGCCCCAATGGGAACAATGGATGCCATTGAATTTATAAATTCAAAATTAAAAGACACAAAAAATAATGCTGAGTTTTTTAATTCTATGAATAAACCCTCTTAAATATAATTTAACTCTTTCATTTCATTATAAAACTCCTTCTCAACTTTTATAACAGTTTCTTTGCTCAATATGTTTTTCCATTTATTATATGGTCCTAAATAAAAAAATTTTTTTCCTTTTTCAGTTTTTTCATAAAATCTTCCAGCCTCTTCTACTCTTTTAAAATTGCTAAATGAGGTCTTATCAGCAATTTGTTGAATTCTTTTATTGTTAATCTTAAATTTAAAAAAATTTTGTAAATAAATTGATAGTTTGCTAATTTGATTTTGTGGATCTTGCAAAATATCTTCATATTTTAATAGTAAATTATTTTTTGGAAATCTTTTCCAGGAATTATAATGATTTGACCATGAAGAAAAATAATTTGGAACAGTTTTTTTTATTTTAAGACCCGACCAAGTATTCTTATCAATAATCATATTTTTTGCTTCATTTTCAGTCGATAATGAAAAATGATTTTTTAAAGAGGTAATTATCGACCTTGGATCTCTAACAATATGTATTACACCAATAGTATTTTGCAAATCTGTAAAAGAGTAATCTTTCCCATCAATATTAAATTTTCCAAGAAGATTATGTGTCTTAAATAGTTTAGTTTTATTATCAGAATTAATTTTATTTTGTAATTTAATCCAACTTTTAATTGTATCTTCAATTAACTCTTTTTTAAGATTATCAGTTCTTTCCTTATTAAAAAAATTATTAGGTGTTTCAAAATCTGTATATTGTGGAAATTGTCTAATGTTTGTTGATGCCTCTTTGAATACATTGTTTACATCGTTATCCCTGTATATTAATTCATTTATAATTGTTCTTACCCAGGTATTGCCACTCTTCGGGTATGAGGCCAACCAAATAATCATAATTAATTTTACACAAATTGAATAAAGATGCTAGGTAACTTTATTTTGTTAACTTTTAGATAAATTTTTATCAATTTTTTTGTGCGAACTAAATTATCAAACAGATTATTAATGTTATTTCTATTTTGAAGAGATTTTTTTAGCACCCAAATAACTGCCATATAATGAGATTTTTTGCTTTATCGTATTTCTTTTCTTCCAAACCCACCCTATTATTATATATATTATTTGAATGACTATATATGCTTTATCCTCTGGGCCAGGTATTTCAGGTGTTGCAGTAATTAGAATATCTGGAGAAGCAACATCAAATGTTATTAAAAAATTAACTTGCAAAGAACTTCCTCGTCCAAGAGAAGCAACATTAAGAAAAATCAATAAAATCAACACTTCTGAGCTAATCGATGAAGGATTGGTATTGTGGTTTCCTGGGCCTGAGAGCTTCACAGGAGAAGACATGGCCGAGATACAAGTTCACGGTAGTAAGGCGGTTGTTGACGCTCTTCATTCCACTCTATCAAGTATAGAAAATTGTAGATTAGCTGAGCCTGGGGAATTTACAAAATTAGCATTTCAAAATGGTAAAATAAATTTGCTTAAAGCTGAAAGTATTGCTGATTTAATTTCTTCAGAAACTGAAATTCAAAGACAACAGGCAATTAAAATTATGAATGGAAAATCAAGTGATCAATTTAATTTTCTTAGAGATAAACTTCTTAAAATTTTATCACATATAGAGGCAAAAATTGATTTCCCTGATGAAGATTTACCAAATAATATTTTAGAGGAAATTAAAAGCAGTTTAGATGAGATAATAAAAAAAATTAAAAAAATACTAAATGATCAAAAAGTTGGGGAAAGAATTAGAGAAGGTTTTAAGATTGCAATTCTAGGCCCAACTAATGCTGGTAAATCAAGTTTGCTGAATCATTTATCCAATCGAGATGTAGCAATTGTTTCCGAAATTGCTGGCACAACTAGAGACGTAATAGAAACACATCTTAATATAGACGGTTATCCAGTAATAATATCTGATACGGCTGGAATAAGAGACTCAAAAGACGAGATAGAAAAGAAAGGTATTAAATTATCCCTAAATAGAGCAGAAGAAGCAGATTTAAAGCTTGTTGTAGTTGATCCAAAAAACCTTGATTTTAATGGTGTTTTGAAGGGTTTGTTAGATGAAAATGCTATATTAGTTATAAATAAGTCTGATCTTTTAGAAAAAGATATTGATCCAGAAATAAAAAAAACAAATCACGTTTTAATTTCAATTAAAGATAATAAAAACATCGAGGAATTAATTTTTAAAATAAAAAAAAATTTAAAAAATAAATTTATTTCAAGTGATGATATTTTAATTACCAGAGAAAGACACAGACAACATTTACAACAATGTTTAGATCATCTAAAAAATTTTAATCAAAAAAAAGAAATACAAGATTTCGATAAAGCAGCAGAAGATTTAAGATTAGCTACTAGACATTTAGGCATGATCGTTGGAAAAGTTGATGTTGAGGAGATATTAGGTAGTATTTTCAATGATTTTTGTATAGGTAAATAATACATCATTTTGCTGGTTTTTTTGAGGTTTTTTGCCTAAAAACGTTGATAACATTGAATAATCTACAAAAAAATAAGCCTACCTTGTAAAATATGTAATCACCTATAAATTCGGGTTATGAAAAATGATTTGTCTTTTGATGTAGTAGTAATAGGAGGTGGGCATGCAGGTTGTGAAGCAGCTGCGGCATCGGCTCGTCTAGGGGTAAACACTGCACTATTCACTCACAAAATAGAAACTATTGGAGAGATGTCATGTAATCCTGCAATAGGTGGTTTGGGTAAAGGTCATTTGGTCAGAGAAATAGATGCCCTGGATGGCGTTATGGGAGAAGTAGCAGACAAATCAGGTATACAATTTAGATTGTTAAATAGAAGTAGAGGGCCAGCAGTCAGAGGACCAAGAACTCAATCAGATAGATCATTATATCGTAAGTTTATGCAAAAAAAACTTTTAAACTATTGTAATTTAAGCGTTTTTGCAGATCCCGTAATAAAATTTATTTTTGATAAAAATTCAATAAGTGGATTTGAAACTAAAGAAGGAAAGAAAGTTCTATCGAATAAGATAATACTCACAACAGGCACTTTTTTAAATGGTTTGATACATATAGGTGATGAAAGAACTCCAGCAGGCAGATACGATGAGAAACCTTCAACAGGTTTAAGTGAACAATTGGCTAAATACGATTTTAAAATTGGAAGATTAAAAACTGGAACCCCACCAAGATTAGACGCTAGGACAATTAACTTTGAAAACTTGGAAGAACAGTTTGCCGATGAAGATCCTTATTTTTTTTCTTTCTTAACAAAAACAAATTTAAACAAACAAGTGTCATGCAGAATGACGTATACAAATGAGAAGGTTCATAAAATTATAGAAAAGAATTTATCTAAGAGTGCAATTTACTCAGGTAATATAAAAGGAGTAGGACCAAGATATTGTCCATCTATAGAAGATAAGATAGTTAAATTTGCGGATAAAGTTCGTCACCAAATATTTTTAGAACCAGAAGGTCTAAATGATCACACAATTTACCCAAACGGCATCTCCACGTCACTACCAGCGACTGTTCAACAAGAAATATGTAATAATATCAGTGGTTTAAAGAATGTATCTATATTAAGACCAGGATATGCAATAGAGTATGACTATGTAGATCCACGTGAGCTATTCTTAACCTTAGAAACTAAGAAAATTAGCAATCTTTATCTTGCTGGCCAGATTAATGGAACTACAGGATACGAGGAAGCTGCTGCACAAGGCCTAATAGCTGGAATAAATGCTGCTTTGTCTGTTAAAAAATTAGAGCCATTTATCCTTGATAGGTCTGATGCTTATATTGGAGTAATGATTGATGACTTAGTTACTAAAGGAGTAGCAGAACCATACCGCATGTTTACATCGAGAGCAGAATATCGATTAAGCTTGAGATCTGACAATGCTGATCAGAGATTAACAACCAAAGGAATAGAGATTGGTTTAATAGGTGACAAGAGAAAAACCATATATTTGAGTAAATCTAAACAAATTAATCAAATAATCAGAAATATGGTTAAATCCAAGATTTCACCATCTAAAGCAGAGAAATTTGGAATTAAATTAGCTAAAGATGGAATATTGAGATCATCTGAAGAAGTATTAACCCAAAAAGGGATAAATATGAGTAAAATTAGGGAGATATGGCCTGATATACCTTTTTTTAGTAAAGATATTGATGAGCAAGTAGAGATTAATGCACACTATAGAGGATATTTAAAGAAGCAAAAAGCTGATATTTTAGCATTTAAGAGAGATGAAAACCTAATTATTCCAGATAAAATTAATTACGATGGACTATCAGGTTTATCTAATGAGGTAAAAGCTAAATTCAAAGAAATAAAGCCTAAAACAATGGGCCAAGCTCTAAGAATTGATGGAATAACTCCTGCAGCTGTATATATTTTGTTGTCACATGTCAAAAGAAAGTCTATTAAGCATATAGCTTAATGGATCAAGAAATTTTAAATTCTTATTCTAGAATCAAACACTTAAATGTTTCACGTGAAATATTTTTGGACTTTGAAAACTATATATCCATGATTCTTGAAAAAAATGAAAAAATAAACATAATTGGCAAAAATACAGCATCAAAAAAGACTATAATTGAACGTCATATTATTGATTCAGCACAAATAGTTGATTTTGTTGATTTAAATAGCAATACAACCATAGATTTAGGTTCAGGAGGAGGTTTTCCAGGAATTATTGTGGCAATCATACTAAAAAATATGGGGAATAACATGTATGTTCATTTATATGAAAAAAGTTACCATAAAAGCCATTTTTTAGAGGAAGTGTCAGAAAAATTAAAATTAAAAACAAAAATTTTTCAAAAAAATATTTTTAAAATAAAAAATTTAGAAACAGGAACAATAATGTCTAGAGCATTCAAACCAATGCCGGTAGTTTTAGATCTAGTATATGAAAATTTTTCAAAATATAAAAATTTAATTTTCTTTATGGGAAAAAATGGAAAAAAAGTTTTTGAAAATTCCAAAAAAAATTGGGAACTAGACTATATAGAAAAGAAAAGTTTAACAAGTGAAGACTCTTTTTTAATAAATATTAAAAAAATTAAAAAAAAAAATTAAAAAGATTATAAAAAAAAATAAATGCAAATTATTTCAGTCATAAATCAAAAGGGTGGGGTTGGAAAAACCACTACGGTGATAAATCTTGCAGCAGGCTTATCTCAAATAGATAAAAAAATTTTAGTAATTGATCTAGATCCTCAAGGCAACGCTACCACAGGTCTAGGATTATCAAATATGGATAACTCAAGTGACACAATTTATGGAGTTTTAAACGGAGCTAGAGAAATTAGTGAGGTGATTAAAAAAACACAGTTCAAAAATTTAGATATAATCACATCAAATGTAGATTTATCAGGCATAGAAGTTGAGACAGCTGATGATAGTAATAGAGCTTTTATACTAAAGACTAAAATAACCGCATATTTAAACAATTCTAGAGCACTGTATGATTATGTTTTGATAGATTGTCCACCTTCATTGAGTCTGTTGACAGTAATGGCTCTTGTAAGCTCAAACTCATTATTGGTACCACTTCAGACCGAATTTTTTGCTTTAGAGGGTTTAACTCAACTAATGAAGACAATTGAGAGGATAAAAATAAGCTTGAATCCAGACTTGAAAATAAGGGGTATACTCTTAACAATGTATGACAAACGAAATAAGCTTTCTTCACAAGTTGAGAAAGAGGCAAGAGACTTCTTTAGTGAAAAAGTTTATTCTACGGTAATACCAAGGAACGTTAGATTATCCGAAGCTCCTTCACATGGCATACCAGTTTTAATTTATGACAAATCTTGTCCTGGTAGCAAATCATATTTTAGCTTTACTGACGAGTTTATAAGCCAAGAGTCAACAATAGGAAGCGCAGCATAATGGATAAAATAAAAAAAGGATTAGGTCGTGGATTATCCTCATTAATAGGAGAAACCAAAATAGAAACCCAAAAAAATAAATTACCAATAAGTGACTTAGCACCAAATAAGTATCAACCGAGAAAAATTTTTGATGAGTCTAGTCTAGAAGATTTAACTAACTCAATTAAAGAAAGAGGTGTAATACAGCCAATTGTAGTAAGAAAATCTAATGATGATAAATCTAAATTTGAAATTATTGCAGGAGAGAGAAGATGGCTTGCAGCTCAAAGGGCGGGGCTGCACAATGTTCCTGTTGTTATTACGGAAGCTGATGATTTAAAATCTTTAGAATTTGCTATTGTAGAAAATGTACAAAGACATGATTTAAATCCACTTGAAGAAGCTCAAGGATATAAACGTCTTATCGATGATTTCAATTATGATCAAGAAAAAGTATCTAAATTTATTGGAAAAAGCAGAAGTTATATAACTAATTCTTTAAGACTCTTAACTTTACCTCATGATGTAATTGAACTAATTGAAACTCAAAAATTAACTGCAGGTCATGCTAAAATTTTAGTAGGTCTTGAAAATGCTAGTTTTGTTGCAAAAAAAATTATTGAAAAAAAACTATCCGTTAGACAGTCAGAAAATTTTGTTAAAATTTTTAAAAATAAAAAACAAAAATCTAATATTTCAAAAGACACAAATATTATTGCGTTAGAGTTATCTATATCAAATAAAATAGGATTAAATGTCGATATAAAAAATAACAAAAGAAACAAGGGTATTATATCTTTTCAATATAAAGATTTAGACCAGTTAAATAAAATTATAGATATAATTAAGGCTAATTACTAGTATTTGAAGAACATTGTTCTAATATAAAGTTTGTAATTACATTTAGTGAATTATTTATATTTTTTTTAATAATTAGTTCAATCTCATTTAATTTGTAAATTAAATCTTTTATATTTTCTGGCTTCCAATTTAAAATTTGTTGTTTTGTTATTTCTTTATCCTTCCAAAAAATTGGGGGGCGAGCATTTGACAAAGTAAAATCGATATTTTTATTATTATTAAATTCTTCACTTAATTTTAATATTCTTTTTGCCTTATTTAAAAAAGTCCTAGTAATAATTATCGAATCATCGTTGTTAAAATTATTTTCATTTAGAATCTTTAGTAATCTTTTTTTATTTTTTACTAAACAGTTATCTATAAGTTCAGAAACACTATAATTTTCAATTAAATTTGTTAATTTGAATAAGTTTTCATCAGTTATTTTTTTGTTTGTTTTTCCAAAATTCTCAATTTTTGTTAGTTCGTTAAATAATACTTCTCTATCACCGTTACAAAGACTCACAATGTAATTAATATTTAAAGATGACATAGATATTTTTTTTTCTTTTAAAAAATCATATGTAAATTTTGATAAAACTTGATTGTTATCTGGATAAAATGGAATACAAATAAATTTATCTTTTTTTTCAAATAGCTTTCTTAATTTTGATTTTTTATCCAGTATTGATGAGTTAAAAATAAAAGTAGTCGCACTAATATTTCTCTCTTCTATCTCCTCAATTGTAGAAATAATTTTATCTGAGGATTTAGTGATTAATATAACTTTATTTTTTTCAAATAATGAATTTGTTGAAATATTATCAAAAAAATTATTATAATTTTCTAGTAAAAATTTTTCATCATAAGATAAAACTTCTTTTTCATTAATTTGGTTTAAAATTTTTTTTATTATTTCTTTTTTATGGCCTTCGTTTTGGCCATAAAGTAATATGAATCTATGTTGATCTAAATTTATTTTGTTTGTCTCAAAATTTTTAATTATCATTTAGTTTTTAAATAAATAATTATTCTATTCAATAATATTTCTGCTAAATTATTTTTCATAAGGTTTTCATAATTTGTTTGCTCAAAAGTACTATCATTCTTGGTAACAATAAAATCTTCAGCAAAAGATACTTCTTCCTCCTTCAATTTATTTTTATCATCTCCAGTTTCAGTTAACTTTAAATTTAAACTTAATGTTAGTTTATAATCTGTAGTATTGCCTGATTTATTTTTTGCTAAAGAACTTTTTGAGTAAGATGTATTTATTAAAAGTTTGAATTTTTTATCTGTATTTGAGTTACTGAATTTAATTAGGTTTTTTTCAAGATAATTATTTACAATCTTATCACCAGAAAATTCTAAATTAGTAATTGTAAAAGCAAATTGTTCATTTTTAGAATATATTGGTTTGTAATCACAACCTTGAAATAAAAACGAGATAATTAATATAAAATAAATTTTTTTTAACATACTAAATGATAATATTTATTAATTTATTTGGAATAAATATTTTTTTCTTAATTTTATTATTCTCAAGATATTTTGAAATATTTTTTTCTTTTTCTATTTTTTCTAGCAGTTCTTCTTCCTTTATTTCCCTCTGAGATTTAATTAAGCCTCTTTTTTTTCCGTTTATTTGAACTACAATATTAACATATTCTTCAATTAATAATTTCTCATCATATTTTGGCCATACAATATTTTCATTTTGATTTAAACATTTTAAGCATTCATAAGCAAAGTGTGGTATTATAGGTATTAAAACAGTTAATATTTTCTTATAATTTTGTAACAAAATTTCTTTAGAGTAAGTCGAATTTATTTCTTTGCTAAGGAAGGCATGCATTTCATGTAGATTGGCAACGATTATATTGTAACTAAAACTATTTAAATTTTGGGTAACTTTTTTTATAAATTGATTAGTATATTTTGTGATTTTATCATTTTCTGTATTCTTATGATTTTTATTTATTTCTTCATTAATTTTTAAATTAAGGCTCCATAATTTTTGAATAAACTTGTGTGCAGACACAATACCTTCATCTGACCATTGCACATCTTTTTCTGGAGGACTATCAGACAAAATAAATAATCTAGTGGAATCAGCTCCATAGTTTTCAATAATTTTTTCTGGATCAATTGTATTCTTTTTCGACTTAGACATTGATTCAGACGCACCAACTTTAACTAATTCTGAATTATTGTTTTTTAAAACTTTACGTCCATTAACAACTTCAATTTCATCTGGACTAATCCAATTATTATTTTTATCTTTATATGTTTCGTGACAAACCATACCTTGGGTGAATAATCCTTTAAAAGGCTCTTTTAAATTAAACTTTTCATTTTTTTCACTTAGAGCTTGAGTAAAAAATCTTGAATATAAAAGATGTAGGATAGCATGCTCCACACCTCCTATGTATTGATCAACGGGCATCCAATAATTTACTGCGTTATAATCAAATCCATATTCATTACTTTGTGGCGAGCAAAATCTTAAAAAATACCAAGAGGAATCAACAAAAGTATCCAAAGTATCAGTTTCCCGGATGAATTTTTTCCCATTGTAACTAATTGTTTTCCATTTTGTTTCACTATCAAGTGGATTACCTGTAGTTTCAAACTTGTTGATATCGGGAAGTTTCACGGGCAACATATCTTTTGGAACTTTTGTGGGATTTCCATTTTCATCATACATTATTGGAATTGGACATCCCCAATATCGTTGTCTAGAAATTCCCCAATCTTTTAATCTAAAATTAATTTTTTTTTTCCCCAAATTATTTTTTTCAAGATATTCTATGGTTTTTATTATTGCCTCATCTGGGCATTTTAAACCATTTAGAAAGGATGAATTTATTAAATAACCTGGTCCTGTATAAGCTTTATCTTTTATATCTAATTTAGCTTCATTTAAATTTGGAGTTACAACAGGTGTGACTTCAAGATTGTATTTTAAAGCAAAATCTAAATCTCTTTGATCATGAGCAGGACATCCAAATACAGCGCCCAATCCATAATCCATAAGTACAAAATTAGCAAAATATACGGGTACTTTGATATTTTTATCTAAAGGATTAATAGCGATCAAATTTGTTTTAAAGCCAATTTTTTCAGCACTGGCTATAGACTCTTCAGTTGTGCCTGTTAATGAACAATTTTTTTTAAAATCTTTGAATTTATCGTTATGTTCATAAAATTTTGCAAGTGGATGATCAACAGATAAAGCTAAAAAAGACATTCCAAATAATGTATCTGGTCTCGTAGTAAAACATTTAATCTCGTTTACATCTTTAGAATTTTCAATCTGAAATTTGATTTCACAACCAAATGATTTACCTATCCAATTTTTTTGCATAACTTTTACTTTATTCGGCCATTCATCTAGATTATCTAAACCATCTAATAATTCGCTCGAAAATTTTGTAATATTGAAAAACCATTGGTTTAACTTTCTTCTTTCTACAGTAGCTCCAGAACGCCAGCCTTTACCGTCAATTACTTGCTCATTAGCTAAAACTGTTTGATCTACTGGATCCCAATTTACGTATTGCTCTTTACGATAAACTAAACCTTTATCGTAAAGCTCCAAAAAAAATTCTTGCTGATGTTTATAATATTCTGGAGAACAAGTAGAAATTTCTCTTTCCCAGTCAATAGATAATCCCAGTCTTTTTAGTTGAGACTTCATGTTTGAAATGTTTGTTTCCGTCCATTTTTTAGGACTTAAATTATTTTGCCTTGCAGCATTTTCGGCAGGCATACCAAAAGAGTCCCATCCCATAGGATGTAATACATTAAATCCTTGTAAAATTTTATATCTGGCAAGTACATCACCTATTGTATAGTTTCTAACATGTCCCATATGTATTTTGCCTGATGGGTATGGAAACATTTCAAGACAGTAAAATTTTTTTTTATGTTTGTCTATTTTGGTTGAAAAAACTTTATTTTTTTCCCAAAATTTTTGCCATTTACTTTCAGTTATTTTATAATTATATCTTTCCACTATTTTTCAGATTTATTTAAGATAAATATTTTAAAGAAAAAAATTATTTTTTATCTTTTTTTTCATTTTCATTTTTATATTTTGTGGCTGTTTTTAAAATTTTTTTCTTTAATTCAGACACGATAGCACCCTCAGTTTCTATTATCTTGCAATTCATAATATTATTTTTACAAATTCTATTAAAAACTTTTACATCTAAAGCGTCAGATCTGATTTCATTTGTTAAGAAACGAATAGATATTTTGATACTTTCGTTTGAGTCCGATGTTTCTGAATACCAATCAGTAATAATTATTCCTCCACTGTAATTGACCGAAGATAATGGCATAAAGTCAATAATATCTAGTGAAGCTCTCCACAACTCATTTGAGCTAGCAAAATCAAAAACCCCACCTCTTTGTTTTCCTCCAAATTGATCATTAAGTCTAAAACCTCTACCTTCCTCTAAATTTTTTTTAACTCTTAATTCTGGGTCGGCAGGGAATTTTCTAGCGTCACCCCCTGGTAATTTTCCATCTTTGCAAGAAACTAGGAAAAGTAATAAGAAGATTATAGGAATTGATATTGCAAAATTTTTTTTTGGCATATTTATAGCATTTAAGAAATTTTCAAATTATTACAACATAGTTTGTAAAATGCTAAAATATAGGAAAAAAGCTAATTAATATTGTTGTAAAAATACAACACTTTTATAATAGTTCACTTAAATCTATCAAATTCTTAAAAAACAAGTCTTAAAACTGATAATTAATGGGCGTTTATTATTAATAATAACAATTACAAAGGAGTAATTAATTATGAACATTAAAAAAATCGGATTATCTGCATTAGCAGGTTCTCTTGTTGCTGTTTCAGCAAACGCAGGTGAAATGTCTGTTGCTGGTTCGGCTTCTCTAGGACTTGAGCATACACAAGGTGGTGCTGCAAGTACTGGTAAAACATTCTCTATGGGTAACCAGTTAACTTTTACTGGTAGTGGAGAGCTTGATAATGGATTAAACGTTTCATTATCTTTCATATTAGACCAAGGTGATAACGAAACTAACACTGAAGCTGGTGGAAGTGAAGCGCCGTTTGACTCACACTCGCTTACAGTTTCATCTGACGGTTTAGGAACTTTAGTATTCCATGGTGAAGGCGGAAGCTCAGCTCAATCAGCTATTGATGGTTCAGCTGCTGGTGACATCTGGGATAGCTTTGATGGTGATGTAACAGGTGACGTTGTAATCAGCTCTTCTGCTACAAGCGCTAACATGATAGTATACACACTTCCTTCATTAATGGATGGTTTATCACTATCAGCTTCTTATGTTCCAACTGCATCTACAACAGACTCAGCTACTTCTTGGGCTGCGACTTACACAGGTGTAGAAGGTTTATCAGTTAGCTACGGTGTTGGTGATGGTAACAGTACAACAGCTGACACAGATGCAACTTCAATGAAAGCATCTTACGCATACGGTCCAGTAACTGTTGCTTACTCTAACCATGAGTTTGACACAAGTGCTGCTAATGGAGACCAAGAAATGGATTCTTACAAACTGTCTTACACAGTTTCAGATGAACTTTCTATCTCTTACGGTGCTGAGACAATTGAAGAAACTGGTCACACTGAAGACACAGAAACTTCTAAAATCTCTATCTCTTACACTGCAGGTGGTATGACAATAACAGCTTCTTCAGCTGATATTGAAAACTCTGCTGGTGGAACAGGTACTACACAAGACAGAGAAACTTGGGCTTTAGGTGCATCATTTGCATTCTAATTTAGCTTAAGCTAAAAATTATAAAAGGGCCCCTTTTTAGGGGCCTTTTTTTTTCTCAAAAAAAGATATTCCTGCAAATTCTTTATTATTTAAAAGTTTAAGTTTTTTTAAATTTTTATTTGAAATTCCACCAAGAATAACAATGTCTTTTTTGGTCATTTTTGAAAGTAGTTTAAATCTATTTATTCCTAAAAAATTTCTATTTTTTTTAAATAAAGAAGATAAAAAAATTTTTTTTACATTTTGATTTTCTTTTATTTTAATTTCTTTGAGATCATGAGCTGAACCAATTAGCTGAAAGTTTTTTTTATAATTGTATGATAAATGTTTAAAGCTTCTATTGAAAGATGGAATATAAGCACCATCCAAATCAAGTTTTATCGCCAACCTAATATTATTTGATAAATAAAACTTTATTGATTTTTTTTTGCAATATTTTTTTATTTGTAAAATAAGCTTATGATCAAGTGATTTATTTAAATAGTTTCTATAAATAATTGATGTTTGTTTATCTTGCCTACTGATATTATTTGTGTCAAATTTATTAATAAAGTAATATTTCATCATCACATTTATGCATAATACAGTAAAAAATTTATTAGATATCAATAATAATATTAAATTTTATCTTAATAAATTACATATTGATAACGAACCTAAAATTGTTGCAGTTTCTAAGACTTTCAAAATAGATAAAATTTTACCTCTAATTGAATATGGTCATCTTGATTATGGTGAAAATAAAGTACAAGAAGCTGTAGAAAAATGGACAGATATAAAAAAAAAAAATCCACAATTAAAATTGCATATGATTGGTAAATTACAAACAAACAAAGTAAAATTAGCTGTTCAAATATTTGATTATATTCATTCAGTAGACAGTGAAAAACTTGCGAAAAAAATTTCAGATGAACAGAATAAAATTAAAAAAAAAATTAAGATTTTTTTACAAGTAAATATTGGAAATGAAAGCCAAAAATCTGGAATTAATAAAACAGAAGTTAAACAATTAGTTAATTATAGTAAAGAAATTGGTTTAGATGTAATTGGTTTAATGTGTATACCTCCTTTAAATATTGACCCAGATAATTATTTTGAGCAGATGAATAAAATAAATAGTGATTTAGGTTTTACCGAATTAAGTATGGGAATGTCTTCAGATTTTCTTGTTGCTGTTAAACATTTATCGACGTATGTAAGAATTGGTTCTAGTATTTTTGGTCAGAGGGTTTAAAAAATTTTTATTTTAGTATTTTTATTAATTATTTTCAGCATGATCAAAAAATCTTTTTCTTTCAAGGCTATACAACCTGCTGTGGGTTTATAATTTTTAGTAAGATGAATAAAAATACAACTACCTCTGCCAATAATAGGCTTTTTGAAGTTGTACTTAATTGGAATTAATAAATTATATTTATAATCTCTTCTAAAAAGTTTTTCATGTTTAAGTTTGTAGTCTGATTTAATTTGTTTGTTATACTTTTTTGGAAACCTAATATCATTACACCACCCCATTTTATTTGTAATTTTAACAACTTTTAAATTAGTTTCTGGACTTTTTATTCTATCTTTTCTGTAATAAAGATTTTCAATTTTATAAGTTCCTTTTGGTGTCTTTTTGTCTCCTTCTCTTTTTTTTAGTGTTGATCCTTTTTTTCCTATACAACACTTAAACATAAATTCATCTACAATAAGAGTGTGTTTATTTTTTACAAAAATTGTCATATTCTCTTAATAATGAACTATCAAAATTTAATAGTATACAAATTTCAATCTTTATATCACATTCTTGAGGAATTAAGCCCTAATTTAAATTTTGAAATACTTAATATTGAAAATGAAAATATATTAAACAATCAGATCGAAGAACTTAAGAATTATGTAATTATTACAAAAAGTAAAAATTTAAATTTTCATAATGTTGTTTGTGTAGATAATTTACCTTTAAACATTTTTAAGTTGGTAGAAAAAATAAATGTAATCTTGCTAAAAAGTCAATTCAGTGATCAATCAAAAGTTAAAATCAATGATTATATTATCGATTTAAACTCAAGAGAAATTATTTTAAAAAACAAAAAATTAAAATTAACTGAAAAAGAAGTTGATACTATTATGCATTTATTTAAAAATAAAAAACCTGTGAGTGTAAATGAGTTGCAAAAAAATGTGTGGAGTTATCAATCTGATATTGAAACTCATACTGTTGAAACACATATATACAGACTAAGAAAAAAAATTTCGAATGCATTTAATGATAATGAATTTATTATGAGTAAAAAAAATGGTTATCAAGTCAACTAAAAAAAATCCAATTGTAAGAAATCTTTTTTCACAAAAATATAAACCTAAAGTAGTTAAGCCAAAAAAAGGAAAAGGAAGTTTTAAAAGAAAAAAAAATTAACAAAAGATTTTATTTTACGTCTACATTAAAACTAATTACAATACGATCATTATCACTTTCATTTTTTGCGACTTTATGGGGTAGATATCCTGGGAACAATAGTAAGTCACCTTCTTCAACATCTATTCCAGCAACTTCAATATTTAATTCATTTTTCCGTTCAACTTCAGGATAAGCATACCTTCTTGCTATATTAGGACATTCAATTTGAAATCTGCCACAATTTTTTGGGGCTTTTACGTAATATGCGGCGCTTAAATAACAATTTGGATGAGTATGAATAACATTAAAATCATCTTTTTTATTTATTATTGCCCACATTTCCTTAATTCTAATATCTACGTCTTTAGTCTTCCATCCATAATTTTGAAATACATTAATAATGTATTTTTGCATTTCTAATGCAAACTTATGTTGAACAGTACCTTTAAATCCTAATTTAAAGTTTTTTGAATGCCATCCTCCTTTATTAGATCTTCTTAAACCTATATTTTCTTGATCTCTAAGATCGTAAATATATTTTGATAACTCCTTGTTCAAATTCTGATGGTCTTTTAAATGATATTTAAAGATGGGTTCTGGAAAAAGCTTAATAATTTCTTGATCAGTCATTTTTAAATATAATATTTTTTACAATTAATTAATATTAAATTCTAGCACCAATTTTTTGAATTATTTTTGAAGAAAGTTCTGTTCCTTTCTTAAGGCTTTCCATAATACTCATATTATTTATTACACCATGTAAATATCCAGCTGCAAATAAATCTCCCGCACCTGTAAGATCTATTAACTTTAAATTTTTATTAGCTGGGCATTCAAAAACATCATCATTTTTTATTGCTACTGAACCCTCCTTACCTCTTGTGACAATTACATTTTTATTGATTGACTTTGAAAAAGTTATTACATCGTTGAATGAACTACTACTAATCAATGACAAAAATTCTTGCTCATTTCCAAATATTATATCTAATTTGTTGTTAACTAAGTTTAAAAATTGTTTTTTGTGTCTCTCAACACAAAATAAATCTGATAGAGACATAGCAACTTTGTTTGCATTGTTAATAGCTTTATCAAATGCTTTCTTGGGATCTCCTTCATCCCACAGGTAACCCTCTAAAAAAATTATTTCACTTTGTTTAATTGCGTCTGTATTAACATCGTCTTTATTAATTTTTCCAGCAGTTCCTAAAAATGTACACATTGTTCTCTCTGAGTCCGGGGTAACTAAAACTAAACAAGTACCTGTTGGTAATGCTTCTTTTTTTTTTGAATAAAAATATTTGACATTTTCTTTTTTTAAACCTTCCTCATATTTACTACCAAATTCATCATCAGAAACTTTACCTATAAAACCAACTTTGTTACCAAGTTGAGATAATCCAACTATAGAATTTGCTACAGAGCCTCCAGAAATAGTTTTTTCAATTTTAAGATCTGTTAATAATTTTTTAAATTCTTTTTCATCAAAAAATAATTTCATTGTGCTTTTTGTGAGATTATTTTGTTCAATAAAATTATTATCCACTTTACAGATGACGTCGACAATTGCATTTCCAATTCCTAAAATTTTCATATCAAGCTTTTTTGGTAATAACAGGTTTTTTTCTATTTGGGTAGCAAGTAGTACATATTTTACAAGTCAAACCAAAACAGTCTCTAGCTTTACAATATTCTCTTCCATAAAAAATTATTTGAAGATGGAGTTTAGACCAAATTTTTTTTGGAAAGATTCTTTTCAAGTCTTTTTCTGTTTGAACTACATTTTTTCCATTTGTTAATCCCCATCTTTGTGCAAGTCTATGAATGTGGGTATCAACAGCAAAGGCAGGATATCCAAAACCTTGAGACATTACCACACTAGCAGTTTTATGTCCTACACCAGGTAATTTCTCAAGTTGTTCAAAAGTTTTGGGTACTTTACCTTTATGTCTTTCTAATACCTGTTTAGACATTAAGTAAATACTTTTGGCTTTAACTCTAAAAATTCCAATTTTTTTAATTAATTTTTCGATTTTTTTTCTTCCTAATTTTACAAAATGCTCAGGCTTATAATATTTTGGATATATATCCTTTGTTACATTGTTTACATTCACATCAGTACATTGCGCAGAAAGCAGTACAGAAATTAACAATGTGAAAGTATTTTTACTTTTAAGAGGAATAGGTGCTTTAGGATAAATTTTATTTAAAGTTCTAACGATGATTTTTGCTTTTTGTTTTTCATTCATTATGAAAAGTTAAGCAAATCTCTCATAGAATATAAACCTGGTTTTTTTTTCATTAACCATTTCGCGCCTGTTAAAGCACCATCTGAATATAGAGCTCTATCAAAACCCTCATGGTTTAATGTAATTATTTCTTTTCCACTTGAGAATTTTACTTCGTGTTCACCAATAACTTCACCTTTTCTAATCGAGTTAAAATTGATTTTTTTTCCATAAGGAAAGGATTTTTTATTTAAAAATTTTTTACCAATTAAATTATACAAATTTTTATTTTTTCCATCAGCAATTCCTTTACCAAGCATTAACGCAGTCCCAGACGGATAGTCTTTTTTATGTTTGTGGTGTACTTCAAATATTTTGCTTAAGTATTCATCATTTAGTGATCTTGATGCAATCTCGGTTAAATACATCAATAAATTTACACCTAAGCTCATGTTACCTGCTTTTAGAATAGGTATTTTTTTTGAATACTTTTTAATTTGATTTTCCTGGTTTCTGGTAAATCCGGTTGTACCAATTACCACTTTTTTCTTTAGTTTTGATGCTATTTTTAGAATTTCAAGAGCACAATCTGGTACTGTGAAGTCAATAATTATGTCAGTTTTTTTAAAAGCTTTGTCAGAATTTAATTCAAGTTTAACTCCATTAAATTTTTTATTTATTAATCTGTTTTCAGTAAGTGTAACTAGTTTAAAATTTTTATTTTTCTTTGAAGACTTAATTAATTGCTGGCCCATCCTACCCATGCAACCAGAAATCGCTAAATTAATTTTTTTCATTTAGCTAATATTAACCTTTTTTAGAAGATTAGTCTTTTAGTTTTTCCAGAAATCTTTTGCTTTTTGAAAAAATTTTTTAATACTTGGATTTGACTTATCGTTTTCAATTTCTCTAAATTGCTCTAATAATTCTTTTTGTCTTTTATTTAAATATACAGGTACTTCTGTTTTAACTTGAACATATAAGTCCCCAAAATCGCCTCTCCTCATAAATGGCATCCCTTTACCCTTTAATCTAAATTGTTTACCATTTTGAGTTCCATCAGGAATTTTAATTTTAGCTTTCCCACCATCAATAGTTGGAATTTCTATTGTTGTTCCTAATGCTGCATCTGCAAGAGAAAGTGGAAATTCAAAAAATAAATTTTCATCAGATCTTTTAAACAAGTTATGAGAATTTACATTAATAAATAGATAAAGATCACCTGTCGCTCCACCTCTTGTTCCTGCTTCACCTTTTCCTGCAAGCCTAATTCTAGTTCCGTCATCAACGCCTTTTGGGATGGTTACAGAAATTTTCTTTGATGCTTGTTTTTTACCCTGGCCATTACAATCATTACAAGGGTTTGTTATTTCCTCACCATTTCCATTACATTGAGGACAAGTTTGTTGCACAGTGAAGAAACCTTGATTGGATCTTATTCTACCATTACCACCACAATATGAACATCTATCAGGAGAATAACCTGGTTTAGATCCGTTTCCTCTGCATGTACTACACTGTTCTGTTGTTGAAAACTTAATATCTTGTTTCTTTCCACTGTAAGCTTCTTCCAAAGAAATAGATAAATCATATCTTAAGTCAGAACCTCTATTATTTGATTTTCTATTTCTTGATCTTCCTCTGCCTCCAAAATCTCCAAAAAAATCCTCAAAAATATCTGAAAAGTCTGCTCCACTAAAACCTCCAAAACCACCACCTGGTCTTCCACCACCATTTTCAAAAGCGGCATGTCCAAAGTTATCGTAGTTTTGTTTTTTCTCTTTATCTGAAAGTATTCCGTATGCTTCACTGGCCTCTTTAAATTTTTCTTCAGCCTTAGTATCTCCGGGATTTTTATCAGGGTGATATTTAACAGCTAGTTTTCTATATGCGGATTTTAACTCTTCAGGACTTGCGCTTTTATTAACGCCTAGGACATCGTAATAGTCTCTTTTAGCCATCAAATTACCCCAGACAATTAAATGTCAGTTTAAGCGCTTTTTTCTTTATTCTCGTCTTTCACTTCTTCGAAATCAGCATCAACAACATTCTCGTCTTTTTTACCTGAATCATCTTCACCATCGTCTTTTCCAGACTCAGGCTTTGTACTTTGTTGTGATTTATATATTGCTTCTCCAAGTTTCATTGAAGCTTGAACTAAAGCTTCAGTTTTCTTCTTAATATCTTCTATATCTTCGCCTTTTAAAGCCTCTTTTACAGCACTTGAAGAATCTTCAATTGCTTTTTTCTCTGCATCTGAAATTTTTGATCCATGCTCTTTTAAATTCTTTTCAGTAGAGTGAATTAAAGTATCTGCTTGGTTTCTAACATCAACCGACTCTCTTTTCTTTTTATCTGCTTCTTTATTAGCTTCAGCATCTTTAACCATTTTCTCGATCTCTTCATCGCTTAAACCGCCCGATGCTTGAATTTGAATTTTTTGTTCTTTACCAGTGCCCTTATCTTTCGCTGAAACGTTCACAATTCCGTTAGCATCAATATCAAATGTAACTTCAATTTGAGGCACACCTCTTGGTGCTGGCGCAATACCCACTAATTCAAAATTACCCAAGGCTTTATTGTCAGCTGCCATTTCTCTCTCACCTTGTAGAACTCTAATAGATACAGCTGGCTGGTTATCCTCAGCAGTTGAAAATACCTGACTTTTTTTTGTTGGAATAGTTGTGTTTTTATCAATTAGTTTTGTTGAAACTCCACCAAGTGTTTCAATTCCTAATGATAATGGAGTAA
This sequence comes from uncultured Pelagibacteraceae bacterium, assembly GCA_902586485.1. Classification (GTDB taxonomy): domain Bacteria; phylum Pseudomonadota; class Alphaproteobacteria; order Pelagibacterales; family Pelagibacteraceae; genus Pelagibacter. Next base: position 15,981 of record CACIHO010000002.1, on the reverse strand, counting down.
CATCTAATAGAAGAACATCTTTTACATCACCTTGTAATACACCGGCTTGAATTGCAGCACCCATTGCAACTACTTCATCTGGGTTTACACTTTTGTTAGGATCTTTGCCAAAAAAGTTTTTAACTTCCTCTAATACTTTAGGCATTCTAGTCATACCACCAACCATTACAACTTCATCGATTTCACTAGCAGTTATTCCCGCGTCTTTTAATGCAGTTTTACATGGAGGCATTGTTTTAGCAATCAGGTCCTCAACTAAAGCTTCAAGTTTTGCTCTAGTCATTTTTAAATTAATATGCTTTGGACCTGTTTTATCCGCTGTAATAAAAGGTAAGTTTATATCTGTCTGTTCCGCAGATGATAATTCTATTTTTGCCTTTTCAGCAGCTTCTTTTAATCTTTGTAAAGCAAGTTTGTCTGACTTAAGATCAATTCCATTATCTTTCTTAAATTCAGAAATTAAGTAATCAACAACAGCATTGTCAAAATCTTCACCACCTAAAAAAGTATCACCATTAGTTGATTTAACTTCAAAAACACCGTCACCTAGTTCTAAGATTGAAACATCAAATGTTCCACCACCCAAGTCATAAACAGCAATTTTTTTATTTTGTTTTTTATCTAAACCATATGCAAGTGACGCTGCAGTTGGTTCATTAATAATTCTTAAAACCTCTAGTCCAGCAATTTTTCCTGCATCTTTTGTTGCTTGTCTTTGTGCATCGTTAAAATATGCTGGCACTGTAATTACAGCTTTAGTTACCGCTTGACCTAAATATTTTTCTGCAGTTTCTTTCATTTTTTGTAAAATAAATGCAGATATTTGAGATGGCGAATATTTTTCACCTTTAGCTTCAATCCAAGCATCGCCTTTTTCAGAATTAATAATTTTAAAAGGTGCAGCTTCCACATCTTTTTTTACAGTTGGATCATCAAAATTTCTCCCAATTAATCTTTTAACAGCAAAGATAGTGTTTTCTGGATTTGTAACAGCCTGTCTTTTTGCTGGTTGTCCAATTAATTTTTCATTTTCATCTGTAAATGCTACAACTGATGGAGTAGTTCTTGCTCCCTCAGCATTTTCTAATACTTTAGCTTGTGTTCCCTCCATGATAGCAACACATGAATTTGTTGTTCCTAGGTCTATTCCAATAATCTTACTCATAATTTAATGTCTCTCCTTCGTCATATAATGCTTAAATGTGAAACTACAAGTTGATCTCATAATTATTTATTCTCTGGATTTTCCTGATTTTCCTTAGTTTTTTCCTCTTTTGTTGTAACTTTTTTTGACACTCCTACAAGTGAGGGTCTAAGCAATCTGTCTTTTATAGTAAAGCCTTTCTGAATTTCCTGGATTATTGTTCCAGGTTCTTTCGTATCATCCTCTATTTCCATCATTGCTTGATGAAAGTTTGGATCTAGTTTTTTGTTAAGGCTATCAATTGGTTTAATGTTATTTTTTTCAAAAATTGAGATTAGATCTTTTTTAATAATGTCCAAATGTTCTAGTGTTTTTTTTAATGCTTCTGTTTCTTTTAATTTATCGTCACTTTCAAGAACATGTTTTGATCGATCTAAGTTATCAATCAAACTTAATGCTTCTTTAGCAAAACTATAGCCACCATATTCAAAAGCATCTTCTTTTTCTTTTTCAAACCTTCTTCTTTGATTTTCCATTTCAGCAAAAGTTCTTGCTACTTTGTCTTCTAGTTCAGCAATTTTTTCTTCTGGAGTAGGTTCTTTAATTTCTTCTTTAGCCTCTTGCTCTATTTCTTGTTTATTTTCTTCGGCTAAATTTTCTTGAGGTTTATCATTTTCTTTTACAGAATCCTGGTTTTGATCTGCAGAAGTGCTATTTTGGTTTTCTTCTTTTTCCATAGTCTCTTATATGGTAAGCATTTTGTTAATTTCTAGATGTATAAACAAAAAATTAATAAATTACTTATTGGCACTAATAACAGTGGTAAATTACGTGAAATCAAGAGTTTATTGCCAAAAAATATTAAAATTTATTCTACATCCAAATTTAATCTTAAAAGTCCAGTTGAAAATGGAAAGACATTTAAAGAAAATTCATTAATAAAGTCCAAATATTTTTCAAAAAAAACAGGGTTAATTTGTTTGGCTGATGACTCGGGCCTAGAGATAGATTTTTTAAATAAAAATCCTGGTATTTATTCAGCAAGGTGGGGAGGAAGGCAGGGAGATTTTAGTAAAGCTATCAGAAAAGTTTACAGAGAGCTTAATAAAAAAGATAAAAATTGGAAAAATAAAAAAATTAAAGCAAGATTTATTTGCGCGTTGTCTATTTCATATTTAAATCAAAAAATTGCATGTGTACTAGGAAAAATTGAAGGTCATATTTCAGATAAACCAAAAGGAAAGAATGGATTTGGTTATGATCCAATTTTTATTCCTTTAAAAAAAACAAAAACTTTTGGACAAATGAGGCCGTCTCAAAAATACAAGATGGATCATAGACATCAAGCTTTTAAAAAAATTAGAAAATTTCTATAAGTTTTTGATCCTCGATTTTATAAAAATTAAGTCTATGATTTATTTCATTATTTTTTATATCAAAAATTCCAATTTTCCCTTTGAATGAGTTTTTTCTTTTAAAAATTTTATTTAGGTTTTCTGAATTTGAATTTATTGATAAATAATATACCAAGCCAACAAGATCGTAACTTAATAGAGACAAGTGTGTAGGGTCTTCATTAAATGCGTTAAAATATTTTATTTTGTAGCTATCAAAATTTTCTTTATTTATTGATGGATAATATAATGGCTGAATATCAGTTTCGTTTAATAGACTTTCATCAAACCACTGATTTAAAGTTATAAAATATTTATTTTTAGGAAGAACGTCAGTATATAAAAGTGATGTAGATACACTTTTTAGACTTTCATCAAAATCTGCAATTACGACAGCTTCAAAATTTAAACCACCCAAAGTATATCTTTTTTCAAGTCTTTTTATTTTTTTTTCTTTATTTGGATCATTTGAATTTTTTATCCTTTTTATTTCATCCTCTAAATTTTGCTTTCTTATTCTGTAGTTTGTAATTTCTTCTATCTGTTTTGTTAGTTTTGTAGGCTCTATATTATACTCATAATCTTTATAAATTTTAATTTTTGAATTTTTCATTCCTCTTTTAACTTCAAATTCATAATCTTGGATTGGTGTTAAAAAAATAGTTCTTTGTATTTGATTAGTTTCTAAAAATTTTTTTATTGTATTAAATTGTGATGTAGAATTAATTCCAGCAGAGATTACATTTTTTGGAAGATCTAAAGTTTTATTTGTTAATGATAAAAAGGTTAATTCTTTCATTTCATCTAAATAAGTTAAACTTTTATAAAATACTGGACCGATAACAACATTTATACCCATTTCACTTAATTCAAATGCTGATTTTAAAGTTTGGTTAGCTTTAGTTGCGGTATCTTTTGGATAGATTTCTATAAGATCATTATTTATATCTTTGACCGCTAATCCAACTGCTTTAATTATTGACTCTCCAATCTCCTTATTTTCTCCTGTCATAGGTACCAATAATCCTATTTTGATTTTTTCTTTAGCATTAACATTTGGAAAAAACAGAAAGTAAAAACTTAATATAATTAAATAAATAATTTTAGTTAATTTGATCATTTTGATGCTAGTATAATATTTTTTAAGCTAAATTATGATCATAAAACCACAATTTAAATTAAAAGAATACGAAAATGGTCTTTATTTGGTATCAACTCCTTTAGGAAACTTAAAAGATATAACTTTAAGAGCAATTGAAGTTTTGCAGCAGTCTCATTATATTTTATGTGAAGATACACGTATTTCAAAAAATCTTTTAGACAAATATCAAATAAAATCAAAATTAATTTCAAATCATAAATTTAATGAAAAAAAAAATGTAGTAAAAATTATTGAATATCTAAAATCTGGAAAAATAATTTCTTTGATATCAGATGCTGGTACACCTAGCATTTCTGACCCTGGTTCAATTTTAGTTAATGAGTGTATTAATAACGAGATTAAAATATTTCCCATTCCCGGACCTTCGGCTGTTGCTGCAGCTGTTTCAATTAGTGGGTTTTCAGATAAATTTTTATTTTGTGGTTTTTTCCCAGATAAAAAACAGCAATTATCTAATGAATTGAAAAAATTCTCAGTATTTGAAAATTCTTTAGTTTTTTTTATTTCTCCAAAAAAAATTAATAAAATTATACCTGAAATAAAAAAGAATTTTGCAGGAAGAAAGATAGTTTTTTGTAGAGAAATAACAAAAATATACGAGGAATTTATTAGAAAAAATGTTGATGAATTAGAATTATTTGAAAAAGAACCCAAAGGTGAGCTAACAGTTGTTATTTCAGAAAAAAAAACAAATAAAAATTTATCTGAAAAATTAACTGAATCAGATATTAATATAATTAAAAAAATGATTAATAAATTATCTACTAAAGAAATTACTGAAATTTTAAGTCAGAGTACTAACGTGCCTAAAAAAGAAATATATAATTATTGTTTAGAATTAAAAAATGAAAAATAAATTACTAATTTTAATATTCGTAAGTTTAATTTTAACTGGATGTGTTGGAGTTGGTTCCAAAGGTCTTTTTGGAACTGGTGTTTCAGTTGCTTTAGATCCTCGAACAGTTGGTACTCAAATTGATGATTCTATTATGCAAAAAAGTATAAGTGCAAAAATTTTGGCAAAAGATAAAAAATATCTTTTAGCTGTAAAAACTAAAGTTTTAGATGGGAGAATTTTTGTTACCGGAAAAGTAGATAGCCCAGAAGAAAAATTAATGATTACAAAATTAGCATGGGAAACCAAAGGTGCCAGATCAGTAAGGAATGATATTAAAATCAAGGAAGAGTTTAACTTCAAGCAATCTGCAAAAGATATATTAATAACATCTCAGCTTAGAACAGCTATAATTGTTAATAAAAATATAAAGGCAACCAATTATCAAATAGATACTTATAAAAAGAAAATTTATATTTATGGAATTGCTTTAACATCAGAAGAAAAGGATTTAGTTATTAGTGAAGCAAAAGAAATACTTGATGTTGAAGATGTAATTGCCAGTATTATTTTGTTTGAAGATTTAAGAATTCAAAGAGAATAATTATTTTTTGTAGTCAATCACTTGTGATGAATAAGCAGCAATTGATGCCAAGTTAAGTATCTCAGAAGTTGATGATCTTAATGGTGCAATTTCTATTGGAAGCCCAAGTCCAATTAGTAATGGTCCAATAACTTTTGTGTCCCCAATTGTTTTCATCAGTTTATATGAAATAGCTGCACTATGTTGTCCAGGCATTATTAAAATATTTGCTTTACCAACTATCTTTGCAAAAGGATATAGTTCCTCATACTCTGGATTAAGAGCAACATCGGGCTGCATATCTCCATCAAATTCAAAGTCTACTTTTCTTTCTTTTAATATCTCAACTGCACTCCTAATATGTTTTGTTCTACTAGTAAGAGGTTGTCCAAATGTAGAGTGGGATACAAAAGCAACTTTAGGATCAAATCCAAAAAGCCTAACTACTCTTGCTGTAGATATTGCAATTTCAGCCATTTGTTCAGAGGTTGGATATTCATGGACACTTGTATCCCCAACAAAAATAGTTCTCCCTTTGTGAACGATCATGTTCAAACCAAACATAATTTCACCTTTTCTGACATCAACAACTTGCTTAATTTTTTCAAATGAGGCACCAAATCTTCTTGTATTGCCTGTTACAGCACCATCAGCATCGCCACAGGCAACCATACTAGTAGCCCAAACAACTCTATCATTTCTGATCATTCGGTCACAATCTCTTTCTAATAATCCTTGCTCTCTTTGCAATTTTTCAAATAAATGTTTAACGTATCTTTTTCTCTTTTCTTCATCTTTTGAATTAACAATTTCAATGTCAAAATTTTCACTATAACCAATATTTTTAATTTGTTCTTTAATCTTACTTTCTTTACCAACAAGGATTGGAATACCTAATTTTGAATTTTTGAATGCTATAGCAGCTTTTAAAGTATTTTCATCTTCACCATCTGCGAAAACAATTTTTCTCTGATTTTTTTTAATAAATGAATTTATACCTTGCATGATAGTTACTGTTGGGTCTAGTCTTTGTTTTAATTGATCTTTATAAGCGTCAAAATCATCTATATTTTTTCGAGCTACCCCACTATGTATAGCTGCTTTTGCTACAGCCGCTGGTATTACACTAATTAATCTTGGATCAAATGTTGATGGAATAATATAATCTTTTCCATAATGAGGTCTTTCTCCACCCATAGCCGCAACCACTTCATCAGGAACATCTTCTCTTGCAAGCCTAGCTATTGCATTAGCTGCAGCAACTTTCATTTCTTCATTTATCGTTTTGGACCTAACATCCAAAGCTCCTCTGAATATGTAAGGAAATCCAATTAAATTATTTACTTGATTGGGATAATCTGATCTTCCTGTTGCAACAATAGCATCATTTCTAACCTCACTAATTTCCTCTGGCGTAATTTCCGGATCAGGATTAGCACAAGCAAATATAATTGGATTTTTTGCCATAGATTTAACCATCTCTTTTTTTAGAACACCTTTTGCAGATAATCCTAAAAAAACATCTGCACCTTTAACAGCATCCTTTAAATTTCTATGTTTAGTTTTAACTGCATATCTGGATTTCCATTGATCAATTCCCTCAGTTCTTCCCTCATAAATAACGCCCTTTCTATCTAGCATTAATATATTTTCAGATTTTACTCCTGAGTTTTTAAATAACTCAGTACAAGCTTGTGCTGAAGCCCCAGCACCATTAACTACAACTTTAATTTTTTTTATCGATTTACCACAAATATCTAAGGCATTAATTAATGCTGCCGTTGTTATAATTGCTGTTCCATGTTGATCGTCATGAAAAACTGGAATATCCAAAATTTCTTTTAACTTCTGTTCTATTATAAAACAATCTGGAGCCGCTATGTCCTCTAAATTTATTCCACCAAAGCTAGGTGCAAAATTTTTAATTGAATTTATGATTTCGTCTGAATCTTTACAATCAATCTCTAAATCAATCGAATCAATATCTGCAAATCTTTTAAATAATACGGCTTTTCCTTCCATTACAGGCTTTGATGCAAGAGCACCTAAATTTCCCATTCCTAATATTGCTGAACCATTACTTATTACAGCAACAAGGTTTCCTTTACTTGTGTAATCATAAGCTGCTTCTGGATTTTCACTTATTTTTTTTACAGGAGCAGCAACTCCTGGAGAATATGCTAAAGCAAGATCACGCTTAGTTGTCATATTTTTTGAAGAAATAATCTCAATCTTGCCTGGTTTTTTGTCTTTATGAAAATCTAAAGCTTCTTTATCTGTGTAATGATCAATTTTTGTTTTTTTCATTTCTGATAACAATAAGTGTACAATTGGGGTAAAATTAAGACTAATATGATTTATGAACTTACTTAAGTCAACAGGCACATTTGGTTTTTATACTATCATCAGCAGATTGCTTGGTTATTTAAGAGATATTTTAATAGCAATTTTTCTAGGAACAGGGATGTTGGCGGATGCCTTTTTTGTAGCATTTAGAATTCCAAATACTTTTAGAAGATTATTTGCCGAAGGCACTTTTAATGCTGCATTTGTTCCAAGTTATTCATCAGAGATAACTAAAGGAAAAAAACAATCAAACAAATTTGCTAATGATATTTTTAATCTTCTTTTTTTAGGGTTGTTATTTTTAACAATAATAATTGAAATTTTTATGCCTGTATTTGTTTCAATTATTGCTCCAGGATTTGTGGGTGATTTAGAAAAAATGGAGGTAGCTATAAATTTAACAAGAATTACTTTTCCATTTTTATTTTTTATTTGTTTGGCCTCATTTTTTTCTGCAATTTTAAATTCACACAATAAGTTTGCAGCTGCAGCAGCAGCCCCAATAATTTTAAATATTGTTTTAATTTTAGTTTTGAGTTTTTCTAAATCTTTAGGTGATCAACTGGTTTATTATTTATCTTATGGTGTTTCTTTTGCTGGTTTTTTACAATTAATATTTTTATATAAATATGTATCAAAATATTACTTACTTGAATTTAATTATAAATTAAAAGTAAGTAACAAAGTTAAATTTTTTTTTAGAAAACTATTACCGAGCATCTTTGCCTCTGGAGTTACTCAAATTAATATTTTAGTAGGTACTATAATTGCATCATTTCAAGCAAGTGCAGTTTCTTATTTATATTATGCTGATAGAATTTATCAAATTAACCTAGCTATAGCTGGTATTGCAATTGGTGTAGTAATACTTCCACAGCTGTCAAAACATGTTCAATCTAGAAAAAAAAATAAGATTTTGCTTATACAAAATAAAGCTCTTGAATTAAGTTTATTCCTAAGTCTTCCAGCGACTATCGCTTTAATCATAGGATCAGAACAAATTATTTCAGCTTTATTTGGTTATGGGTCTTTCAATGAAAATTCTGTGAATAATTCAAGTTTAGCTTTATATTATTTTGCATTAGGTCTTCCAGCATTTGCTTTGATAAAAGTTTTTTCGAGTTTTTTCTTTGCAAATCATGACACTAAAACTCCATTTTATATTTCTCTGATCTCAGTTTTACTTAATATCTTTATTAGTGTTTATTATTTTAGTGAAATTGGTTTTATAATAATTCCAATAGCCACATCTATTTCATCTTGGTTTAATTCAATATTGTTATTTTTATTTTTAAAAAATCGACAATTATTTTATTTTAACAAAATATTTTTCATAAAGTTTATTAAAATAATTTTTGCATCAATTCTTATGGGTTTATTTTTTAACTTTTTGTTAAATTTTTTTCAAAACGAATTAGAATTTAATCACTCAATAAAATCTTTATATTTAGTTTTATCTGTTATATTGGGATTATTGTTTTATTTAATTGTATGTCATTTCATCAAAGCTTTTCAAATGCATGATATTAAATTAAAGTATTAATTTTTATGAGTAAAAAAATATTTTCTGGTGTTCAACCTACTGGTAATCTTCATTTAGGAAATTATTTAGGTGCTATAAAAAATTTTGTAGACTTAAATAATGATAATAATAACAAATGTATTTTTTGTGTGGTAGATTTACATGCTATTACAGTTAAGCAAGATCCAAAAGAATTAAAAAATAATATCAGAGAAACTGTTGCAACTTTTATAGCAAGTGGAATAGATCCAAAAAAAAGTATAATTTTTAATCAATCTGGAGTAGCTGCTCACGCCGAAGGAGCATGGATATTGAGCTGTGTTGCTAGAATGGGATGGTTAAATAGAATGACACAATTCAAGGAGAAGGCTGGTAAAGATAAAGAGAAAGCTAGTATTGGATTATATTCATATCCAGTTTTAATGGCTGCAGATATCCTGTTATATGATGCTACTCATGTTCCTGTAGGTGATGATCAAAAGCAACATTTGGAGTTATGTAGGGATATAGCTCAAAAATTTAATAATGATTTTGAAGTAGAAAACTTTCTTCAAGTTCCTGAACCATTAATTCAAAAAGAGTTTTCAAGAATTATGAGTTTAAAGGATGGTTCAAAAAAAATGAGTAAATCGGAGTTATCAGATTTAAGTAGAGTTAATTTAACAGATGATAAAGATCAAATAATTAACAAAATAAAAAAAGCTAAAACTGATCCTTTACCTATGCCGCAAGATATAAAAGAGCTCAATGAAAGATTAGAAGCAAAAAATCTTTTAGGAATTTATTCAAGCTTGACTAATTCCACAATAGAAAATTCAGTAAAGAATTTTGCAGGTAAAAACTTTTCAGAATTTAAAGAAAAATTAGCAGATGAGCTTGTAGAGAAAATTGAACCTATTTCTAACGAAATTAAAAAACTTTTAGGAGATAAAAGTTATTTAGACGAAATTCTTCTAGACGGAGTTGAAAAAGCTAATTTGATTGCATCTAAAAAGATACAAAGAATTAAAGAAATTGTAGGTTTTTAAAAAAAATTTATTATCAAGTTTTAATTTCTAAAATATTAACTATATATAATTTATGTTCGTTCAAACAGAAATTACACCAAATCCAAACTCTTTGAAATTTCTTCCTGGGAAGAAAGTTTCCAATAGTGGTCCTTATGAAATTACAAATAAAGAAAATATTAAAAATGAATTAGTGAGAAATATAATATCTATAAATGGTGTTGAAAGTATTTTTTTAGGTCAAGATTTTATTTCAGTTAATAAAAGTGAAAATATAAAGTGGGAAGAGATAAAACACATTGTAATTTCCTTAATAAATGATTTTTACGCAGACGGTAAAGAATTTGTCATTGATGAGAATTTACAAGAAAATGATTTGGATTTAAGTGAAATTGAGAAAAAAATAATAAAAATTTTAGAGGAAAAAATAAGACCTGCAGTTGCAAAAGATGGAGGAGATATAAAATTTAAAGAATTTAAAAATGGAGTTGTAAAGGTGCAATTACAAGGAAGTTGTTCAGGCTGTCCCAGTTCTACCATGACTTTAAAACAAGGTGTTCAAAATCTTTTATGTCATTATTTACCAGAGGTAAAAGAAGTTGTTGCTATACAATAATTAATTATGAGAAAATATAAAAAATCAGGTTTTATCAAAAATAAAGGTTTTGAAATAGTATCAAGATTTTTTCTAAGTTCTTTTATTATAATTTCATTTTTTTATGTAATTCCCATACTTATTAATTTTACAGATAAAAATTTTATTAACAAAGAATTTACTAATAATTCAAAAAACATTTTAAATAATACTTTAAATAAAGATAAGTTAATTGAGGAAGATTTAACAGTAGATGCTGATGAGAGAGATTTGTTATATGACATTTTAGAGGAGAATAATTCTGAAATTAATCTAGTCAGATACACAACATCTGAGATTGAGTCATTATTTCAAGAGGTAAATTATAATTTAAAAGATGTAAGAGATACAAAATTAGTGAAACCAATAGATATTGGTCTTCTGCCGAATGAAATTAAAAATATTGGAAATACTAAAAAAAGAAAAGACATGTTTATAAAAATTGTCCTTCCTTTAATAGTTAAGGAAAACAATAAAATTAGAGTTGATAGAAAAAGATTATTCACAATTTTAAATAAAAATAGCAACACTGATATTGAAAAAAAATGGTTAGAAAAAAAATATAAACAATATGGTGTAAGAAAAAATGACTTATCTACTTTGAAAGTAAGAATGGATGAAATACCAGTTTCATTAGCAATAGCTCAAGCTGCTAAAGAAACTGGCTGGGGCACTTCAAGATTTGCTTTAAAGGGAAATGCTTTATTTGGACAATGGACTTGGTCTGGAGAAGGATTAAAACCTAAAAATGCTGATGAGGGTAAAGACCATAAAGTTATGAAGTTTCATAGCTTACAACTATCTGTTAGAGCATATTTAAGAAATTTAAACACACACTCAACTTATAAAAATTTAAGAAAAGCAAGAACAGAATTTAGAAATAAAAATAAACCTCTAGATAGCTTAATTTTGTCTAAGTATTTAGATAAATATGCAGAAACAGGAAACCAATATATAGAGGTCCTACAAAAAATTATTGAACAAAATAATCTTAAAGATTTTGATGAAGCGAGATTATTGCCATCTAGTAAAGATCTAGAAAGTTTAATCTAATTTTCTTTAACTTTTATAGGAAACTGAACACCAAACCATCTCCATTTTCCATTATCATTTAGAGAACAATTGATTCTACCTCTTCTTGGTTTGAATGGTTCTCTAAATTCTATAGTAAGAGAATTATTAGCAAAATTTGTTTTTGATTTTTTCCAAATATCTCCCTCATTAGAATAGCAATTAATATTAGGTAAATTTTTCTGCTCCTGGAAAAATACAACCTTGAAACTTGGAGGGTTTGTGTTTTCGAATAATTGTTTTTCCTCTGGAAAAATTTTTTTATATTCAAGAGGAAAATAATTTATTATTGATTTAAATCTTTTTATTTCTCCATATTTTTCATTAATAGGAAATCTAGGTAATTCAAATTTATCTTTATTTAAATCAATGACTCCAGAATGCTGACCAAAAGCATACTTGAAATTTCTAGATATATAGTCTTTCATAAATTTTGAGTATTCACCAAAGGGATATGAGAATAAACTTGGAACATAACCAAGCTCTCTTACAAAAATTTTATTAGCTGTTTCAATATCTAAAATAAACTCCTCATTACTTACATCAATGAGATATTCATGGGTATGCGAATGGTGTCCTATATTTGCAAATTCATTTCTTTCAACTTCTTTAATTTGTTCCCAGGTCATGTAACCTTTTTTTCCAACTGGTTCAGTTGAAACAAATAAAATAAAAGGAATTTTATTTTCTTTTAGATAGGGCCATGCTTCTGTATAAAAAGATTCAAATGCATCATCGATGGTTATGAGTATTTCTTTTTCTAATTTTGGAGAGTTAAATTTTTCTGCGAAATTGTTTGGATTAAGAAAATTATAATTTGAGTTTTTTATTATATTTATATGTTCTTTGAATATATCCATTTTGATATTGGTTGAAGGGTACTTATTTTCATTAAAACGATGATACATTATTGATAAAATTCCTTCATCGTTGGAATAGTATTTGATATTATTTTCATCTGATTTAGAACTGATGTTTGAAAATAAAATAATTATGAATAAACTGATAATTGATGTAGCCAGTGAAAAAATTTTTTTAATGATCATTACTAATAATGATATTTATAATATTACTAAAGAGAATACTAAAATTAATTATGAAAAATTAACTTTGATTATTAATGATTTTTTAAATTCTCACGAATTAAAATTAACAGACATTCATAAAATTTATTTAAATAGAGGTCCAGGAAGCTTTGCAGGAATTAGAAATTCTCTTTCTATAGTTAAAGCATTTAATTTAATTAACAATATTGATTATTACTGTTACAGCATTCAAGATTTTAAAGGTGAAAAAGATATAAAATATGAAAATATCCCTAATTTGTGCGATAAATTTAATATTAAAAAAAATTTGATTAACCCTATTTATTTAAGTTAAAATTATTTTATGTCAGAAACAATAGAACAAAAATGTGTAGCAAAAGGTGTTAAATTGACTGATCAAAGAAGAGTAATTGCACAAGTAATGTCTGAGTCTACTGACCACCCAGATGTAGATGAACTTTATAATAGAGTATCTAAAATTGATCCAAAAATAAGTATTGCAACTGTTTATAGAACAGTAAAATTATTTGAAGAAACAGGAATATTAACGAAGCACGAATTTAAAGGTGGAAAGGCCAGATATGAGGAGCTTAATGAAGGTCATCACGATCATTTAATCGATGTGAAAACAGGTGAAATTATCGAATTTGTAGATGAAGAAATCGAGGAGCTACAGAAAAAAGTTGCAGAAAAATATGGTTATAAATTAGTAGATCATAAATTAGAATTATACGGGGTTAAGAAAAAATCCCAATAATATGAACCAGAAAATATTTATCAAAACTTTCGGTTGTCAAATGAATGAGTATGATTCAAATAGAATTTATGACTCAGTTAAAAAAATTGGATATGAAAAAACTGAAAAGTATGAAGAAGCAAACTGCTATCTTTTAAACACATGCCATATAAGGGATAAGGCAAAAGAAAAAGTTTATCACGAAATAGGTAGAGTGAAAAAAATTTTTAGATCTAAAGAAAAACCATTGGTGATTATTACTGGGTGTGTTGCACAGGCAGAAAATCAAGAAATGCTCAAAAGAGAACCTTACATTGATTTAGTAATTGGTCCTCAATCTTATCATAAAATTAATGATACAATTTTAAGTTTTACAAAAAAAAAGAAAAAGATTGAAGAGACAGAGTTTGATGCTGTTTCTAAATTTAAATATTTAAGCAAAATAAAAAATGAAGCTGGAAAAGTATCATCTTTCTTAACTATTCAGGAAGGATGTGATAAGTTTTGTCATTTTTGCGTAGTTCCATATACAAGAGGGCCTGAATATTCTAGACCATTTAAACAAATTTTGGATGAAGCAAAATATTTAGCTGATAATGGTGTAAAAGAAATAATTTTACTTGGTCAAAATGTTAATGCTTATGATAATGAAGGATACAGACTATCAGATTTAATATTTAACATTGAAAAAATATCTGAAATAAAAAGAGTTAGATACACAACATCTCACCCAAAAGATATGACGGAGGATTTGATTGAAGTTTATAAAACTTCTAAAAAGTTAATGCCACTTGTGCATTTACCTGTCCAAAGTGGATCTAATAAAATTCTAAAATTAATGAATAGAAAACATACTATTGAGGAATATTTAAATTCTTTTAATAAATTAAAAGAAATTAACCCAAAGATAGAATTTTCAAGTGATTTTATAATAGGTTATCCTGGTGAAGAAGATCAGGATTTTAAAGATACCTTTAATTTAATTGAAAGGGTTAAATTTATTAACTCTTACTCTTTCATCTTTAGCCCAAGACCTGGAACAGTAGCTGAAAATTTAGACTTAATTGAAAAAAAAATTTCTTTTGAAAGATTAGAAAAAATTCAAACTGTTTTATTCGAAAATCAAATCCAAATGAACAACTCGTTGAAGGGAAAAGTTATAGATGTTTTGGTTGAAAATTTAACTGATGATAAAAGTAAAGCTTTTGGCAGATCTGAGTATATGACATCTGTAATTTTTAATGGTAAAAAGAGTGATATTGGAAATATAGTGCAAGTAAGAATTAAAGATAGTAATAGAAATACTTTATTTGGCGAAATTATAACTAATTCAGATCAGAAGGTTGCTTAGAATTTGAGTGAAATAACAAAAAAAAATATCGATCAGTCTTTAAAATTTGTTTATTCAGATAACAATTCTTTAAGTGTTATATTTCATGACAACAACTTGTTAATAGGTGTTGTTGGAGAATTTAATAAAAATTTACAAGAATTAGAAAAAATTACAAATTGTAGCTTATATTCAAGAGGAAATTCAATTTTAATTAAATCAACACCTGAAAAGAATGAAAAAATTAAAAACGCTATTCAATTTTTGGCTAATCAGTTTATTAATAATGGAAGTATAGAGAATAAAGATATACTTTCATCAGTTGATAACTTTATGATTAATGAAAAAGTAAAAAATAATAATGTAACAGACATTATCAAAACTCCTAAAAAATCTATAATCCCTAGATCTGAAAAACAAAAAAGCTATGTGAGAGCCTTAAGGGACAGCGACATTATAATTTCAGCCGGGCCAGCAGGAACAGGAAAAACATTCTTAGCAGTAGCTGTAGGTTTGACTATGCTTTTAGAAAAAAAGATTGAGAGAATTATTCTTTCAAGACCAGCTGTAGAAGCAGGCGAACGTTTAGGATTTTTACCTGGTGATATGAAGGAAAAAGTAGATCCTTATCTCAGACCTTTATATGACTCTTTATATGATCTCTTCGACTTTGAAAAAATACAAAGAATGATTGAGATTGGAGATATAGAGATTGCGCCCTTAGCGTTTATGAGAGGTAGAACTCTTAAAAATTCTTTTGCAATTTTAGATGAGGCCCAAAACGCTACGGATACTCAGATTAAAATGTTTTTAACACGTATTGGAGAAAATTCAAAAATAGTAGTCAATGGGGACCCTTCTCAAATTGATTTACCAAATAAAAGTATGTCAGGACTAGTCCGATCAAAAGAGTTACTTGGGCATTTAAAGGAAATATCTGTAGTTGATTTTGATCACTCAGATGTAGTTAGACATCCACTTGTTTCTAAAATAGTTAAAGCATATTCAAATAATGATTAGTGTTAATGTCTTCTCTGAGGAGAAGGCTTGGTCAAAAAGGCTTAAAAATAAGGATATTTTTTTTAAAAAAATATGTAAAGCTTTTCCAAAAAAATATAAATTTTTGAATAAAAAAGTAACTTTTACTCTATTACTCTCAAACAACAAGAAT
>CACIHO010000001.1 GCA_902586485.1 uncultured Pelagibacteraceae bacterium | reverse complement strand
CATTTTACCTCTAGATAAATCTCTTCCGTAAGAAGTAGCACAAACACCTTCTTTTGAACCACAAGTCATTACTGAGTAAACTTTTATTGATTTTACCCCTGCAGCATCAATTTTATCACATCCAGCCTCATCAATCATGGTTTGTTTTTTGATTATTACTTCACCAGTTAAAGGATGTTTAACCTCATCAAACGTAACTCTACCAAGCGCTCTTTCAGAAAGGCTAACTACTACATTACCACCTTCTAAAATTTCAGAGAGTTCGATAAATCCTGGATTTTTACAGTCACAAGCTTTTTTGGTGACAGTTAAATCTTGAGCTACATCGCATAATCTTCTTGTTAAATATCCAGAACTAGCTGTTTTTAGGGCTGTATCTGCTAATCCTTTTCTAGCTCCATGAGTTGAATTAAAATACTCTAAAGCAGTTAATCCTTCTTTAAAGTTCGAAATAATTGGACTTTCAATAATTTCACCTGAAGGTTTAGCAATTAAACCTCTCATACCAGCTAATTGTTTCATTTGTGCAGCAGATCCTCTAGCTCCACTATCAGCCATCATAAATACTGAATTTATTTTTAATCCTTCATCAGTTTTTTCTGTAGCTGAAATTCCCTTCATCATTTCACCGGCAACTTTATCTGTACACTTTGACCAAGCATCAACAACTTTGTTATATTTTTCACCTCTTGTAATTAGACCTTCCGCATATTGGGTTTCATAATCTGCAATTAATTTCTTAGTATCATCAATTAATTGAGTTTTGTTTGCTGGAATTACAAGATCGTCTTTTCCAAATGAAATTCCTGCTTTAAACGCATGTTTAAAACCTAAATCTTTAAGTTTATCACAAAAAATTACAGTTGTTTTTTGACCACAAAATCTAAATACAACATCAATTATTTCTGAAACTACTTTCTTAGGTAATAATCTATCTACTAAAGAAAATTTAATATTGCTATTCTTAGGTAATAAGTTTGCTAATAAAAATCTTCCAGCTGTAGAAGTATATTTTTCCATTTTTTTATTACCATTATCATCTACAGTCTCAAATCTTGAAATAATAGTGCTATGAACATTTATTTGACCAGATGATAATGCAAATTCAATTTGATCTGAGTTTGTAAAATATCCAGCTGGTTTATCAGATATAGGTTCTTGAGAAAGATAGTAAATTCCTAAAATCATATCCTGACTTGGAACAATAATTGGTTTGCCATTTGATGGAGAAAGAATATTATTTGTAGATAACATTAAAATTCTTGCTTCTAATTGTGCTTCTAAACTTAATGGAACATGAACTGCCATTTGATCACCATCAAAATCAGCATTAAATGCTGCACAAGTTAAAGGATGTAATTCAATTGCATCACCTTCAATTAATTTTGGCTCGAATGCTTGAACTCCAAGTCTATGAAGTGTTGGCGCTCTATTTAAAAGCACAGGATGTTCTCTAACTATCAATTCTAAAGCATCCCAAACGGCGTTGGTTTCTTTTTCAACTAATTTTTTAGCTTGTTTAATTGTTGAAGCCAAACCTAATTTATTTAATCTTGCATATAAAAATGGTTTAAATAATTCTAAAGCCATTTTTTTTGGTAAACCACACTCATGTAATTTTAAGTCCGGACCAACAACGATTACTGATCTTCCAGAGTAATCAACTCTTTTTCCTAAAAGATTTTGTCTAAACCTACCTTGCTTGCCTTTCAGCATTTCTGCAAGCGATTTAAGCGGTCTTTTGCCTGTTCCAGTAATTACTCTCCCTCTTCTACCGTTATCAAATAGAGCATCAACTGACTCTTGAAGCATTCTTTTTTCATTTCTTACAATGATATCTGGAGCTTTAAGATCCATTAGTCTTTTTAATCTGTTATTTCTGTTAATTACTCTTCTGTACAAATCATTAAGATCTGAAGTAGCAAATCTTCCACCATCAAGAGGAACTAAAGGTCTTAATTCAGGTGGTATAACCGGAACTACTGTCATAATCATCCACTCAGGTTTTTGACCAGTTTCTATAAATGACTCGACTAATTTTAATCTTTTAATTGCTCTTTCCTCATTAACCTTTGATTTAGTCTCTTTAATAAAGCTAACAAGATTTTTTCTCTCTAATTCTAAGTCCAAATTTTTCAGCATCTCAAGTACGGCTTCAGCACCAATTCCTGCTGTGAAGCTTTCCTCACCAAATTCATCTTGATATTTTGCTAATTCTTCCTCATTTAAAAGTTGATTTTTTTGTAAACCAGTTAAACCTGGTTCTATTACTATAAAGTTTTCAAAATAAAGAACTCTCTCTATTTCTTTTAGTTTCATATCAACTGCTAAAGCAATTCTGCTTGGAAGAGACTTTAAAAACCAAATATGTGCTACTGGTGTAGCAAGATTAATGTGGCCCATTCTTTCTCTTCTTACATTTGATTTTGTAACCTCAACTCCACACTTCTCACAAATAATTCCTCTAAATTTCATTCGTTTATACTTTCCACATAAACACTCATAGTCTTTTATTGGTCCAAAAATTCTTGCACAGAACAAACCATCTTTTTCAGGTCTAAATGTTCTGTAGTTAATTGTTTCAGGTTTTTTAATTTCACCAAATGTCCAAGATTTAATTTTCTCTGGGCTGGCGAGAGAAATTTTAATACTATTAAAATTTTGAGCTTCTGAAATTTCGCTGCCTTTAAATAGATCTGTTAATTCTTTTTTCATTAATTAAGCTCCACATTTAATGCTAATGATTTAATCTCTTTAACTAAAACGTTAAATGACTCTGGTATTCCAGACTCAAAGTTTTCTTCTCCTTTAACTATAGTCTCATAAACTTTAACTCTTCCTGCAACGTCATCAGATTTAACAGTTAAAATTTCCTGTAACGTATATGATGCACCATATGCTTCAAGTGCCCACACTTCCATTTCACCAAACCTTTGACCACCTAATTGCGCTTTACCACCAAGTGGTTGTTGTGTAACCAAACTGTAAGGTCCTGTAGATCTTGCATGAATTTTATCTTCAACTAAGTGATGAAGTTTTAACATATAAATTATACCAACAGTAACTGGTCTATCAAATTTCTCTCCTGTTCTTCCATCCCATAAATAAGTTTGTCCAGATCCTGGTAAATTTGCTAGTTCAAGCATCTCAGTAACATTTTTTTCTTTAGCACCATCAAAAACAGGCGTTGAGATTGCTATGCCATTTTGTAAATTTTCACAAAGATCTTTAAATTCACTCTTGCTTAATTTATCTACCTTATCTTTAAAAATTTCTTCTCCATAAACAGATTTTAAAAAATTTTCGATTTTTTCTGTTCTTTCAATTTTTTTGTTATTTTGGTTAACTAAATTTTTAACTTGTTCACCAAATTCTTTACATGCCCAACCTAAATGTGTCTCTAAAATTTGTCCAACATTCATCCTACTTGGGACACCCAAAGGATTTAACACAATATCAACTGGTCTGCCATCTTCTCTATATGGCATATCCTCAACAGGTACAATTTTACTTACAACTCCTTTGTTTCCATGTCTTCCTGACATCTTATCACCAGGTCTTAATCTTCTTTTTATAGCTACGAATACTTTTACCATTTTCATAACACTCGGTAATAAATCATCACCACTTCTAATTTTTAAAACTTTATCCTCAAATCTCTCTGTTATGTCTTGTTTAGCTTTATTATATTGATCTTTTAATTGAGCTAATGTTGTTTCGTCATTTACATTTCCTACTGTAATTTTGAAGACATCATTTATTGATAACTTGTTAATTATATCAAAATCTAACTTAGTTCCTTCTGATATATCTTTTACCTTTTTGGTCAAAGATGATCCTGACAGAAATTGTGAAGCTCTTTGTTTAATACTTCTCTCTAATATTTCTTCTTCAACAATTTTATCTTGTTGAACTTGTTCAATTTCAGCTCTCTCAATAGTTATTGATCTTTCATCTTTCTCAATTCCATGTCTATTAAATACCCTTACATCAACTACTGTTCCACTTGAGCCTCTTGACATTCTTAAAGATGTATCAGTTACGTCAATAGCTTTTTCTCCAAATATTGATCTTAATAATTTTTCCTCAGGACCGGATGCTGAGTCTCCTTTTGGAGTAACTTTACCAACTAAAATATCTCCAGCGTTAACCTCTGCACCAATATAAACTATTCCTGACTCATCAAGGTTTTTTAAAGCTTCTTCATTTACATTTGGGATATCTCTTGTTATTTCTTCTTCACCAAGTTTTGTGTCTCTTGCCATTATTTCATATTCAACAATATGAATAGATGTAAATACGTCATCCGTAACACATCTCTCTGAAATTAGGATTGAGTCTTCAAAGTTGTAACCTTGCCAGGGCATGAATGCTACTGTAACATTTTTACCTAAAGCAAGTTCACCTAATTTTGTTGAAGGACCATCTGCAATTATGTCTCCAGATTTAACTTTGTCACCAACTCTAACTAGTGGTCTTTGGTTTATGCAAGTATTTTGGTTTGATCTTTTAAATTTTTGAAGGTTATAGATATCTACACCAGATTTACTAAAGTCTGTTTCCTCAGTTACTTTTATAACAATTCTTTTACCATCTATCTTATCAACAATTCCATCACGTTTAGCAACAATAGTTACACCAGAGTCTAAAGCTACATCACTTTCAATTCCTGTTCCAACAAGTGGTGACTCTGGTTTTAACAATGGAACTGCTTGCCTCATCATGTTTGATCCCATTAAGGCTCTGTTTGCATCATCATTTTCTAAAAATGGAATTAATGAAGCTGCAACTGAAACTAATTGTTTAGGTGATACATCAATATAATCAATAGACTCAGGTTTAGCTAAGAGAAAATTTAGATTTTGTCTGCACGAAACCAGTTCTTCAGTAATTTTACCATTTTTATCAAGTGTTGTATTAGCTTGAGCAATAGTAAATTTTGTTTCTTCCATTGCTGATAAGTATTCTACTTTATCTTGAACAACACCGTCTTTTACTTTTTTGTATGGGCTTTCAATAAAGCCATACTTATTAATTTTAGCATATGTGGATAAACTATTAATCAATCCAATATTTGGGCCTTCTGGTGTCTCAATTGGACAAATTCTTCCATAGTGTGTTGGATGTACATCCCTAACTTCAAAACCTGCTCTTTCTCTTGTCAAGCCACCTGGTCCTAACGCTGAAACTCTTCTTTTGTGAGTAATTTCAGATAATGGATTTGTTTGGTCCATAAATTGGGATAATTGTGAACTTGCAAAAAAATCTTTCAACGAAACTGTTAACGGTTTTGCATTTATTAAATCCTGAGGCATAGCTGACTCAACATCTAAAGTTGTCATTTTTTCTTTAATAGCTCTTTCCATTCTGTAAACACCTATTCTCGCCTGGTTCTCAACTAACTCACCAACAGAACGAACTCTTCTATTTCCCAGGTGATCTATGTCATCAACATCATCTTTACCATCTCTTAAATCTAACATTTTATGAATTATAGCAATAATATCGTCGGTTCTTAATATTGTAATTTTGTCAGAGCACTCTTGGTTTAATCTTGAGTTCATTTTAACTCTTCCAACATCTGACAAATCATATCTGTCTGAGCTAAAGAAAAGATTGTTAAATATTTGAGTTGCTATCTCTATGGTTGGGGGTTCACCAGGTCTTAACATTTTATAAATTTCTGTGATAGCTTCGTCTTTAGAATTATTTTTATCAGCTAAAATTGTTGTGAGTAGATAAGGTCCTTTATTTATAGAGTTTGTAACAGAAATTTGAAGTGTATTTATATTTGCGTCTAAAATTTGCTGAATAATTGTATCGTTTAATTCAGTTCCAATTTTGTATACGCCATCCTCTTCTTCATTAACTTTTACATCTCTGTGTAAAAATTTACCAAATAGAGACTCTCTTGAAACTAATATGTCTTTAAGCCCATCGTTAGCTAATTTTTTTGCATTTAAAAAATTAATCTTGTCACCTAATTTAATTACTACTTCGCCAGTCTTTGCATCAATTACTTCCTCTGATAAATTTTTAGCTTTATAGTTTTCAGGATTAAATTTAGTTTTCCATTTTTCAGTTTTTGGATCAAAAGTGTATTGTTCACTCTCATAGAATTCATCTACTATTTCTGATTTAGTGTAACCTAAAGCTAACAATAAAGTAGATGAAAAAATTTTCTTTTTTCTGTCGATTTTAAAATATAGAAAATCTTTTACATCATATTCAAAATCTAACCAAGAACCTCTATTTGGTATTACTCTGCAGTTAAATAAAAGTTTACCACTCGCATGAGTTTTTCCTTTATCATGATCAAAAAATACACCAGGACTTCTATGCATCTGATTTACCACAACTCTTTGAACACCGTTAGTAATAAAAGTTCCACTATTAGTCATCATGGGGACTTCGCCCATATAAACTTCTTGCTCTTTAGCTGATAAAATATCTTTTGTGTTATTTTCTTGGTCTATTTCGTAAACTACCAATCTTAAAGTGCACTTAAGAGCTGATGAATATGTAAGGCCTCTTGCTATACACTCTTCAACATCAAATTTCGGCTTCTCCAATCTGTATGAAACATACTCTAAAGTTGCTTTATCATTTAAATCTTCAATTGGGAAAATACTTTTAAATACTCTATCGAACCCTTTAGCAAGTTCAGCTGCTTCAGCATTGAATTCTGTTAATTCTTTATAGGAATTTTTTTGTACTTCGATTAAGTTAGGAATTGATAAACCTTCTTTAAGTTTACCAAAACTTTTTCTTATATTTTTCTTTTCAGTAAAAGATAATTGCATCTATATTTATAAATACTGATCAAAAAATAATCAGTATTTGAATTCTTTCTATTTAATTTACTTAAGTTCTACTTTAGCACCAGCAGCTTCTAACTTAGCTTTGATCTCCTCAGCATCTTTTTTATTTACACCAGATTTCACTTCTTTTGGTGCTCCTTCTACAAGATCTTTAGCTTCTTTTAAACCTAATGAAGTAGCTGCTCTTACTTCTTTGATAACATTAATTTTTTTATCACCTGCAGAAACTAACATGATTGTAAAATCATCTTTATCTTCTGCTGGAGCCGCACCACCTGCTGCTGCTGGAGCTGCTGCTGCCATTGGAGTTACACCCCATTTTTCTTCTAATTGTTTTGAAAGTTCAGCTGCCTCTGCAACAGTCAAACTTGATAAATCCTCAATAATTTTGTTTAGGTCAGGCATATGTATTACTCTTTGGGTTGTGTTTCAGAATTTTCTGCCGACAAACTACTC
This sequence comes from uncultured Pelagibacteraceae bacterium, assembly GCA_902586485.1. GTDB lineage: Bacteria > Pseudomonadota > Alphaproteobacteria > Pelagibacterales > Pelagibacteraceae > Pelagibacter. Next base: position 212,496 of record CACIHO010000001.1, on the reverse strand, counting down.
ATTTTTTCTGAATGTGCAAGCAAAATACTGATTAATTTAGATGCAGAAGCGTTCAAAATACCCACAATATTGGCTCTTGCCTCATCTAATGTAGGTAAACTTGCTACATTTTGGACTCCGGCCGTATCTAAGACCTCATTATCCATTATTCCACCAATTAATTTTAAGTTTTCGTTATCTTTTGCAAATTTTGAAAGTATCCTTGCAGACATTATAGCATCCTCTCCAAATGCGACTGCTGTAGGACCAGTAAATAAATTTGATAAATCTTTACACTTTGTTTTTTCTAAAGCTAATTTTGTGATTCTGTTTTTTGTTATTTTGAAAATTATTCCATGTTCTCTCATTTTTGCTCTCAATTCGTCTAATTGTGTCATAGTTAAACCTTGGTAATGAGTAACCATAACAGCTTTGCTGTTTTCAAACTTACTAGTCATTTCCTCAATATAATTTTTCTTTTGTTCTTTGTTCATCATAACTATATAGATTTCCCTAATTTAACTTTATATGAAACACCCATTGTTGATGTAGCAAACACGCTCCTAATTAAGTCACCTTTTAAAGTGTTATTTGATTTTTCTTTCTCTAAAGCATCTAAAATTGCATTGTAGTTTTTTAGTAATTGATCATCACTAAAAGATTTTTTACCAATACTAACTCCAATATTTCCATCTTTATCATTTCTAATTTCTACTTGACCAGATTTAGCATTAGTTACAGCTTCTTTAATATTTTCAGAAACTGAACCAAGTTTAGGATTTGGCATTAAACCTTTTGGTCCTAAAACTTTTCCTAATTTAGACAGTTTAATCATCATTCCTGGTGTACAAATTAATTTTTCAAAATTTAATTCTCCACCTTTAATTCTTTCTACAAAGTCATCACTACCTACGATATCTGCACCAGCATCTTTTGCGTCTTTTGCTTTATTATCCTCACAAACCACAGCAACTTTTACTTTCTTTCCTGTTCCACCAGGTAAATTAACTACTGTTCTAATATTAACTTCACTTTTCTTTTGCTTATGATTTATTTGAAAACTCAAATCTAAAGACTCATCAAATTTGCTTGTACAATTTTTCTTAAGTTCAGGTAATAACTTTTCTATAGACTCTGCGTTCAAGTCTTTTGTCTTTTCAGGTAATTTCTTATATCTTTTAGATGCCATTATTCTTTTACCTCTATACCCATCGATCTAGCTGATCCCGCAATAATTTTAATAGCTTCTTCAATATCGTGCGCATTTAAATCACTCATTTTTTCTTTTGCTATGCTCTCTAATTGTTTTTTAGTTATTGAAGCAACAATATTTCTTCCAGGTTCTTTTGAACCACCTTTTAGTTTCACTGCCTCTTTAATATAGAATGACGCTGGAGGTGATTTAATTTTAAAATCAAATTTTTTATCTTTATATACTGTAATTTCTACTGGAACAGGCTTACCTGCCATTGACTTAGTTTTATCATTAAAGGCTTTACAAAACTCCATGATATTTACACCACGTTGACCTAATGCAGGTCCAACTGGTGGGGCTGGATTAGCTTGACCACCTTTAATTTGTAATTTTATAAACCCACTAATTTCTTTTGCCATTAACTTACCTTCTCAACCTGATTATATTCTAAATCTACTGGTGTAGGACGACCAAATATAGAAACTGAGACCTTAAGTCTAGCTTTTTCTTCATCAATTTCTTCAATCATTCCTGTAAATGATGCAAATGGGCCGTCTACAACCTGAACTTTTTCACCTACACTGTAATCAACGCCAGATTTTGGCTGAGCAACACCATCTTTAATTTGGCCTAAAATCTTCTCAACCTCTTTATCTGAAACTGGAACAGGAATGCCTTTTGTGCCCAAGAAACCACTCACTCTCTTTATGTTCTTAATCATGTGATAAATATTGTTATCCATCTCACTTTTAATTAGTACATATCCAGGAAAGTACTTTTTTTTTCTTTGAATTCTTTTGCCTCTTTTAACTTCAGTAACGTCGTGAGTAGGTACAATGATCTCTTCAAACTTATCAGCAATTTTTGCTTTATCGGCCTCTTCTTTGATTAAAGATGCAACTTTATTTTCAAAACTAGAATGAGATTGAACTATATACCAATTTTTCATTAAATACTCACTTTAAGTAAAAGTTCTAAGAAAAATTTCAAAACCTGATCTAAAAGAAGGAAAAATAAAGACATAACAACCGCCATAACAAATACCATTAAAGCACCTTGCAATGTCTCTTTCCATGTTGGCCAAGTAACCTTAAAAGCCTCTTGTTTAACTTCTTGTAAAAACTTAATCGGATTTCTCATATTTTTTTTGGCTCAAATTGGCAGGAGCGGAGGGACTCGAACCCTCAGCCTCCGGTTTTGGAGACCGGCGCTCTACCAATTGAGCTACACTCCTATTTATAGAGTTACTCTATAATTTTAGTTACTACTCCTGCTCCAACAGTTCTTCCACCTTCTCTTATTGCAAAGTTTAATTTCTCTGCCATAGCGATTGGTGTAATTAGTTTAACAGTGAATTTAGCATCATCACCTGGCATAACCATTTCTGTACCAGCTGGTAATTCTACTTCACCTGTAACGTCTGTTGTTCTAAAATAAAACTGTGGCCTATACTTAGTAAAGAAAGGAGTGTGTCTTCCACCCTCATCTTTTTTAAGTACATATGCTTGAGCTTCAAATTTAGTATGTGGAGTAATTGAACCAGGTTTACAAAGAACTTGACCTCTTTCGATATCTGTTCTTTCAATACCTCTCAATAAAATTCCAACGTTATCACCAGCTTCACCAGAATCTAAAAGTTTTCTAAACATCTCTACTCCTGTACAAACTGATTTTTTAGTTTCTCTAATTCCAACTATTTCAACCTCTTCACCAGTTTTAATTACACCTGACTCTACTCTACCAGTTGCAACAGTTCCTCTACCAGAAATTGAGAATACGTCCTCAACTGGCATCAAGAATGGTTTGTCAACTTCTCTAGCTGGTTGTGGAATATGTTCATCAACAGCTTTCATTAATTCTAAAATTGAATTTTTTCCAATTTCATCATCTCTACCTTCAACTGCTGCTAAAGCCGAACCTTTAACGATTGGTGTTTTATCACCAGGGTATTTGTATGAAGTTAAAAGCTCTCTAATTTCTTCTTCAACAAGTTCAATCATTTCTTTATCATCAACTTGGTCCACCTTATTTAAGTAAACAACAATTGCAGGAATACCAACTTGTCTTCCTAAAAGAATGTGCTCTCTTGTTTGTGGCATTGGACCATCAGCTGCGTTAACAACTAAAATTGCTCCGTCCATTTGTGCGGCACCAGTGATCATGTTTTTAACATAGTCAGCGTGACCAGGACAGTCTACGTGAGCATAGTGTCTTTTTTCAGTCTCATACTCTACGTGCGCTGTTGAAATTGTTATACCTCTCTCTTTTTCTTCAGGTGCTTTATCAATCTGATCATAAGCAACTGCAGTTCCGCCGCCAGCTTGTGCTAATACATTTGTAATTGCGGCAGTAAGAGTTGTTTTACCATGGTCGACATGACCAATAGTCCCAATGTTACAGTGGGGTTTATTTCTTACAAATTTTTCTTTTGACATTACGTTTCTACCTCAGTTTTTTTTTGTTTCTTCTAATTTTAATTTCTTGGAGCGGGTAAAGGGAATCGAACCCTTACATCCAGCTTGGAAGGCTAGCGTTCTACCATTGAACTACACCCGCACAACCCCAAGAGTAACACTCCATGTTATCTAAAATTTATTAAATGGTGGAGGGGGAAAGATTCGAACTTTCGAAGACCGAAGTCAACGGGTTTACAGCCCGCCCCATTTGACCGCTCTGGAACCCCTCCTTTGGGGAAGTGTCCCCTTGTTCAATAAAGCTTCAAATAACATGCGTTTTATATATTTTATTTATGCAAATGCAACACGTGATTTAATAGGAAAATATTAAAAAAACCGTATAAAACAGTAAATAATTTATGAATAAATCATCATTTTTCATCGTTGGTCAACACGCTGTTATTGAAGCTCTTAGAAACCCAAAAAGAAAGGTTTTAAGAGTTTTTTTGACTGAAGAATCTAAAAAAAATATTCATAGAAAAAACCCAAATAAAAACATTTTAGAAGATGTTAAAGTTTACTTTAAATCTAAAAAAGAATTAGACAAATATTCTTCTAAAGAACAATTAATGCACAATGGCTATGTTGCTGAAGTTGAGCATTTAGATCAACCAGATCTTAAACAATTTATTAAAGGTAAAAATAATTTAACATTTGTGTGTCTCGATGAGGTTACAGATCCAAGAAACATTGGTTCATTAATAAGAAGTGCAGCATCATTTAATATTGATGGACTAATAGTTAAAGAAAGACATTTTCCCAAAGATAGCAAGCTGATGTATAAATCAGCAAGTGGATGTATGGAACACGTGAATATATTTCAAGTATCCAACATTAATTCTACATTAAAAAATTTAAGAGAAAAAAATTTTTGGGTTTATGGTTTTGATACAAAAGGTAAAAAAGATTTCACAGATATAAAATGGGAAGGAAATAACATTCTTTTATTTGGATCAGAGGGATACGGAATGAGACAGCACACAGGTAAATATGCAGATTTTTTTGTTAAAATTAATATTAATGAAGATATTGAAAGTTTAAATATCTCAAATAGCGCTGCAATTGTGTTTCATCACCTTAGCTATATAAAAAAAAAGAGTTGATTATTTAACAAATTATTAATAATTATTGCGCATGCCCTTGTAGCTCAGCTGGTAGAGCAATTGATTTGTAATCAATAGGTCCGCGGTTCGAATCCGTGCGGGGGCACCATCATTATTTGCTACCAAACAGTTAATTTCCGACATTCATCAAAATCTTCAATTCGAACATAACAACCCAGAAAAGACATAATTTTAAATGCACAAAAACCTCCAACTAAAATAATGACTACTAGAATTACTGGATTAATTTTTTTCATTTACTAACTGGTCTCTCTTCTTATTTGTTCAATTTTAATCTTTTTTTGCAAGCTTCTATTTTTGTCATACAGAAGATTAAATTTGATTTTAGTATTAGTTTTCACAGTTATAGATTTTGCATTTCTAACTTCTAAATTATCTGCTACTGCACTTATTGGTCTTTTTGAAGGATTTAGATTTGTTATAATAATTTTAATTTTATCATTAACTATTTTACCCTTCCATCTTCTTGGTCTAAAAGCACTAATAGGAGAAATTGATAATTTTTTTGAATGTAGACTTAAGATTGGTCCATGGACCGACATATTGTAAGCTGTGCTTCCGGCCGGTGTTGAAACTAATACTCCATCTGAAACTAATTTTTTTATTATTATTCTTGATCCCTGTTTAATTGATAGTGAAGCAGCTTGTCTACTTTGTCTTAATACAGAAACTTCATTTATTGCTATAGATTTTTTGATTTGATTATTCTTATTTTTGACAATCATTTCTAAAGGAGAAATTGAAACCATATTTGCTTTTTGAAGATTTTTAATAATATCTTTTGATGATAATTTATTCATAAGGAAACCGTAATTTCCTGAATTAATTCCATAAAACTGTTTATTAAAATTTTTGTTTTTTTTAAGCGTTTGAAGCATAAAACCATCGCCTCCAATTACTATTATTAGATTTTTTTTTTTAAACTTATTAGATTTTATTTTTTTTAATAATAAATTTTTGATTCTTAAAGATTTTCTATTTTTATCAGAAATAATTTGAAGTTTGTTCATTTAGTGGTGCCCTCGGCCAGACTCGAACTGGCACTCCGCAAGCGGCAAGGATTTTAAGTCCTTTGTGTCTACCAATTTCACCACGAGGGCATTTGTGAATTTCATGAGTATTTATGCTAATATTTATAATTGAACAAGTTTAATTAGTAAAATTGTTATTTATTAGAATATTTTATAAATATCAATTATGGAAAAAGCGATCAAAGTTTTGATATTTACTGACTTAGACGGTTCTCTGCTTCATAGAGATACGTTTAGATTTGACGAAATAAAAGACTATTTAAAACAACTAATATCAAAAGGTATTTTTATAATACCCAATACTAGTAAAACTGAGAAAGAAATTTTACAATTTAATTATGAGTTAGGATCAAATTTACCTTTTATTTCAGAAAATGGAGCAGCTATTAATGGCTTAGAATTGTTTAATGAAGATCTACCTAAAGAATTAATTCTTAGCAGAGAAAAGGATGATCTTTTAAATATTTTTAAAAATATAGTTCCAACAAACCTGCAAAATAAATGCAAATGGGTTTATGAAATGAATAATAAAAAACAAAGTTTAGTTTTTGGTTTAGAAGATAAAAAACTAAATATGGCTTTAAATCGTAAATACACTATTCCATTTGTATTTGAGGGAACTAAAAACCAAAGAAATGAATTATCTAAGATAATTAAAAATGAAGATCTTTATTTACAAGAGGGAGGAAGAGTTATTAATTTAACTGATAGAGTTAGTAAAGCTAAGGCTCTTCAAATATTTGTAAGATTTTTAAAAAAAAATAATAAAAATATAAAAACAATAGCTGTTGGTGATAATTACAATGATTTAGACATGCTAAAAAAGAGTGATTTTCCATGCTTAGTATTCAATGACAAATTCACTTTAGATGAAATTCCTATAAATAATTTAATAATAACAAATAAACCATCTCCTGAAGGCTGGGCAGATGTGATTAAAATGGCTCTAGTTAAAATAAACGAAAATTAATAGAATGAATTATGAGTGATTTTTCGCAAAATGGTATTATTTCAACACTTCATGACTTTGGAACAAAGTCAACAAAGCAAATAGAAAAAGAGCTTTTAAGTTTTTCAAAAGAGAGAAAAATGGAACTTATATTGCCTTGTCTTTATAGCGAGTTAAATGGAGATGCATTACCAAAAATTGTTTCTGAAATTGCTCAAACTAATTATCTACATCACATAATAATAGGACTAGATCAAGCTAACGAAAAACAAGCCAGAAAAGCATGGACATTTTTTGAAAAATTAGAAACCCCATTCACAATACTTTGGAACGATGGTCCAAATTTAAAAAAATTAGATAAAGAATTACAAAAAAAAGAATTAGCACCGAATGAAAAAGGCAAAGGCAGAAATGTTTGGTACTGCATAGGAATGTCTATAGCAAGAAATAGTGCAAGATCTGTTGCTTTACATGATTGTGATATAAAAACATATGATCGAAGAATGTTAGCAAAATTATTTTATCCAGTAGTTAATCCATTGTTCAATTTTGAATTTTGCAAAGGTTACTATCCTAGGGTAGCAGATAACAAAATGAATGGAAGAGTAGCCAGGCTATTAGTGTTCCCACTATTAAACGCTTTAGAAAAAACCATAGGTAAAAGTGAATATTTAGATTTTATGAAATCATTTAAATATCCACTAGCTGGAGAATTTTCTTTTAGAAGAAATATTCTACCAGAATTAAGAATTTCATCAGACTGGGGAATAGAAATTGGAATTTTGTCGGAAATGCAAAGAAACTTTTCTCCTCAAAATATTTGTCAGGTTGATTTAGCCGATACTTATGACCATAAACATCAGGATTTATCTATTGATAATGAAAAAAAAGGTCTTTCAAGAATGTCCATTGACATAATTAAAACTTTTATTAAAAAACTTGCTACACAAGGTCACTCGTTTAGTAGAGAGCAATTAAGATCACTTAAAGCAACTTATTATAGATCAGCACTTGATTTAATTGACGCTTATAGAGGCGATGCTGAAATGAATGGTTTGAAATTTGACTCTCATTCTGAAGAAAAGGCTGTAGAATTATTTTCTAAAAATATAATTAAAGCAGGAGAAGATTTTTATTTAAATCCTATGGATGCTCCATTTATACCAACTTGGAGTAGAGTTAAAAGTGCTATACCAGATTTTTTAATAAGATTAGAAAAAGCAGTCAACGAAGATAATAAATTTTATCTTTAAAGGATATTGAGTCCTATGTGTCTACCAATTTCACCACGAGGGCATTTGTTAATTTCATGAGTAATTATGCTAATATTAATAATTGAACAAGAGTAATAAGTAAATTTTTTTATAATATTATATTATTTTTGAAATAAATTTGATTACAGAAAAAAATCCCATTTTTGGTTTGATAGCTGATCCTTTTTGATTACCACTATTATTACTCAAATAGTAATTGTGAGCATCCAACATAAGTTCAGCGGTGCTTTTGGTTGGTATAAAGTTTAAATCTTTTTTAATCTTTGAAATATCCAATACAATATTACTTACAAGAATTTTATTATGATAATCTATAAAATTTATAAGACGTAAAAAAGATAATATCTTCAAAATAAGAAGACCTAAATTTTTATTAAAATGTCTTATTTTAGATTTTGAGCCAGTTTTATCTATGAGATATTGAAAAGTTTCTTTCATTGTCTCAACTTTTTCACACCCAATATTATAGACATGCTTTCCTTTTAAATTTATGGATTTTTCAATTGCAATAAATAGATCAGATGCAGACACAAATTGTAGTTTATTAGAACCATCTCCTAAAATCCAAAGAGTACTATTGTCTTTTAAAAATTCAAAAAGCACTCCCAGACGGTGAGCTCTAGATTTATCAACAATGATTGGACATCTAAAAATTGAAATATTTAATTCAGAGTCCGTGTCCAATAAAAATGTCTCAACTTCAAATTTTGTTATTCCATAATAATTTTTACATGAAATTGGTTCGGACTCGCTAATTAAATAATCATAATTTTTTTCATAAAGTGAAAATGTTGAAGTAAAAATTAAATTTTCAACATTATTTTTTATTGCTGATTTTTTTATATTTTTAGACCCCTCTACATTTGTTTTATATATTTTCTCTTTGTCATGAGTATCAAATATTTCAGATGCAAAATGAAAAATTATATTTGGTTTTTCCTTGCTAATAACATCATCTATTTCTGAAAAATTTCCTATGTCTACTTTATAAAAATTTGCATCATTTGAACTAGATAAATCAACAAATACTAATTCATAATTATGGATAAAATATTCTTTAGCAAGATTGCCTAGAAAACCATTTGAACCTGTGATTAATATTTTTTTTTTCATTCTGAAACTAAATTATTTTTTTTTATATGATTGACAAAGAAAATTATAAAACTTGTAAAAATTAAAAATATACCAGATTGATAAAACACATCATTATCAATTAAGTGTCTAATTATCCTATGAAAATAAAAATAATAAATTGTTAAATATAATCCATATTTAGATAAACGAAATTTATAATTTTTAATAGTATAAATAAGCAAAGGTAGCATTAAAACATAATCATAATTTGAGTGCGGCATAAAAATTAAAGGTAAGAAACAAATTACAGATAATTTTGCTAATTTATTTTTTATATCTTTAATTTGATATAAAAAATAAATATTTCCAAGTATAACTATTCCTAATTGAAGTATTTTATTTATAACATTATTTTCCTTTAAAAAATAAATATTCATAATCGAATACAAGTCACCTGTTCTGGTATAATTATCTTGAAAATTCATTCTAAGTGGTTCAAAAAAATTGTAAATGAAATGACTATTTGTATAGTAGCTATAAAATAACCAGCCAAATATCGTTATTAAAGAAGTTAATAATAATTTTTTAATTTTTTTTTCGACAAGTAAATTTAAAAATAACACATAACCTGTGCTATATTTTACATATGAAATACCTGATGCAATCAAATTAAAGTTTTTATATAGACTTGAAACTGTCAAGAAGGGCAACATTAAAAAAAATAACACCATTAAACTGTTCTGACCCAGATTAAGTGTCATCCTTGTAGGGTGGCAAGTTAAAAAAATTCCTATTATCAAATATGTAGAAATAATAGATACATTATTTGATCTACAAAGAATGATTGGTATAAAAAAAGCAAAAAAAACATTAAGTATAATCCATAAAATTTTTGCCTGCTCCCATTCTAGAAGAGTTATTGGATATAAAAAAATAAATAAAAAATGGCCATATCTTCCGTGTTGACATCCTAAAAAAACATCTCCTGTTCTCATCTGATATTCATAATGATTTATCCCGTCCCAAAAAAATTTAGATGGTTGCCACATTAAATCACAACTATTGGATAAACCTTTAGATATTGTTTGTATAAAAAAACTTACAACCACAATTGATAGAAAAATAAATATTATTTTATTTCTTTTGCTTAAATTTATAAAAAATTCCATTTTCTTTACTAAAATTTTATGAAACCAGTGCTCTTTTTAAGTATTTGATATCAAGATTACAATCTTTATATCCTCTCTTAACTACATTCAAATATCTTTCTGTAGGATACATAAATGGTGTTTTTTTTACCATTGTGTAAGTCATTACTTTTTTTCCATAATAATAAAAATTATATTTTTTATAAAGAATTGGAAAATCTTCATATACATCTAATTTTTTTTCATCATTTTTAGAAATTTCAAATAAAGCTCCAGGAACAATAGAATTTTTTTTACGCTCTATATCTGCTGCCCTATATCTGCTTCTAAAGGTTAATTTAAAATCCTTAAGATTAATTTTTTTTAAAAAAATACTGTCTTTACATCTGCGCTTCATCTGAAAGTGATGAAGATTACTGCCATATGCAAAATACAACATTATCTATCCACTATCTCTATTTTTTTATCACTCACAAATTTTAAAACCTGGTCATTACAATTATCTATTTTACTTTGATCGTCTGACCTTATTACTATTGAAACACCTAATTTTCCTGCATGAAAAAATGGATAGCTTCCTATCTCTACATCTTTGTTATCATTTTGAACTTTTGTTAACGAGTTAGCTATCTCACTTTCAACAGTTTTTAAACTGATTGTAAGACTTTTAATAGGTTTGCCCCCAACTATACTATTAGTTAAACTACCTAACATTGATTTTAATATTGATGGAACCCCTGGTAAAGAAAAAACATTTTCAACATTAAATCCTGGCGCACCACTTGTTGGGTTTAAAATTAATTTTGCATTCTCCGGCATCCATGCCATCTTTTGTCTTCCATCATTAAATTCACCTGGCTGATAATAAGCTTCTAATATTTTAAAAGCTTCTTTGTGAACTTCATATTTTACTCCAAAAGCCTTTGATACTGATTGAGCTGTAATATCATCATGTGTTGGACCAATACCACCAGTTGTAAAAACGTAATCATATGTAGATCTAAGTAAATTTAAAGTATCAACAATAATATCTTCAACATCAGGTATTACTCTTACTTCAGATACATTTACTCCAATTGAATTAAGCCAAATTGCTAAAGTAGAAGTATTAGTGTCTTGGGTACGACCAGATAATATTTCATTCCCAATAATTAAAATTGATGCATTAACTTTTGCTTTTTTACTCATATGAAATATATAATTTACTTATGGAATTTACCAAGTCTTTAGCAAAAGGCAAACTAATCAAACGTTATAAAAGGTTTTTTACTGACGTTAAACTTGGTAAAGAAATTGTCACAGCTCACTGTCCTAATACAGGATCAATGAAAGGTTTATTAGATGAAGGCAATGAGGTTTATTTACTTCCTAATAATGATCCAAAACGAAAGCTAAAGTATGGGCTTGAGATTATAAAATCTAGAAAAAATTTAGTTGGTGTAAACACTCATATGGCAAACAGAATAGTTGAGCATGCAATTAAAAATAATTTAATAAACGAACTTAAAAACAATGACATCATAAAACCAGAAGTTTTTTTTAATAAAGAGACAAGATTTGATTTTTTATTAGAAAAAAAGTATCAAAAAACTTTTGTTGAGGTCAAAAACGTTACATTATTTAGAAATAAAGATACCGCTGAATTTCCAGATGCACCAACAACTAGAGGAATTAAGCATTTATTAACCCTTATTGATGCCATAAAAAAAAGATATAAAACATACTTAATATTTTTAGTTCAAATTCAAAACATGAAGTATTTTAAAATAGCTAAAGATATAGATGAAGAATATTACAAGGCCTATCTAAAAGCTAAAAAAGCTGGTGTTAATTTTTTGGCTTATAGATGTGATATAAGTTCTAAGAAAATATTTATAGATAAAAAATTAAAAATTATAGATGACTGATTATAAAGAAAAATTTGAAAAAATGAGAGTTGCAGGAAAACTGGCTTCAAGAACTTTGGATATGTTAACTAAAAATATTAAAGAAGGTGTTTCTACAGATTACATCGACAAGTTAGGATATGAGTTTATTCGAGATAATGGTGGTTATTCTGCTCCACTATATTACAGGGGATTTACAAAATCTTTATGTACATCTTTAAATCATGTTGTGTGTCACGGAATACCATCTGATAGAATTTTACATGAAGGTGATGCTGTAAATGTTGATGTTACAGCAATTGTTGATGAGCATTATGGTGATACAAGCAGAATGTTTTGCATTGGAAAAACTCCTGTTAAGTTAAACAATCTTATAGATGTTACTTATGAATCTATGATGAGAGCAATTAAAATTTTAAAACCTGGAATTAAATTAGGAGATATTGGTTATGAAATTCAATCTTTTGTAGAAGAAAAAGGATTTTCAGTTGTTAGAGATTTTTGTGGTCATGGAATTAGCACAACTTTTCATGAACCACCAAATATTCTACATTATGGAACTAAAAATTCTGGCATGGAACTTAGTCCTGGAATGACATTTACTATAGAACCAATGATTAATTCAGGTAAATATGATGTTAAAATGTTGAATGATGGATGGACAGCTGTTACAAAAGATAAATCTTTATCTGCACAATTTGAACATACATTAGGAATTACTGAAAATGGTTATGAAATCTTTACAGAATCTGCTAAAGGTTATTCAAAGCCTCCATACTTATAATTAATGATTAAAAGATACTCGCGAAAAGAATTAACTGATATTTGGTCAGAAGAAAATAAATACAAAATCTGGCTAGATGTTGAAGTTGCAGCCGCTGAAGCTATGGAAAAACTTGGTCATATTCCAAGAGGTGTTTCTTCAGTTGTAAGAAAAAAAGCTAAAATTAATGTAAGAAGAATTCATAAAATAGAATCTGAAGTAAAACATGATGTAATAGCATTTCTTACCTCTGTTACTGAAAAAGCTGGAATTAAAGCAAGATACCTGCATCAAGGAATGACTTCATCAGATGTTTTAGATACTAGTTTTAATATTCAATTAGTCCAATCAGGTAAAATTATCTTAAAAGATATTGATCAAATTTTAAAAGTTTTAAAAAAGCAGGCAAAAAAATATAAATTTACTCCGTGTATGGGAAGAAGCCACGGTATCCATGCAGAACCAATTACTTTTGGATTAAAATTGGCCTCGTTTTATGAGGAATTTAAAAGAAATAGAAAAAGACTAAAAGATGCTATAGATGAAGTATCAACTTGTGCAATTTCTGGCGCTGTTGGTACATTTGCTAACATTAAACCAAATGTTGAAAAACATGTTGCCAAAAAATTAGGTCTAAAAGTTGAGCCAATATCTACACAAGTTATTCCAAGAGACAGACATGCATTTTATTTTTCTGTTTTAGGAATTATTGCAGGATCTATCGAAAGAGTAGCTGTCGAGATAAGACACCTACAAAGAACTGAAGTTTATGAGTTACAAGAATATTTCTCTAAAAATCAAAAAGGTTCATCTGCAATGCCTCATAAAAAAAATCCAATCTTAAGCGAAAATTTAACTGGCTTAGCTAGGATGGTTAGAAGTGCGGTTTTACCAGCTCTTGAAAACATTGCTCTTTGGCATGAAAGAGACATTTCTCATTCCAGCGTAGAAAGAAATATTGGACCAGATGCTAATATAACAACTGATTTTGCATTGGTTAGACTTACAAATATTTTAAATAACATGATTGTTTATCCTAAAAAAATGCTTGAAAACTTAAATTTAACAAAAGGTTTAATTTTTTCTCAAGAAATTATGCTGGAGTTAACTAAATCAGGTTTAAGCAGAGAAAAATCATACAAGATGGTACAATCTTATGCAAAAAAATGTTTTGTAGAAAATTTAGATCTAAATGACGTCATTTCATCTGATAAATTTATAATGAGTAAAATTTCCCCAAAAAAACTAAAGTCTATATTTAATTATTCTAAACACTTTAAAAATATAAATTTTATCTTTAGAAGAGTTTTTAAATAATGAAAAAAGGTAAAAAATTATACGAAGGCAAAGCTAAAATCATTTATGCAACAAATGATAAAAACCTAGTTATTCAATATTTTAAAGATGATGCTACTGCATTCAATAATCAAAAAAAAACTACTATTGAAGGTAAAGGAGTTCTAAACAATAGAATATCAGAACATATACTCTCTAACCTATCTCAAATAGGAATTAAAAATCATTTAGTTAAAAGATTAAATATGCGTGAGCAAATTATAAAGCTTGTAGAAATAATTCCGATCGAATTTATTGTAAGAAATGTTGCAACAGGTTCAATTACAAAAAGATTGGGTATTGAAGATGGTACCGTTTTAAAAGAACCTCTTATTGAATACTGCTTAAAAGATGACAAGCTTGGAGATCCATTAATATCTGAAGAACATATTTTAGCATTTGATTGGGCATTAAAAACTGAAATAGATAAAGTTAAAAAAATGATTTTAAGAATTAATGATTTTATGATCGGGATGTTTAGAGGTGTTGGAATTAAACTTATCGATTTTAAATTAGAATTTGGAAGAATAAAAATTGATGGAAAAAATGAAGTTATTTTAGCAGATGAAATTAGTCCTGATACATGTAGATTGTGGGACAGTATTACAGAAAAAAAATTAGATAAAGATCGATTTAGAAAAGATTTGGGTGATTTAATCCCTGCTTATACTGAGGTTGCTAAAAGATTAGGTATACTCCATGAACAATCTAATGTTTCAGCAGTAAATGTAACTAAATTATCTTCAGTTAAAAGAAAGAAAAAATGAAAATTTCTGTAATCATCACTCTAAAAAAAGATGTACTTGATCCACAAGGAAAAGTTATCCATCAAACATTAGATGGAATGGGTTTTGATAATGTTAATGAAGTAAGACAAGGAAAATATTTTGAAATAGACACTAAAGAAACTGATAACGACAAAGCAAAAGCAAAAGTTGAAGAAATGTGTAAAAAACTTTTGGCAAATCTAGTAATTGAAAATTATAAAATTATTGATCCAAAGTAATTAATGAAATCATCAGTTATTACTTTTCCAGGTTCAAATTGCGACAGAGACATGGATGTCGCTTTGAAAAAGTTTGGGTTTAAAAACAAAATGGTTTGGCATGCTGATGCTGAATTACCAAAAAGTGATCTAGTTGTATTACCAGGTGGATTTTCATACGGTGATTATTTGAGATGTGGGAGTATGGCATCTAAATCAAAAATAATGCAGTCTGTAATTAATTTTGCAAATTCAGGGGGTATGGTTATGGGTATCTGTAATGGATTTCAAATATTGGTAGAAACTGGTTTAGTTCCAGGTGTTTTGCTTAGAAACAAATATTTAGAATTTATTTGTAAAAACGTTTTTGTAAAAATTAATGATAAAAAAAATAAATTTTTTAAAAATGTTGATAACAAAGTTTTAAAGTTTCATATAGCTCATAATGAGGGAAATTATTTTTGTACCAACGATCAATTAAAAGAAATTGAGGATAATAATCAAATAGCTATAAACTATTGTGATGAAAATGGAAAAATAGAAGATGAATTTAATCCTAATGGATCCATAAAAAATATTGCTGGTATATTTAATAAAAAAAAAAATGTTCTAGGAATGATGCCTCACCCTGAAAGAATGATTGATACATCTCTATCTGGAGAGGATGGGTCATTATTTTTTAAAAACTTAATAAACAACTTAAAATGATTGTAAATGAACAAGTAGCTGTTGATCATGGTTTAAAGAAAGATGAATACGCTAAAATTTGCGAACTATTAAAGAGAACTCCAAATATTACAGAACTTGGTATTTTTTCTGCAATGTGGAATGAACACTGTTCTTATAAATCATCGAGACTACATTTAAAAAAACTACCTACTAAAGGAAAAAAAGTTATTCAAGGTCCTGGAGAAAATGCTGGTGTTATAGATATTGAGGATAATGATGCAATAGTTTTTAAAATAGAAAGTCACAATCACCCTTCATTTATTGAGCCTTATCAAGGTGCTGCAACTGGTGTTGGGGGAATAATGAGAGATGTGTTTACAATGGGTGCAAGACCAATAGCTAACTTGAACTCAATACATTTTGGATCACCACAACATAAAAAAACAAAAAATTTATTAAGAGGTGTTGTTCATGGCATAGGTGGTTATGGAAACTGTATGGGCGTTCCTACAATTGCTGGCCAAACAAGTTTTGATAGCTCCTATAATGGAAACATTTTGGTTAATGCTATGACATTAGGATTGGTCAAAAAAGATAAGATTTTTTACTCTAAAGCTGCTGGGTTAAATAAGCCAGTTATTTATGTTGGTTCTAAAACTGGAAGAGACGGAATACATGGTGCAAGTATGGCATCAGCTAGTTTTGATGAAAAAATTGAGGAAAAAAAACCAACAGTTCAAGTTGGAGATCCATTTACTGAAAAACTTTTACTAGAAGCTTGTCTAGAGTTAATGGCAGGAGACTCAATTATAGCTATTCAAGATATGGGTGCTGCAGGATTAACCTCTTCAAGTATTGAAATGGCTTCAAAAGGAAACCTCGGAATTGAAATCAATTTAAATAAAGTGCCGTGCAGAGAAACCAAAATGACACCATACGAAATTATGCTCTCTGAGAGCCAAGAAAGAATGTTGATTGTTTTAGAAAACGGAAAAGAAGAACAAGCAAAAAAAATATTTGATAAATGGAATTTAGATTTTGCGGTAATTGGAAAAACGACTAAGTCAAAAAAAATAGAACTTTATTTTGATGAAGAAAAAGTTGCAGACATACCTGTAAATACTTTGGTTGAAAACTCTCCTATGTATGATCGAAAATGGAAAAAAGCAAAGTTACCTAAAAAAAATAAAATTAAAAAAGAAGATCTTAAGCATTTAAAAATTATTGATGTTTTAAAAAAAATTTTAGCAAATCCAAATGTATGCAGCAAAGAATGGATTTGGCAACAATACGATCACACTGTTATGGGAGATACAATACAAAAACCTGGTGGGGATGCTGGTGTTGTAAGAGTTCATGGTACAGATAAAGCTGTTGCTGCTTCTGTAGACTCCTCTGCGATTTATTGTTGGGCCCACCCTTTAACTGGTGGAAAGCAAGTAGTTTGTGAAAGTTTTAGAAATCTTATATCTGTTGGAGCAAAGCCTATTGCTATTACGAATTGTTTAAATTTTGGTAGTCCTGAAAATGAAGAAAACATGGGTGAGTTTGTTGAATGTGTTCAAGGTATTGGTGAAGCGAGCGAATATTTAAAATTCCCAGTAGTTTCTGGAAATGTATCTTTCTACAACCAAACAAAAGAGGAAGGTATAAAACCTACGCCTGTAATTGGTGGGGTTGGGTTAATCAAGAATTACCAGAATATGATCACTATGGATTTTAAAGAGGTTGATAATTTAGTTTTAGTGATTGGAAAAACCGAAGGACATATTGATCAAAGTTTATTTGCAAGAAATATTTTAGATGAAAAAAATGGACCTCCACCTGAAGTAAATCTATTTAATGAAAAAAATAATGGAGAAACTTTACTCAAATTAATTGAAAATAATTTAATAAAAAGTGCTCATGATGTTTCTTTAGGAGGCATAATTACTTCGGTATCAAAAATGTGTATTAAAGGAAAAAAAGGAATAAATATTAAAAAACCCAAATATCTAATTAATGAAATAGAATACTTTTTTGCTGAAGATCAAGGCAGATATATTATAGAAATAAACAAAAAAGATTTTAAAAAAGTAGCTGATATATTGAATAAAAATGCAGTCCATTTCGATGAACTTGGTACAATTAATGAAAATGAACTATATATTAATGATAAGACAAAAGTTACAATTGACGAATTATCAACTTCTAATAAAAGTTGGCTTATAAACTATATGAGTAAATAATGGCGATGGATTTAAAAGAAATTGAGAATTTTATAAAAGAGGCAATGCCAGATGCAATTGTTGAAATACAAGATTTAGCAGGTGATGGAAATCATTATTCAGCTACAATTACCTCGTCTCAATTTTCTGGAAAAAGTAAAATTGAGCAACATAAAATGGTTTACAATTCATTAAAAGGTAGAATGGGTAATGAACTACATGCATTAGCAATTAAAACAAAGGAGAGTTAAATGGATCAACAAACAAATGATTTAATAAAAAATGAAATTGAAAACAACGAAGTATGTTTGTTTATGAAAGGCACACCTGACGCTCCACAATGTGGGTTTTCAATGGCTACTTCAAATATTTTAAAAATCCTAAAAGTAAATTTTAAAGGAGTAAATGTTTTAGAAAATCAAAATTTAAGAGAGGGTATTAAAGTTTTTAGTGATTGGCCAACCATCCCACAACTTTATGTTAAAAATGAATTTATTGGTGGATGCGATATTGTTAAAGAAATGTATGAAAGTGGTGAATTGGCAAAACTTTTTGAAAGCAAAAATATAAATTTTGAGGCTAAAAGTTAATTATCTAGAATAATATTCAATCACCAGATTAGGCTCCATTACAATTGGATATGGAACTTCTTCAAACTTTGGAACTCTAACAAACTTTAATTTTTTATTTTTTTCATCCATCTGAATATATTCTGGAGTTTCTCTTTCTTTATTAGCAAGAGCAATATCGATTATTGCAAGCTGTTTAGATTTATCTCTTATCTCAATTGAATCTTCTTCTCTAACTAAATAACTTCCAATATTTACTTTTTTACCATTTACTTTTACATGGCCGTGATTGATTAATTGTCTAGCTGAAAAAATTGTTGTTGCAAATTTTGCTCTGTAGATAACGGCATCCAATCTTCTTTCAAGAAGGCCAATTAAATTTTCTCCAGTATCACCTTTGAGCATTACTGCTTTTTTATATATATTTCTAAATTGTCTTTCGTTAATGTTACCATAATAGGCTTTTAACTTTTGTTTAGCCTGAAGCTGAATTCCATAATCGGATGGTTTTGATATTTTTGTTTGACCATGTTGTCCTGGTCCATAAGCTCTAGTATTAAAAGGGCTTTTGGGTCTGCCCCAAAGGTTGACTTTTAATCTTCTATCTACTTTGTGTTTAGAGTTTAATCTTTTTGTCATTTGATAGTGGGCTTTATAAACTTACTCTTAATTTTGTCAATCAACGTTTTTTACCTAAACTAGCAAATACCCCTGATAAAATACGTGTTTCCTTGGTTGATAATTCCATCCTGTAAAAAATATTCCTCAGGTTTTCAAGCATTATTGGTTTCTTATCTTTTGACTTAAAGAAGTTAATTTCATCAAGATTTTGTATACAAAGATTTGCCATAGCAACTATCTCTTTTTTAGATGCTGACTTAACTTTGTTTGATTTATTAAAAGAGGATTTTTTTGAATTAATTATGCTTGATAGATATTGAGCAATTATTATTAAACTGTGAGATAGATTTAATGATTTAAAATCAGGATTAGTTGGAATTTGAAGAGTATAGTTAGCATAGCTTATTTCATTATTTGATAGACCAGATGCTTCTGAACCAAATAAAAAAGCTATTTTCTTTTTATAATTTATTTTTTTTAAATCTTCTAATTGGATATGTTTAATATTTTTATTTCTAAATCGTGCTGATGTTGCAATTACAATATCAATATTTTTTAAAGGTTCTTCTAAATTTTCAAAATTTTTTGCCTTATTAATTATATTTTTTGCTCCTACTGAGGTTGCTAAAATTTTATCATTTGGAAATATTGGTTTAGGATCAATAACAATAAGTTTATTAAAATTAAAATTTTTCATTCCTCTTGCACATGCTCCTATATTTTCTGAGAGTTGAGGTTTGTTTAAAATGAAAGAAATATTATTAACAGACATTAATCTATGCCATGATTTCTGTTATAATTGGAAATAGCTGATGGTTTAATGTCATTTAAATATTTTGGATCTACTGTCCAAGTAGAAACTTTTAATGGATAACATTTTGCTGCATCGGATGAATGTTCTGAACCACAATCACCACCTGGGCAAGCAGAAAGAGCACCTAATAAATCTGTTTCGGCAAAAAACTCTAAATAATCACCAGGTCTAACAGGGCTTGCTTTCATAAAGTATTGTTTAGTATCATTGGTAAATCCAGTTAACATAAATACATTTAATACATCATGAACTATTTTTTCTGCATGATCTAATTGAATATTTTTTTCTTTAATCAAAGCTCTTGTTAAATTTGAATGGCAACAATAATGATAATCATTATCACTCAAAAGTTTTGATGTATAAGGATCACATCTTGTACCAATGACATCATGAACCGACCCTCCATCTTTATCATAATCATACCAATCTAAAGTGTCCCAAGTTATAGTAGCTAAAGATCTAAGATATGGAAAACTACTAAACATTTTATCTCCAACTGAAAGATGAGTTCCATAGAGTGCTCTTGTTTTTCCTGAGTAGAATTTTTCCTCTAAATTATTTAAATTAAATAAATTTAAATCACCTACTTGAGGTCCCTCTACACTTTCAATTCTAAAAAACTCACCAAATTTAACTTCAAACGTTTTTGCATCTCTTGGAGGTATTATAACTTCCTCTTTTTTAACCAAGTGTTCCCGAGCGGTATGTAAAATACTTAAATTTTTTTCTTCAATATTAGTATTTGGGTAACAAACTATTGGTTTAGCTCCTATTCTATCTTTTAGATCAGATGGTTTTTCTGAAAATTTTTTAATTTTCATCCTTACGAACTTCCAGGAGCTTTATCCTTAAATAACTTATAATCTAAACTATCAACAAGAGCTTTGAAAGATGCATCAATGATATTTGGTGATACTCCAATAGTAAACCAATTAACACCCTTAGAATCTGTACTTTCAATACTAACCCTTGTTACAGCTTCAGTACCAGTGTTTAAAATTCTAACTTTGTAATCTACAAGTCTTAAATCTTTTAAATACTCTGAATATTTAGCAAGCTTGTTAACATTCTTTCTAATTGCATTATCTAGAGCATTAACAGGTCCATTTCCTTGTCCTTCACACACAATTTTATCTCCATCTACTTCTAATTGAGCTTTTGCATATGAAACTATTTCTCCTGCATTATCTTTCTTTACCGAAACATCATATTCATTAATAGAAATATATCTTGGTATCTCACCCATTAATCTTCGAGCTAATAACTCAAAGGATGCATCAGCACCATCATAACTGTAACCAATAAACTCTCTATCTTTGACCTCTTCCAAAAGTTTTTTAATTTTTGGATCACTTTTTTCAACGTTTATTCCGATAAGGTTTAATCTAGACATAATATTTGATTGTCCAGATTGATCAGAGACAACTATATTTCGTGAATTTCCAACTTCTTCAGGATTAACATGTTCATAAGTTTTTGGATCTTTTTGAACAGCAGAAACATGCATGCCACCTTTGTGTGAAAAAGCTGAAGCACCAACATAAGGTAGATGTTTATTTGGTTTTCTATTTAATAATTCATCTAATAATCTCGAACATTGAGTTAAATTTTTTAAATTTTCACGTTTAATATTTAATTCATAATTTTCATAAAAATCTTTTTTTAAAAAAAACGTTGGAATTAGTGATACTAAATTAGCATTTCCACATCTTTCTCCTAATCCATTTAATGTGCCCTGAACTTGTCTAACTCCTGCTTGAACAGCAACTAGACTATTAGCTACTGCATTTTCAGTATCGTTATGTGCATGAATTCCTAAATTTTTACCAGGAATATGTTTAACAACATCTTTAACAATTTTAGCTACTTCATGAGGAAGAGTTCCACCATTCGTATCACATAAAACAACCCATCTAGCACCATTGTCATAGGCAGCTTTTAAACAAGAAATTGCATATTCAGGATTCGATTTGTACCCATCAAAGAAATGTTCTGCATCAAACATGAATTCTTTACCAGATTTAACTATATGTTTTGCACTTTCGCTAATATTTAAAAGATTTTCATCATTTGAGATACCAAGAGCAATATCTACTTGAAAATCCCATGATTTACCAAATAAACATACCGATGAACTTTTTGAATTTAATAATGAAGATAACATTGGATCATTCTCAGCGCTATGTTCTTTTTTTTTTGTCATACCAAATGCGGTTAATTTTGCTGATTTAAAGTTATGATCCTTATTAAAAAATTCAGTATCTGTAGGATTTGCCCCAGGCCATCCTCCCTCTATATAATCAACTCCTAAAGTATCTAGAGAGGATGATATCTTTTCTTTATCATCTATTGAAAAATCTACACCTTGAGTCTGTGCACCATCACGTAATGTTGTATCAAAAATATATAACCGATCTTTATTCATTTAAATTTCCAGACGGTTTTACCATCTTTATCTTCTATTAAAACACCTTTGTCTAAAAGCTCATCTCTTATTTTATCAGCTTCATTATAATTTTTGTTAACTCTTGCTTCATTTCTCTGGTTTATTTTAATCAAAATTTCATTTTCAGAAATTGATAGCTTGCTTTTCTTAAATTTCAGCCAATCCTCTTTGGTTTCATTCAATAATCCGATAAAATTACATGCGGTAACAAACAGTCTTTTATCTTCATCAGAACCTTTTGAAGCTTTCTCATATAATTTATGTAAATTAGCGATATAGCCTGGTGTGTTTAAATCATCGAAAAGAGGTTTTAGAATTTCGTTTGAAATTTCAAGTTTTGTCTCAATGTTTAAATAAACATTATACCATTTACTAATTGTGTTTTCACAATCTTCTAAAAGTTTATCATTCCAATCAAGTGCCTGTCGATAATGTGCACTCATTAAAGCCAATCTTAAAATTTGACCGCTTTTATTATTTCTAAAATCTTTAATTTTTAAAATATTACCTTGAGATTTTGCCATTTTTTCATTGGACATTGTTATAAAAGCGTTATGCAACCAATAATTAGCAAATACCTTACTACCATTTGCGCATCTTGATTGAGCAATTTCATTTTCATGATGAGGAAATAACAAATCAACACCTCCTCCATGAATATCAAATTCTTTTCCTAAATATTTTTTAGACATTGCTGAACATTCTAAATGCCAACCAGGTCTTCCTTTTCCCCAGGGAGAGTCCCATGATGGCTCATCTGATTCTGATGGTTTCCATAGAACAAAATCTTCAGGATTTTTTTTATTATCACTTACTTCAATTCTTGATCCTGCAAGCAATTCATCTAAATTTTTATTTGATAGTTGACCATAATCTTCAAATTTTTTTACCTCGAAATAAACATGCTTCTTATTTTCGTATGCAAATCCTTTTTTAATTAATTCAGAAATCATTTCTATCATCTCAGAAATATGCTCAGTAGCTTTAGGTTCATGATTTGGTTTTTCACAATTTAGATAAACACAATCATTGTTAAAGCTTTGAGTAATTTGTTTTGTAAGGTCCAAAATAGAGATATTATTTTCCTTTGATGATTTTATTATTTTATCATCAACATCTGTAATATTTCTGACATAGGTTACTTTTGGATATTCATTTTTTAAAATTTTAAAAAGGATATCAAACACAACAACTGGTCTAGCATTACCAATGTGTGGATCATCATAAACAGTTGGGCCACAAACATACATTCTTACATTGTTTTTATCTTGAGGAATAAATTTTTCTTTTTTATTAGTAAGATTATTTGTTAAAAAAATATCTAAACTCATAGTTGAAGAAATATACTTAAATTATAGATTTGTGAATCTATTTGATTAATTTGGAATTATGCACACAGGAATGGGCTCCATTTTATGCATATTTTGTTTTCTAATGTTTTCGTATTTTACACGATTCGGTGAATTTGGATTCTCCATAGCTTCTTCTAATTCATCATATTTTAAACCAAGTTGACCTTCGTCAGTTCTACCATCGTCCCACAATCCATCAGTTGGAGGTGCATCTATAATCTCCTGCAAAATCCCTAGTTCTTTTCCTAATTCCCAGACTTGTGTTTTATTACAATCAGCTATTGGTGAAATATCAACTCCACCATCACCATACTTAGTATAAAATCCAACACCAAAATCTTCAACTTTGTTTCCCGTTCCTACAACAATTCCTTTATTAGCTGCAGCTACCTGATAAAGAGTGGTCATTCTTAGTCTGGCTCTTGAATTAGCCATACCATGTTCATTATCAAATTTTGATAAGCTTGCATTAAATGCTAAAAATAACTCGTCTAAATTAATTGTATGCGCTTCAACATTTTTGAAATTTTTTACTAACCATTCTTGATGCTTTATACTTAAATCATGTTGATGTGATTTTTGTTTGATTGGCATAGATAAAACAATAGTTTTTATTCCAGTCATGGCACTAAGTGTACTCGATACTGATGAGTCAATTCCTCCAGATATACCGATTACTAACGACTCCGCTTTTGTTGGCATATTTTCTGCATAGTTTTTGATCCAATTGGAGATAAATTTAACTTTTTCTTTAGGTGTCATAATTAGAAGTTATTTATTATTAATAATTTTACAATGTATTAAGATGCCGCTCTGTCTGCATTTTTTGAATACGAGCTATTCTTTTTAATCTCATCTGATATTAAAAATGCTAATTCTAAAGCTTGATTTCCATTAAGTCTTGGATCACAGTGAGTGTGGTATCTGGAAGATAAATCTTTTTCAGATATTTTTTGAGCACCTCCTATACACTCAGTTACATCTTGACCAGTCAACTCAATATGTAAACCTCCTGCATAACTTCCTTCACTTTGATGGCATGCAAAGACTTCTTTAACTTCCTTTAAAACACTATTGAATGGTCTTGTTTTAAATCCTGTTGCAGCTTTAATGGTATTTCCATGACATGGATCACACGACCAGATCACGTTCAATCCTTCTTTTTTTATAGCTCTAATTAATTTTGGTAAAAATTTTGAAACATTATCAGCACCAAATCTAGAAATTAAAGTGATTTTGCCTTTTTCATTCTTCGGATTAATACGATTACAAAGATTAATTAAATCATCAGCTTTTAAAGTTGGTCCACATTTTATACCTACTGGATTTTCTATTCCTCTGCAAAACTCAACATGACCACCATCTAACTGTCTAGTTCTATCTCCTATCCAAACAAAATGAGCTGATGTATCATGATTCTCTCCTGTAGTAGAGTCTGTTCTTGTCATAGACTCTTCAAAAGGTAGTAATAAAGCTTCATGTGATGTCCAAAAATTCACTGTATACAATCTATTATTAAAATCTGAGGTAATTCCACAAGCTCTCATAAAAGCTATAGCATCAGCAATTTTATCTTCGAGATCTTTAAATTTTTTAGCTTGAGAACTTTTTTTAATATAATCTAAATTCCATAAATGAACTTTATTTAAATCTGCAAAACCTCCTTTTGAGAAAGCTCTAATAAGATTAAGAGTTGCAGCTGATTGAGAATAAGCTTTAAACAATCTTTTGGGATCTGGAACCCTTGCTTTTTTAGTAAATTCCATTGCATTTATGTTGTCACCTAAGTAACTTGGCAGTTCTACACCATCTTTCACTTCTGTAGGCGCACTTCTTGGTTTTGAAAACTGTCCAGCTATTCTCCCAACTTTCACGACTGGTAATGAAGCTGAGTAAGTTAAAACTAACGACATCTGCAACATTAGTTTAAACGTATCTCTAATATTGTCTGGATTAAATTCTGCAAAACTTTCAGCACAATCCCCACCCTGAAGTAAAAATGCTTTTCCGTCTACAACTTCAGCTAATTGACTTTTAAGATGTCTTGTTTCTCCAGCAAATACTAACGGTGGAAATGTTCCTATCTTATCCAAAACTTTATCCAGTTCTTTTTTATCTGGATATTCTGGAATATGTTTAACAGGATATTTTCTCCAACTATTTTTTTTCCAACTTTTCATATTCAACTAGAAAGTGTTTTAACAGAGTTTTAAGTTTATTCAACAGTGACAGATTTAGCCAAATTTCTAGGCTTATCAATATCGTAACCTTTTTTTAGAGCTGAATAATAAGCTAATTTTTGAATGGGTATAGTTAACAAAAAAGGAAGTAAGTCATCATTGGTATTTTCAACTTCAATTGTTTCCCAAATATTTTCAGAGACAACTTCATCTTTGCTTTTATTTGTTATTAATAATACTTTCGCACCTCTGGCAATAACTTCTTGCATATTTGAAATAGTTTTTTTGTAATAATTATCTCTTGGAGCTAAAACTACTACTGGTATACCCTCTTCTATTAGAGCTAATGGTCCGTGTTTCATTTCTCCAGCTGGATATCCTTCTGCATGAATATATGATAGTTCTTTTAATTTTAACGCACCCTCTAAAGCTATTGGGTAAGAAAAACCTCTGCCTAAAAACATTGATCCCTTAGCTTCATTAAAAGTTGAGGATATTGTTTGGATATCATTGTCGTGTAATAATGTTTTTTCAATTAAGTTAGGTAAACTTTTTAAGTCTTTAATTTTTATTTGATATTCCTTTTTTTCTATTTCTTGTCTCAAAAATCCAAATTTTAATGCTAAAATATATAAGACAAGTATTTGTCCTAAAAATGCTTTTGTAGAAGCTACTCCAATTTCAGGACCACAATGAATTGGTAATACAAATTTAGAGTCTCTCGCAATTGAACTCTCAATTACATTAACAACTGAGCATGTCTTCATTCTATTTTTGTTACATAAATCTAAAGCAGCATAGGTATCAGCAGTTTCTCCAGATTGTGAAACAAATATATATAAAGCGTCTTTTTTAAATCTATTTTTTCTGTATCTAAATTCTGATGCTATGTCTATATTAACGTCTAAATTTGTAAGCTCTTCAAACCAATATTTTGCCATTAAACAAGAATGATATGCTGTACCACAACCTATTAAAGTAATTGAATTAATTTCCTCCATTTTCCAAGGAAAATTAAAAATATTTATATCTTTATTAAAATTATCTAAATATTCTTTTATTCCAGCTTTAATTGTTGTTGGTTGTTCTTCAATTTCTTTTGCCATGAAATGTTTAAAATCACCTTTATCATAATTTGCTTCATTTGATGATAGTTCTAATATTTTTTTATTAACTTTTTTTCCTTCTTCATTGAAATAAAGAACTTGATCTTTTTTAACAATGCAAAATTCACCATCATCAAGATATGTAATTTTATTTGTCATAGATTTTAAAGCATAAGAATCTGATCCTAAATAATTTTCATTTGGACCGTAACCAACAGCTAAGGGTGATCCTCTTCTAGCACCAACTATTAAGTCTGGCATATCTTTAAAAACAATTCCAAGAGCAAAACTACCATGAAGTTGTTTTAAAGTTTTTGTAATAGCTTGTTCTAATTCTGAAGTCTTTAAATGTTCTGTTATTAAATGAACAATTACCTCTGTATCTGTCTGAGATTTGAAAGTGTGACCTTTATTAATTAAATGTTTTTTTAATATTGTAGAGTTTTCAATAATGCCATTATGAACTACAGATACGTTATGAGAAGAATGAGGATGTGCATTTAAACTATTTGGAATTCCATGTGTTGCCCATCTTACATGTCCTATACCAATATTTCCTGTTAAGTTTTTTAAATCAAAATTATTTTCTAAATTATCAACTCTTCCCTCTGATTTTACTTCATTTATTTCACCATTTGAAAGTGTAGCTATACCTGCAGAATCATATCCTCTGTATTCTAATTTTTTTAATGAATTAATTATATTTGCCGAAACAGGTTTGTTGCTAGATATTCCAATAATTCCGCACATAAATTATTTTTTCTTTCTTTTGTAATTGTTAACTTCTAATTGTGGCGATCTTGTTAATGCTAAAGATTTTTTTTTAACATTTTTTGTTATTACTGATCCAGCTCCAACAATACTATCTTTGTTTATTGTAATTGGAGCAACTAAAGAGGTATTTGACCCTATAAATACTTTATCTTTAATTCTTGTCTTATTCTTATTTACTCCATCATAATTACAAGTAATTGTACCAGCTCCAATATTTACTGAGTTTCCAATTTGTGCATCTCCAACATAAGACAAATGGTTAATTTTAGATTTATTTCCTAAAGTACTTTTTTTAATCTCTACAAAATTACCTATTTTAGATCCTTCTTTTAAAATTGTATTAGGTCTTATTCTAGCGTAGGGACCAATCTCAACCTTATTTTCAATTTTACAAGATTCTAAATGTGAAAAAGATTTTATTATTACATTATTCCCAATTTTGACCTTAGGGCCAATAACAACATATGGTTCTATAGTTACATTATTTCCAATCTTTGTATCCTTTGAAAAAAAAACAGTTTCAGGACCGACCATCTTTACTCCTGACTTTATAAATTTAGCTCTAAGTTTTTTTTGATTTAAAACTTCCATTTAAATTTGATTTACATTAAGTATATACATTGATTAATTCACAATTTATTTCTTTAAAATACTTTTAAAATGAAACAAAAATTTACAGTTTTATTCGATTTAGATGGTACGTTGGTGGACACAGCACCTGATCTAATGCTTGCTCATAACCATGTGATGAGGAAATTTGGATACCCTACAAAATCTCTTGACGAACTTAAAAGTGCTGTCGGTCAAGGAGCTGGAGTAATGATTGGTAGATCCATATGGAGCCAGGCTAAAAAAGAATTAATTTCGATTAATGAGAAAATTAAAAACGAAATGACAGATGAGTTTATTTCTTTTTATGGAAACAATATTTTAAATGAAAGTACTCTAATGGTTGGTGTAAAAGATTTTTTAAATTGGTGTAAAAAAGAAAATATATCAATGGCTGTATGTACTAATAAAACTGAACATCTTGCGGTAGATCTTCTAAAAAAAATTGGGATATATGATTACTTTGAGTATGTTGCTGGTTATAATACTTTTGATTATTGCAAACCTGATCCAAGACACATAACAACAATCATAGAAATTTTAGATGGTAGTAAAAATAAGTCAATTATGATTGGCGATAGTGAGTCGGATGCAAATGCTGCAAAAGCGGCACAAATTCCAATGATTTTATTAGAAGACGGATATACCGAAAAAAATGTTGATGAAATTTATCATAATCACTTAATAAAAGACTTTGTAGGTATTGAAAAAATTGTAACTCAATATCTTTAATATTGATTAATTTATTTTAACTATTAAAACAAAATCACAAAGTAGGAGTTATTTTGTTATTACATAATGTTAAAGTATATCCATCAAAAATAAATCTTCCAAAGAGGAAACAGCTTGCTTGGAAAATAGCAGAGATAGCAAGTGATAATTCTAAATTAAATAAAGACGCTATCGAAATGGTTATTAATAGAATAATTGATAATGCTTCTGTTGCAATTGCTTCGTTAAATAGAAGGCCAGTAATCTCATCTAGAGAGATGGCGTTAAAACATTCTAGAAAAAATGGTGCTACTATATTTGGTGTAAACTCAAAATTAAAATTTGATTGCGAATGGGCAGCTTGGTCTAATGGAACCGCAGTTAGAGAATTAGATTTTCATGACACTTTTTTAGCAGCAGATTATAGTCATCCCGGTGATAACATACCTCCACTTATAAGTGTTGCACAACAAAATAAAAAAAGTGGATTGGATTTACTAAAAGGAATAATTACTGCATACGAAGTACAAGTAAATTTAGTTAAAGGAATTTGTTTACATAAGCATAAAGTCGATCATATTGCTCATTTAGGGCCGAGTGTGGCTGCTGGATTAGGAACTATGTTAAAATTAAATACTGAAACTATTTATCAGGCTGTTCAACAGGCACTACATACAACAATATCTACTAGACAATCTAGAAAAGGAGAAATTTCAAGTTGGAAAGCTTATGCTCCAGCACATGCAGGCAAGCTTGCTATCGAAGCTGTAGATAGAGCTATGAGAGGTGAAGATGCTCCAAGTCCGATATACGAAGGTGAGGATAGTGTAATTGCAAGAATATTGGATGGTATAAAAGCTAACTACAAAGTCCCATTGCCAAAAAAAGGTGAAAGTAAAAAAGCTATTTTAGAGACATATACAAAAGAATATTCTGCAGAATATCAATCACAAGCATTAATAGATTTAGCTAAAAAACTAAAAACAAAAATTTCAAGTTTAAAACTTATTAAAAAAATTGATATTTTTACAAGTCATCATACTCATTACGTAATAGGTACGGGCGCAAATGACCCTCAAAAAATGGATCCTAATGCTAGTAGAGAAACATTGGATCATTCTATAATGTATATTTTTGCTGTAGCCTTGGAAGATGGAGATTGGCATCATGTTAAATCTTATACTAAATCTAGAGCAAACAGGAAAAGTACCATTAAGATTTGGAAATCAATAAAAACATATGAAGATAAAAAATGGACAAAGAAATATCACGATCCCAATCCAAAGAATAAAGCATTTGGAGCTAAAGTAGTTGTGACACTTAATAACGGAAAAAAAATAACAGAGGAACTAGATAGAGCGGACGCACATACATATGGTGCTAGACCGTTTAAGAGAGAAAATTATATAAATAAATTTTTAACTTTAACTGATGGTATTTTAGATAGAAAAGAGAGTGATCGTTTTTTAAAAACAGTACAAAATTTAAAAAATTTAAAACCTGGTCAACTTCATAAATTAAATATTGAAGTAAAAAAAAATAAATTAAAAAAAAATAATAAAAGGGGGATTTTTTAATGCACTTTGTGGAGAAAGAACCAAGTCAAAAAAGATTGGATTTTGATCAAAAATTAAAATCAAATAAAATATTAAGAGTTCCAGGTGCATACAATCCTTTGACAGCGAAATTAATAGAAGAAATTGGATATGATGCTGTTTATGTATCTGGTGGAGTAATGGCTAATGACCTTGGTTTTCCTGATATTGGCTTAACAACTTTACAAGATGTTAGTACAAGATCTTATTTAATTTCTAGAGTTACTAATCTTCCAACAATAGTTGATATAGATACAGGATTTAAATCTTGTAAAGAAACTATAGAAACATTTGAAAAATTTGGAATAACTGGTGTTCACTTAGAGGATCAAATAGAGAGAAAAAGATGTGGTCATCTTGATAATAAAGAGCTTATATCAACTGATGATATGGTTAAAAAAATTAAAGAATGTCTTGCTGCAAAAAAAGATCAAAATTTTAAAATTATAGCACGTTCAGATGCTAAGAGCGTTGAAGGTATTGATAAAATGATTGACAGGTGTAAAGCCTACATTGATGCTGGTGCTGAAATAATATTTCCAGAAGCACTTCAAGATGAAAAAGATTTTGAAAAAGTTCGAAAAAAATTGTCTGGATACTTGTTAGCTAATATGACTGAATTTGGTAAGTCTAAATTGTTTAGCTACAAAGATTTAGAAAACTTTGGATATAATATTGTAATTTATCCTGTAACAACACAAAGATTAGCAATGAAAAATGTAGAAGATGGATTAAGAGACATTTATGCAAATGGACATCAGAACAATATAATAGATAAAATGCAAACTAGAAAAAGACTTTATGAATTAGTTGATTATGAAAAATACAAATCACTAGATGAAAAAATTTATAATTTTAGTACTGAAGGACATGAATAATGAGTGATGATATAAAAAAGGGGTTGCTTGGAATAGTTGTGGATGAAACTGAGGTTTCAAAAGTAATGCCTGAAATTAATTCTCTTACTTATAGAGGATACGCTGCTCAAGATTTGTGTGAATATTGTAGATTTGAGGAGGTTGCATATTTAATTTTAAATAAAGATCTTCCAAATACTATTCAGCTTAGAAAATTTGAAAAAGAAGAAAAAAACAATAGGGAATTAACAAAAAATTTATATGAAATAATAAAACATATGCCAAAGAAATCTCACCCAATGGATGTAGCAAGAACTGCTGTTAGTGTCATGGGTTTAGAAGATAAAGAAACTGCAGATTCTTCACCTGAGGCAAACATGAGGAAGGCATTAAGAATATTTGCTAAAACTCCTACTGCTTTAGCAGCCTTTTATAGAATCAGAAAAGGAAAAAAAATTATAAAACCAAAAAAAACTTTAACTTTTGCTGAAAATTTTTTCTATATGTGTTTTGGTAAAGTTCCTCAAAAAGAAATTGTAAAAGCTTTTGATGTTTCTTTAATTCTATATGCAGAACATAGTTTTAATGTTTCAACTTTTACTGCAAGAACAATTACAAGTAGTTTATCGGACATTCACGGTGCAATTACTGGAGCAATAGCAAGTTTAAAAGGGCCTCTACATGGTGGTGCTAATGAAGAAGTTATGCACATGATGAATAAAATAAAAAAACCTGAAAATGCTCTTAGGTGGATAAATAATGCACTTAAAAATAAAGAAGTTGTGATGGGATTTGGTCACAGAGTTTATAAGTCAGGCGACTCTAGAGTTCCAACTATGAGAGAATATTTTAGTAAAGTTGCTAAGGTGAAAAAAGATAAAAAATTTGAAAAAATTTATGACATTGTGGAAAAAGTAATGATTAAAGAAAAAAATATCTACCCTAATGTAGACTACCCTACGGGTCCAACTTATCATTTGATGGGTTTTGATACTGATTTCTTTACACCTATTTTTGTTATTTCAAGAATTACAGGATGGTCTGCCCATATAATGGAACAACATGCTGCAAATAAACTTATTAGACCATTGGCAAGTTATAAGGGAAGTAAACATCGAAAAGTATTAGAATTAAATCAAAGATAAATTATTTTTTTTCTATTTTAGCGAATCTATCATTGCATATTTTAGTACACTTAAAATCATTCTCAAAAGTAAACTCATCTATAGCTTGTTTAACTCCAGGAGCATAAGATAAATCATAATCGTCACAAAGCACTGTTCCATTGTTTACTATAACTTCTTTACAAGAATTTAAATCATTTTTTACAGTTTGATAATCATGTCCCCCATCAAGAAAAACATAATCAATTTTGGACATATTAATTTTTTTTAAAATTTTATTTGAGTTTCCTTTAAGTAAAGAAATATTATCTGTAAATTTTTTAAGAAGATCCTTAACAGCTACTAAACTGTATGGATTTTGTTTTTTTATATATTTGAAATATATATTTTTTATAGGATTAGAAAATTGTGTATTTGGTATTATCTCATCTTTACTTTCTTTATTTTCCTCAAATAAATCTAAACCTATATATTTAAAATTTTTACCGTGAATTTTATTTAACAATTCACAAATATTACGTGCTGTTACTCCATGAAAAACACCAACCTCAAGAAAAATTTTTGGTTTTTTTGTTTGAACTTCTTTTAAAAATAAATCACCAACCCCATTTTGTTTTAAGCTAGTCTTTCTAAAATATTTTTTATATTTCAAAGGATTTTCAATCTAAATCAAGATCACCACAGGTAACTTTAGTAAAAACACATGTAGAATAGTGATAAGTGCTTTTAACATCTTTTACAACACCAAGAGCTGTTCCTTCAATAGTTCCTGTCACTGTATTGCAGGATGTAGTAAGTACAAAAAAAAATATATATATATATTTTTTAAACATTTAGTATCTTAACTAAAAGCTTCTGCCCAAGTCCCTTGTGTTGATGCTTTAGAATATTCCGTAGCCCTTCCTTCAAAGAAATTCATATGCTCAACAGCATTGAGCATTGTATCCAACCAAGTTAGTGGATTTTTTTGGACATCATAAATTGGTTCTAATCCTAATTGAATAAGTCGTCTATTTGCAATGAACCTAATATAATCTTTAACTTCTTGAGCAGTTAAACCTTCCATTGGACCCATTTCAAAAGCTAAATCAATAAAAGCATCTTCATGCTCAACAATTATTCTACAAGCTTCATAAAGTTCTTTTTTTAATTTTGGTGTCCAGATTTCAGGATTTTCTTTTATAAACTCCTTAAAAATTCTGATCATAGAATTACAATGAAGTGTTTCATCTCTTACAGACCAAGTAACTATCTGTCCCATTCCTTTCATTTTATTATGTCTTGGAAAATTTAATAAAATAGCAAAACTTGCAAACAATTGTAATCCTTCGGTGAAAGCACTAAAAACGGCAACAGTTTTTGCAATGTCCTCTTTTGAATTTACATTAAAACCTTGCATATAATCGTACTTGTCTTTCATTTCTTTATATTTCATGAAAGCTGAATATTCTGACTCTGGCATACCAATTGTATCTAACAAATGTGAATAGGCAGCTACATGAACTGTTTCCATAGCTGCAAAAGCTGTCATCATCATTAACACTTCTGTAGGTTTAAATACAGTAGTGTAATGTCTTAAATAACAATTATTAACTTCTACATCTGCTTGAGTAAAAAATCTGAAAATTTGAGTTAATAAATTTTTTTCTGGTTGCGAAAGATTTTTTTGCCAATCTCTAACATCGTCTCCAAGAGGGACTTCTTCTGGCAACCAATGAATTCTTTGTTGAGTTAACCAAGCATCATAGCACCATGGATATCTAAAAGGTTTGTAAACAGGATTTTCGACTAACAATCCCATTTTTTTTGGTTGAATAATTTCTTTATTAATCTTTTCTGCTACTGACATGATAAACACTCCTCGTACTCTGGCTCTTTGTTAGATGGTTGATTTTTAGATTTATAAACGTTAGCTGTAATATCTGTTGATCTAGCATCATTAATATTTTCAGCCCTTTGAATTGATTTTGATCTACAGTAATAAAGGCTCTTTAAACCTTTCTTCCAAGCATCAAAATGAATTTTATGTAATTCTTTTTTATGAACATCTGCTGGTAAAAATAAATTAACTGATTGAGCTTGTGAAATAAATGGCGTTCTGTCACCACTTAATTCAATTATCCAATTTTGGTTAAGCTCAAATGCAGTTTTAAATACGTCTTTTTCAAGATCTGTAAGGAAATCTAGATGATTAACTGAGCCTTGATTAGTGGTAATTGTAGACCATGTTTCATCATCATTTTTACCATGCCCCTGAAGAATTTCCTCTAAATATCTATTTCTAACATTAAAAGATCCTGAAAGAGTCTTGTGTGTATAGCTATTTGCTGCAATAGGCTCTACACCTGGAGATGCTCCACCACAAATAATTGAAATCGAAGCTGTTGGGGCTATTGCTGTTTTATTTGAAAATCTTTCCTTGAAACCATATTCAGCTGCATCTGGACAAGCTCCTCTCTCTTCAGCCAAATCTTTCGATGCTTGATTTACTTTCTCATGAATATTTTTAAATATTTTTTTATTCCATGATTTTGCCATTACAGACTCAAGTGGAATTCTATTTTTCTGTAAAAATGAATGAAATCCCATCACACCTAATCCAACGCTTCTTTCTCTTTCAGCTGAATATTTTGCATCTTTGAATTGATCTGGTGCTTTATTAATAAAATCTGACAAGACGTTATCTAAAAATCTCATCACATCATTAATCATATCTGGATCATCTTTCCATTCATCGTATTTTTCTAAATTTAAAGAAGATAGGCAACACACAGCTGTTCTATCTCTTCCATCTTTATCAATACCTGTTGGTAAGGTTATTTCACTACAAAGATTAGAGGTTTTAACTGTAAGATTTGCTAACTTATGATGTTGCGGAATTTGTCTGTTAACAGTATCAATGTAAATTATATAAGGTTCACCAGTTTCTATTCTTGCTGTTAATAATCTAATCCATAAATTTCTTGCAGAAATAGTTTGCTGAATACTTCCATCAGCAGGACTTTTCAATGCCCATTGTTCATCAGTTTCAACTGCTCTCATAAAAGCATCTGAAACTAAAACGCCATGATGTAAATTTAAAGCTTTTCTATTTGGGTCTCCACCTGTAGGTCTTCTCATCTCTATAAATTCCTCAATCTCAGGATGATCAATTGGAAGATAACAAGCTGCTGACCCTCTTCTTAATGAACCTTGACTAATTGCCATCGTCAATGAGTCCATAACTTTTATGAAAGGAATTATTCCTGAAGTCTTTCCAACTTTTCCAATTTTCTCTCCAATAGATCTTAAGTTACCCCAATAACTTCCGATACCACCACCCTTAGCAGCAAGCCAAACATTCTCACTCCAAAGATCTAAAATTCCACCCAAGCTGTCTGAAGCTTCATTTAAAAAACATGAAATTGGTAAACCTCTTTTAGTTCCACCATTTGACAAAACTGGAGTAGCAGGCATAAACCAAAGGTTGCTAATATAATTGTAAATTCTTTGAGCATGTAAGTTATCATCAGAGTATGTGCTAGCTACTCTTGCAAACAAGTCTTGATAGGACTCGTTTGGACCAAGATATCTATCTTTTAAAGTCGCTTTTCCAAAATCAGTTAAGTTTGTGTCTTTTGATCTATCAATTTTAATTATGATGCCTTTATCGTTTTGAAAAAGTTCTGTTTCATTGTTTAACGAAAAAAGATCTGGTCTATTGCCTTTTGAGACCTCTTTAACTGCTGGGCTATATTCAGAGACAGCTTTTTTGAGGGCTTGAGAAAGAATCTTATTCATAAATTTTAATTATATTTTGTTATTAGTACGAAAACAACTATATGTTGTAGGCGTTTATCGTAAATATACAATATAAACTTTTGTACAATAGAACATTTATAGAACGCGACAATATGATAATCAATAAAAAAATAAAAAATTTTTCAAGAAATTAACATAATAAACAGTATGTAAATAACCAGTGAGCCAAAATATAAAAATAGATCCCTACGGTTTTAGAGAATATGACGCCCGATGGTTGTATGAGAAAGACATAAATTTAGCAGGTATAAAGAATCTTGGTAAGGGTTTAGGATCACAGATAAAAATACATACCAAAAAAGACAATCCCAGAATCATAATAGGTCATGATTACCGTTCCTATAGTGAAGAAATAAAAACTGCTCTCAAAAAAGGATTAATGTCTACGGGATGCAGCATAGAGGATATTGGTCTTTCGTTGTCTCCCATGGTTTATTTTGCACAATTCAATTTAGATGCAGATGCAGTTGCTATGGTTACTGCAAGTCATAATGAAAATGGGTGGACTGGCGTGAAAATGGGAATCAAAAAAGGGCTAACTCATGCACCTGAAGAAATGAAGGAATTAAAAGAAATTACCTTAAATGAAAAATTTACAAAAGGTGAAGGTAATGAAAAACAAATAAAAGATTTTGATAAAATTTATAAAAGTGACTTAATTAGTAAAAATAAAATTAATAAAAAAATAAAAGCTGTGGTGGCTTGTGGGAATGGAACTGCAGGTATTTTTGCTCCAGATATTCTAAGAGGTATTGGATGTGAAGTAGTAGAATTAGATTGTAAACTAGATTGGAATTTTCCTAAATACAACCCAAACCCTGAAGATCTAAAAATGCTTCATGAAATAGCTAGAACAGTCAAAGAAAACAATGCTGATATAGGTTTTGGATTTGATGGTGATGGAGATAGAGTTGGAGTTATTGACGATAAGGGTAATGAAATATTTTCAGATAAGATAGGTCTTCTGATAGCTAGAAATCTATCAAATAAACATAAAAATTCTAAATTTGTTGTAGATGTAAAATCAACAGGTTTGTATTCAAAAGATGTAATATTAATTGAAAACAATTGTGAAACAATTTATTGGAAAACAGGTCATTCTCACATTAAAAGAAAAGTAAACACTGAAAAAGCATTAGCAGGCTTTGAAAAAAGTGGTCATTTTTTCTTTAATCAACCATTAGGTTTTGGATATGATGATGGTATTAATTCAGCAATTCAAGTATGTCACTTATTAGATAATCAAAATAAAAAAATGAGTGAAATTATTAGTGAATTACCCAATACATTTCAAACACCAACCATGGCACCTTTTTGCAAAGATGAAGAAAAATATTTAGTTGTTGAGAAGCTAGTCAAGCAAATTAAAAATTTAAAAGAAAACAAAACTGAAATAGATGGCCAAGTTATTAATGATGTTTTAACTGTTAATGGAGTTAGGTTCTCATTGGAAGATGGTTCTTGGGGGCTTATAAGAGCTTCTTCAAACAAACCATCTTTAGTTATTGTGACTGAAAGTCCAACATCAGATGAAAGAAAGAAAAAAATCTTCAATTTTATTGACGATTTGTTAAAAAAAACAGGTAAAGTTGGTGAATATGATCAGAAAATTTAATTTTTTAAATTATCCTCATCAGTTTTAGTTTCTAAACTATCTTCTTCAGTTTTAGTTTCTAAATTAGCGCCATCCTGATTATTTTCTTGTTCAGGAGTTTCATCGCTATAAAACTTTCTAACTAATTCCTCCTCTTTAAGTCGTTGTTCTTCATCAAATTTTTTCTCCCATTCTTTCATTCGCCTATTTTCCTCATCTTCTCTCTCTTTTTGAGCAATATCAGCTAATCTAATTCTCTCGTTTTCTTCATCAATTCTTTTTTGTCTTTCCTCCTCTATTTTCAATTCTCTTTCTCTTTGACGTCTTTCATTTTCTTTATTTATTCTCTCACGTTCAGCCTCTTTAAGTTCTTTTTCTTTATTTCTTAATTCCTCTTCCTTAGCTCTTTGCTCAGCCTCTTCTTTTAAAATTTGTCTTTGAATTTCCTGTTGTCTTTCGGTTTCTAGATCTCTTAATCTTTCTTCCATTTCTTTAAGTTTTTCTTGCTCATATTTTAACTTTCTAGCTGCTTCTCTTAATCTTTGTTCTTCCTCAAGTCTATTTTTCCTTTCAATTTCTTTTAATCTTAATTTTTCTTGTCTTTCCTTTTCTTTTTCGTCTCTTTTCCTTTGAGCTTCAATTTCTTTATTTTTTAGTTGTTCTTCTTTAATTTTAATATTTTCTTCTCTAATTCTTTGTCTCTCTAACATTTTGAGCCTTAAATCTTCTTGCTTAAGCTTTCTAGCTTCTTCTCTAAGTTTTTTAGTTTCTTCATCTTTAATTTTTTTCTGTTCTATTTTAATTCTTTGAGCTTCTATTTTTTGTCTTTTTTCTTCGTTCTTTTTTTCCTGCTTTTCATTTTCAATAATTAATTTTTTTTGAAAAAGAAGTTTTTTTCTTTCTTCTTTTAGCTCATCCTGTTTAGCTTTTTTTGCTAATTTTTTTTCTAAAATTAATTCTCTTTTTTTTTCTTTTTCTAATTGTTTTTGTAATGCTAAATCTTTTTTAACTTTGTTTTTTTTTATATTTTCTAAAAATGAGGAAAACTTATTCTTTGATTTATCGATTGGATCAAATAAATTTTTTTTAATTTTTTTATTAATGTCTTTTATTGAAACCATATTCAAAAGTATCAATTACAACAATAATACTAAATATTATGTATGGCTAAATTGAGTTTTTTTAAATGAAATTAATACAACTTATAATTGTTAATTTAAAATTAGTTGATAAAGTTCATTTTCAACTAAGAAGTGTTCATAAAAATGAATAGAATCACCTAGATTGAATTTGTGAGGTGATGGAGGGAGACTGAAGTCACCTCTTTTTTTTGCTTGTTATAATTTTAAGTATTCGTAAAAAAATTTAATCGAAACCACTAAGAGAAAAATTCCAAAAAACTTACTAATTTTATTCTTATCAATACTATGAACTGTTTTAGCTCCTATTCTAGCCATAAATGTTGTAATCGGTATGAAAATTAAAAAAGCAGGAATATTTATAAAACCAATACTTAGTGGAAGACTTGAATTTAAATAATTTCCTGAAATTAAAAAACCAATTGCTCCAAATAGAGCAATTAAAAAACCTATAGCTGCTGCACTTCCTATTGCTTTATTTATTGAATAACCAAAAAACTTAAGAATAGGGACATTCATTACAGCCCCTCCTATACCCATAGGAGCAGATATAAACCCAACAAGAAAACCAAGAATAACTTTTAGATGTAATTTCATTTTAACAATTATGTTTTGTTCCTTTTCTTTTATTAAGAGTAAGTAAATACCTAAAAATAAGATCATTATTGAAAAAAATAAAACTAAGGATTTAGTTTTTAAAGAAGCTGCAAAAACTGTTCCAACAATAACTCCCAGTACAACAAAGAGACCGTAATTCTTAACTATATCAAAATCAACGGCTTTAAATTTATGATGTGTTAAAACTGAAACAGTAGATGTTGGTATTATAATTGCAAAGGAAGTTCCTACTGCAAGGTGCATAACATATTGAGGATCAATTTCTAAAGAACCAAAAATAAAATATAAAAATGGAACAGTTATCAACCCTCCACCAATACCAAATAATCCAGCCACAAAACCAACTGGTATCGCTGTTAAAACCATTAATAGAATAATATAACCGTATTCGTTTGTTAAAATTGAATTAAGCAGACTGCCCTACTCTAGTATCTACATTGTTGTATTTAATTTTATCCATGATGTGATCAATCTTTTTAACATCAGCGTCTCTTACACACATGTTTTCGCTTAAATACCTTTTCCAATAACTTGCGCCTGTTTGACCATGAAATAAACCAAGAGTGTGTCTCATGATTTGATTTAACCTTGTTCCTTTTTTTAATTCTTCTTTCACATAAGGAATAAGTTGTTCAATCACATCTTGTCTACTTGGTACATCTTCATTATTAAATATTTCTCTTTCAATATCTGCTAACAAATAAGGGGTATGATAAGCGGCTCTTCCAATCATTACACCATCAGTTTTCTCTAAAAAAGGTTTTATTTCATCCACAGAAGTTATTCCTCCATTAATAATGATCTCTTCTTTAGGAAAATCTTCTTTTAATTTGTATACATACTCATATTTTAAAGGTGGAATATTTAAATTTTGCTTTGGTGTAAATTTACCCAACATTGCTTTTCTTGCGTGAATAATAAAAGTTTTAACACCAGTCGCTTTTAAGGTAGAAATAAAATTATGTAAATTTTCATAATCTTCCACATCATCGTA
This sequence comes from uncultured Pelagibacteraceae bacterium, assembly GCA_902586485.1. GTDB lineage: Bacteria > Pseudomonadota > Alphaproteobacteria > Pelagibacterales > Pelagibacteraceae > Pelagibacter. The sequence continues at coordinate 171,517 of CACIHO010000001.1, read as the reverse complement.
ACCAATTCTTGTTTTTATAGTTACTGGTAGTTTTGTAACTGATTGCATTTTACTTAAACAATCTGCCACTAAATTTGGCTCTTTCATTAAACAAGCGCCAAATCTATTTTTTTCAACTTTTTTACTAGGACAACCTAAGTTTAGATTAATTTCATCATAACCGAAATCTTCACCCACTTTAGTGGCTTCAGCTAAAAGTTTTGGAGACGAACCTCCTAATTGAAGTGCTACAGGTTTTTCGTTAATATTAAACTCTAATAACTTTTTTTTATCTCCTCTATTTATAGCTTCATCTACTACCATCTCAGTGTAAAGAAGAGTATTTTTGGATATTAATCTTAGAAAAAATCGTTCATGACGATCTGTGCAATCCATCATAGGAGCAACTGATACTTTCCTATTCATGATATAACTTTATATTATTTTTTTAAGAGTTTGAAGCTTCAGTGTCGTCTGAAGATACGTCTGCTTCTTGATTTTCTGATTCTGATACTTCATCTAAAGAAACTTCTCCTTGCTCATTCATAGTTTCTTCACCTACTGAATTATCAACTTCTACTGTAGCTGTTTCAGATAGCTCAGCCAAATCTTCTTTTGTAACTTGAATTTTTTCAGGCGTTTTTCTTGCTCTTTTAGATGGTAAAATTGGGGTTCCACTTTTTGAGATTTCACCTTTATATAAATTTTCAAAATCATCGCCTATTTCTTCATCATCCTCAGCAGTGTCATCAACTTGTTCAACATGTTTTCTAAGTTTGTAAATTGCACTATCGGTTAAATCTGAAACTTTAATTTTTTCTTCAGCAATTTCTCTTAATGAAATAACAGTGTTTTTATCGTTATCTCTATCAATTGTTGGTTCTATTCCTGCATTAAGTTGAGTGGCTCTCTCTTTAGCAACAAGTACTAATTCGTAAGGACTCTCTACTTTATCTATACAGTCTTCTACGGTAACTCTGGCCATGCGCAGTATCTACACAGTGAGTCTTTAAAAATCAAGGGCTATTTTTATAAATAATGTGGATTTAACTTATTTTTAACCAAATAAAGAAGGACAATTGAGCTAAAGATGTAGGCACCTGAAACAACCGCTATCTGTTCAATTGAAAAACCAATATCAATCAAAAATCCAAATAAAGCTGTACCAAAGGCTGTTGAAAATACCATTAAAGCAGTTGTTAAGGCTTTTATAGAGCCAATATATTTAACACCATAAATTTCGGCCCAAGTTGAAGAACCAAGTACGTTTGCCAAACCATTGGTAACCCCTACTAAAGCAAAAAAAACAAAAGATGAAATCGGTGCGTTAAAATAGTAGAGAACTATAGTACCAAAAAGAAGTGGGATATTCATATAGATTAATAATTTTCTACTCGAAAATTTATCAATTAAAAAACCAGATATAAAAAGAGTAATCACTGATAAAATTGAATATGCCATAAATGATTGCGCAATCACATAAGGTCCCCATTCTTTAGATGAAGATATAAAAGACTGATAAACAAAAGACCCCGTTGCAATCCATGGCATCGCTAACATTGTCATACAAATAATATAAAATCGATAATCTTTTAAAACTTCTATTCTTTTCCATTGTTTAATTTCTTTGTTATTCTCTTCTATTTTAGATTCTTCTCTAGTATCAAGCTTAACATCTTTAACTAAAAGAAAAGTTGCAACAGGCAAAACAAATATAACTAAAATAGAAATTGAAACCCAAATATCTCTCCATTCTAGAAAAGTTAATAAAAAAACAATTAAAACTGGCATTATGAATTCAGCTAAAGATAAGCCTAACCAGCCTGTACTTAAAGCTCTACCTCTATTTTTCTCAAAAAAACGGGATATGGTTGTTGTTGCTGTATGACTTGATAATCCTTGTCCAGCTAATCGCATTAAAAAAATTCCTACAAATAAAAAAATAACAGATGAAATTTTTGAAAATATAAAGCAAGAAGCTGATAAAAAAATTATTACATAAGATGCAAACTTTAAGATATTTACATCATCAATTTTTTTTCCAATCCAAACTAAAACAATACTGCTCAATAAAGTGGCTGAGGCATAAATTGAGCCAAATTGTCCGTGTGTAATTGATAAAGCGTCTCTAATACTAGAATTAAATAAACCAAGAAAAAAACTCTGTCCAAAACTTGAAAAAAATGTAAAAATAAAACCAAATACAATTACTTTTAAACTTAAACTTTTAAACATAGAAAAAAATTATGACTTGTAATGTTGCTTTCATAGGTCTTGGGGTTATGGGCTACCCAATGGCTGGATATATATCAAAAGCCGGACACAATGTAACTGTTTTTAATAGAACTAAATCTAAAGCTGAAAAATGGATTGGTGAATATAAAGGTAAAATGGCCAATACACCTGCAGAAGCTGCAGATGGTGCTGATTTCATTTTTACATGTGTTGGTAATGACGATGATTTAAGAGAAGTAGCAACTGGAGAAAATGGATTATTTAATACAGCAAAAGCTGGGTCCATTTTTATTGATAACTCAACTGTATCTGCAGAAGTATCAAGAGAATTAAATAAAAAAGCAAATGATAAAGGGTTTAGTTTTTTAGATGCTCCTATTTCAGGAGGTCAAGCTGGCGCTGAAGGTGGAATACTAACAGTAATGGTTGGTGGTGATGAAGAAGTATTTAAGAAGGCTGAGCCTGTAATTGATTGTTATAGTAAAAAAGTAAAATTAATTGGTCCTTGTGGAAGTGGCCAGTTAACAAAGATGATGAACCAAATGTGTATTGCTGGAACAGTCCAAGGTTTATCTGAAGCAATAAATTTTGGAATAAACGCTGGTTTGGATATGGATAAAGTTATGGAAACAATATCTAAAGGTGCGGCACAATCTTGGCAAATGGAAAATAGATACCGAACTATGACTGATGACAAATTTGATTATGGTTTTGCTATTGATTGGATGAGAAAAGATTTAAAAATTGCAATCGAGGAAGCAAAAAAAAATGGTTCACCTGTTCCTATAACAGAAATTATTGATGGCTATTATGCTGAGGTTCAAGAAATGGGTGGAAATCGTTGGGATAGCTCAGGTTTGATTGCTCGATTAAAAAAGAAAAAATAATATTTGTGACGGATACAGTTCCTTATTACGAGGACTTTACGGAGATCAAAAAGAAAATTTGGTCAATGTTAGATAATGCTGTTAAAGATAGAAGTTCACCTTTTAGAATACCTGTATTTATTTGTGGCGATCAATCTGACTTAGATGGAAGAATTGTGGTTTTAAGAAAATCAGACCAATTAAATAATATAGTTCAATGTCATAGTGACATTCGATCAGATAAAATAGAAAAGCTAAAAGTAAATAAAAATGCTGCAATGTTATTTTATGATAAAGATGAAAAGATACAGGTCAGATTAAAAGTAGAATGTATTATTAATCACAATAATGATGTAACAAAAGAATCTTGGTCTAAAACTCAACATATTAGTAGAAAATGTTATTTAGTTGATAATGGACCTGGAACTGAGTCAGATTTACCAACCTCTGGACTAAAACCAGAATTAGACAATTTTGATTATACTAAAGAACAAAGTGAAGAAGGTTATAAAAACTTTACTGTCATTCAGTGTAAGATTAAATCTATAGAATGGCTTTACTTAGCAGCTAAAGGTCACCGAAGAGCAAAGTTTAATTTGGAAAACAATAAAGACACCTGGTTAGTTCCATAGATGGTTACTGGATATATTTTTACAGCATTTCTTATAATTTTAGGATTGGCTGTAATGAGATTTGGGAGCATTCACTTTAAAAAATTTAAAGAGGGTAAAACCAAAATTAAATCTAAGTTAAGTGGACAATTATCTTTTTTGATTTTATTAATAATAATTATTGGATTAATTGTTTATTCAATTAATGGTTTGCTTTTTAGTTAATTTCCAACATTGTAAGTGCACCAGGTTCTTTTAGCTTTTATTTTTTGAAGTTTTTTATGTGAATATCTTTTTCTCCAATCATAATTTTCATTTGGAGCTTTTCCTCGTCCAACTTCAGCTGCCATTGCACATTTTAGCTCAACAGGATTAAAAGGATTATTAGATGTTGGGTCTAGAAAAGCAGAGTCTTTAAAATCTGGACAAGTATCATCACCGTGATCATACAAAACTCCAAGTCTATACGAATCGTCACCAACTGGTCCACCAATGACGGTTGAACTTGATGTGTGTCCTTTAGAATTACCTTTGGTGCAAGGCCAAGCAAAACCATTTACATGCAATATTTCATGTAATGTCATCATCATTCTTTTATTTGCATTTGTTATGTATTTACTTTGTAAAAAAATATATCCATGATGAACACTTCCCTGTCCACCATCACTATGTTTAACATCAGCCCAGGCAAAATATAATTTGTTAGGATCATTAAATCCTTTTTGTGTTAAATAAGCGTCAGGATAATTCATCCCATAATTACCTTTATATTGCTTATTAAATCTAACAAATGAAATATCTAATTTTCCATCTTCTCTCATATCATATCTAAATTTTTGTTTACCTTTTGTCATTTCAAAAACTTTTTCATTTGCAGCTAATAGCTCTTTTTCCATTTTACCATTAATATCCCACTCATTATCCTCACTGTCTTTATTTAATATATAAATAAAATGAACTTGAGGTTCATCTGTAACATCAGGTTGATCTCTAAAAAATCTTCCAGGTTTTTTATCATTTTCATCAATTTCCAAATTCATCTTTACAGTTGCAACAGGTTCATCAATATTTGTCCAAACAATTTTGTCATTAATTGCAAACAAAAAACATTCATTTTGAGTGTACTTTTTTGCTCTCTTCATGCACTGTTTATAGACTTGTTCATGTACTTCATCATTTATCTCTTTTACAATTTTAAATCCTGTGGCCCATCCTCCTCCACTAGTTGACCCATAAAAAATTAAATTTTGTTTCTTTTTTTGAGATTTCTTAAGTTGTTTTTTGTAAAATTTTTCAAAATCATTCCAATAATTAATCCCTCCAGAGCCTGGAACTTTAATCTCCGCAAAAATATTATTTGTTAAAAATGATATAGAATAAAAAACTATAGCAAATAAAAATATAAATATTTTTTTCATTTTGATATTTTTTTATCATTAAGCTTTGTCATTGCTTTGCCAGCAGAAAATGTATAATCATTGTCATCCATTAATTTTCCAGCTCCATCGTAAAGTTTCCAATTAAATGTTACTTTATCTTTTTGTTTTTTTCCTAGTTTTAAAATAGTCAATTCAATTTTTCTAGTCTTTCCTCCAGAAGATCCTTTAAATGTTCTTTTTTCACCTTCATTCCACACTCCTAAAGGAAATTTACATCCATTTACAATTATTCTTCCACTCCTCCTACTATCCCATACTCTTCCAATACATTGTCCATCATTAGTAACGGCAAATAATTGTGTTTTAACGCCACTTTGGCTTTTTCTTGTTCTTTTATAGACTTTAATGATCTCACCTGTATTTGGATTTTTCCAATCTTCAGGTCCTACTATTTTTTTTCTTTTCTTGTCTCCAAAGACCAAATTGGCTTTTGTAAATTTAATTTCAGTATCGTCACGAATTTCCCCACCTGTAAATAATTCAAGTGGTATAAATCTTTCGTTTGCTTGAGATAATTGAGAAATTAAAGAAATTATTAAAACTATAAATATTTTTCTCATAGACCTTTGATTATTATATTTGTTCCCTCAGCATTATCCAATCTTATTTGTTTTATTGGTTTATATTCCTCTGAATTATACCACTCAAGAGCTCTTTCATAGCTTGGAAATTTTAGAATAATTATTCTTGGAAATTTTGTTTGCCCATCAAATATTTGAAACTCACCAGCTCTTACCAAATATTCTCCACCAAATTTTTTTATAATTGGATTCACTTTTTCAATATACTCTTTATAATTTTCCAGATTAGTTATTTTCAATTGTGCTATGACATATCCTGCTGGCATTTATCTCCTTTAAAAAATTGATTTTGAATATTTTTTCCAATTATCTTGATAATGTTTTGTGTTTTCAAATACTGCTTTTTTTTCTTCTTCTGTAACTTCTCTAATAATTTTGCCTGGAGAACCAACAACTAAAGAGTTATCAGGTATGACTTTATTTTCTGTAATTAAAGCTTTTGCACCAATTATACAATTTTTACCAATTTTAGCTTTGTTTAAAATGACAGCTCCAATTCCAATTAAAGTGTTGTCTCCAATAGTACATCCATGAAGCATAACTAGATGGCCAACCGTAACATTTTTTCCTACCTTTAATGGACATCCAGGATCTGTGTGTAATACGCTTCCATCTTGTACATTAGATCCTTCACCAATATGAATATTTTCAATATCTCCTCTAAGCACTGCATTAAACCAAATACTTGTATTTTTTTCTAAAGTAACATCTCCAATTATTGTGGCATTCGGAGCTACCCAATTTTCGCCAGAGTTTTTTGGTTTTTTATCTTTTAAATCATAAAACATAATCTATATATTTTACATTATGCCTATACAAACTCCAATATGTGATTTTGGTCAAAAAGCTATTCCATTTGAATTAAAATCTACTGAAAATAAAATTCTGTCCTTAAATGATATCAAAGGTGAAAATGGAACTTTGATAATGTTTATTTGTAATCATTGTCCATATGTAAAAGCTATTACAAAAGAATTAGTTGAAGATTGTAGCGAATTAAACAAAATTGGTATCAACTCAGTTGCGATCTGCTCAAATGACTTTGTTAATTATCCAGACGACTCATTTGATAACATGATCAAGTTTTCAAATGAAAATCATTTCAATTTTCCTTACTTACATGATGAAACTCAAGAAATTGCTAAAGCATATGATGCTGTATGTACTCCAGATTTCTTTGGCTACAATAAAAATCTAGAACTTCAATACAGAGGACGATTAAGAGAACTTAAAAAGTTTATTCCAGTTAAAGAAGGAGAAAGTGATCTGCTAACAGCAATGAGACAAATAGCTGAAACTGGAAAAGGTCCTGAAGATCAGATACCCAGTGCGGGCTGTGGTATTAAATGGAAGTATGATTAATGTATCTAATCGTAACTAGATCATTCCCACCTGAACTTGGTGGAATGCAAAATTTAATTTGGGGCCTTTCAAGAGAACTATCTAAAAACTTTATGATTAAAGTTTTTGCAGATCATATAGAAGGTCACAAAAATTTTGATGAACAAGCTTCCTTTTCAATCGAAAGGGTTGGTGGAATTAAATTACTAAGAAAATATAGAAAAGCCCAATTAGTTAATGAATATATTAAAGAAAATAAAGTTGATGGTGTTATTGCTGATCATTGGAAAAGTTTAGAGCTTATTAAAACAATTAAGAAAAAATACTGTTTAATTCACAGTAAAGAAATAAATCATCCTAAAGGTTCTAGTCAAAATAAAAGAGTGATTAATGTTTTAAATAATGTTGAAAAAGTTATAGCAAATTCTCAGTTTACAAAAAATCTAGCGATTGAACTTGGAGTTAATGCAAATAAAGTAATTGTAATAAATCCAGGTGTGGATCCTGTTGAGGAATTAAACAAAAAAACATTAGATAAAGTTGAAAGCATACTTAAAGTTAAAAATCCAAGACTAATTACAGTTTCAAGATTTGATAAGCGTAAAAATCATGAAAAAATAATAATGGCTTTGAGAAATTTAAAACAAATTTATTCTGATATTGTATATATTTGTGTTGGTTATGGAGAGGAAGAAGAAAATATAAAAAAACTTGTAAAAGAACTAGATCTTGAAGCCCAGGTTATGTTTTTCAAAGACATAAGTAATGATCTAAAAAATGCTTTAGTTGCAAAATCAAATATTTTTGTGATGCCGTCTATAATCCATAAAAAATCTGTTGAAGGGTTTGGTATAGCGTATGTTGAGGCTGCACAGTATGGTGTCCCATCAATTGGTGGTAAAGACGGTGGGGCTGCAGATGCAATTGACCATGAAAAGACTGGTTTAATATGTGATGGAAATAGTCTTGATGATATTTATTCCTCAATTAATTCAATGCTTGAAAATAAAAAATATTTAGAATTTGGAAAAAATTCCAAAGAATTTGTTAATAAATTTCAATGGTCAAAAATCATTGAAGAATATAAAAAAATACTAAGCTAATTTATGCTTATTTTAAAATCCAAAGAGTCTATTGGAATACTTTTTGGAATTTTTGCTTATTTATCTTTTTCTATTTTAGATGCTATACAAAAAACTCTTATTATTCATCATTCAGTTTTTCAACTACTTCTCATTAAGTATTTTTTTGTTTTATTTTTAGCTTTTTTTGAGGCTAAGAGAAAAAAAAATAATTTATTTTATAAATCTAAAGATATTAAATTACAGATATTTAGAAGCTTATTATCTGTGTTAGAGTCTGGGTGTTTTGTTTTATCATTTAAATATTTATCTTTAGCAAATGCTCATAGTATCGGTTCCTTAGCACCAGTAATAGTGGTTGCTTTATCTGCAATAATCTTGAAAGAAAAAGTATCTGTTAAAACATGGATAGCAATTTTTATTGGATTTCTTGGTGTTTTGATAATTCTAAGACCAACCTCATCAATTTTTGATCCTAAAGCTTTAATACCTCTATTCGCAGCATTTGTGTTAGGACTTTATCAGGTCATCACTAAAAAAGTTTCAAAATATGACACAAACGAAACATCTTTGTTTTTTACCTCAATAATTGGTTTCTTAGTTATGTCTTTATTAGCTTTTAATTTTTGGAGACCAATAGATTACTCTTTATACGCAATGTTTTTAGGTATAGGTATATTTTTTTCATTAGGTCTTTACCTTCAAATCATTGCTTTAAGTAAAGCTAGAGCAAGTATAATCCAACCATTTCATTACACTTTAATTTTTTGGGCAATAATTTTTGGATATATATTTTATAATGATATTCCAGACATGTTCACAGTTATTGGAGCTATAATAATTACTTGTTCTGGAATCTTTGTTTTAAACCAATCATCAAAAAATTAACTTAAACTATGATTGTTTATAGTTTAGTTTTACATATAGTCATCTATTGATGTCTAATAATAAATTAGCGATTTTTTTAATAATAGCTTCAGTACTATTTGGAACATTGATGCTTACATTTTTAAAATTAGCCCAAGAAGAAGTTAATGTTTATGTTGCAGGGTTTTTTAGATTTTTATTTGGTTTCCTAATGATTTTTCCCTATATGCTAAAATCTAAATTTACAGTTTTTAAAACAAATCATCATAAAAAACATTTTCTTAGAGCGGTTTTAAATTTACCCTCAATGCTGTTATATTTCTCAGCTTTAGTAATGATGCCAATTGAAAAAGCAACAGCAATATCTTTTGTTGTTCCTTTCATAGTAACTATTTTGGCTGTTTTGTTTCTTGGTGAAAAAATTTACATATATAGAAGTTTTGCGCTAGTTTTAGGATTTATTGGAATGTTAATAATATTAAGACCAGGAATAATTGAAATCTCTCTTGGAGTTTATATGGCACTGGCATCGTCTTTTATGTGGTCAATAGTAATTATAATTACAAAAACTATCGCAAAAGATGATAGCTCGATTACAATTTTATCTTATGGATACACGTATATGACAATTTTTAGTTTCATTATTGCGTTGTTTTATTGGCAAGCACCTAGTTTTCAAACTTTGATTTATTTATTTTTTGCAGGTTTGTTTGGTACATTGCTACATCTTTGCATAAATCACGCATACAAATTAGTAGATGTTAGTATGACACAACCATACTCGTTTCTAAGTTTAGTTTTTGCTTCTTTAATTGGATATTATGTTTTTAGTGAAACGCCTGATCTCTTCACTTGGATTGGTGCTAGTGTTATATTTTTAGGTGTTTTAATCATGTCATATCGTGAAATGAAGCTTGATAAAGAAATTATTAGAAAGCGTATAGATATAAAATCTTAATTTTTCTTTTTAAAGGTTTTGTAAATAAGAGTATTAGAAAAAATTAAGAAATAATTTCAGAAAGTCTCTCAAAAACTTTTTCAGCTGAGAGTTTAGATAATTCAGGAGCTTGTATTGCTTTGAAATTTTCTCTTTCGATACTTACTTTAAAAGGAGTTGTATGAGATCCAAATAAAGCAATTCCTTGTGATCCTAAGTGTGCTGTCATATGTGCTGGTCCAGTATCATTTGCAATAACAAATGAACTATCTTTAATTAATGTTGCTAACTGAGAAATATCTAAAGCTTTACCATTATCTAAAACGCAAAGTGCATTAATATTTGATGCTTCTTTAATTTCACTCGGTCCAGGTGCAACAACTACTTTAAATTTATTATCTGACTTTTCATTAATCATAGCAATTAACTCATTATAATAAGGCCATTTCTTTGAAGTTAAATGAGGAGAACAAAAGGGAAAAAGGAGAATATATTTATCTAATTGATGGTAATTTTTTATTTGAGATATATCTGTTGTACTCCATGAAAAATCAGGATTTAAAGTATGATTTGTATTTATGCCAGAACTTTTTAATTGATGATCAAATCTAGATAGAACAGAGTCTTTATCAAAATCTTCTTTTGAAGTTCCTTCAGGTAATGTTGTATCAGTAGATGACCAAGTATCTTTTGTTGCTTTTGGAAATAAAATTTTTTTATAAAAAGCTGTTCTACTTGAGTTTTGTAGATCATAAACTTTAGAAAAATTATATTTTTTTATATTTTTCATTAATGAATATAAATAAATTAGGTTTAATCTTGATAGCCGCTTGTCTAAAATTACATTAGAAATATGTGGATTTTTTTTAAATAAATCAAAGTATGGTTTGGTTGTGAGCAAATGAATTTCATCTTCTTTATGATTCTCAGAAATATCTTGAATTGCACCACAAGCTTGAGCTATATCACCCAAAGATCCATGTTTAACGATTAAAATATTAGACATATTTTTAACAATTTAACATAGTATTAAATTTTATGAATAAAATTATAGTAGAAGTATCTGTAGGGGAGCTTTTAGACAAAATTTCAATCTTAGAAATTAAAAAAGAAAAAATAAAAGATCCTGAAAAGCTAAAATTTATATCAAATGAACATTTGATTCTAAAAGTTCAGTTAGAAAAAAATATTAAATCTGATGACAAACTAAATAAACTATTCCAAGATTTAAAAGAAATTAATGCCAAACTTTGGGTTATAGAGGATGACAAAAGAGATTGTGAAAAAAATAAGGACTTTGGTGATAAATTTATAAAATTATCTAGAGATGTTCATTTTTTAAATGATGAAAGAGCAAAAATTAAATTAGAAATGAATAATCACACCGGATCAAGCATTAAGGAAATTAAAGAATATACTAGCTACTAAAAACTTTAGGAAACCAATCATCTCTCATCAAATCTCCCGTTTTTAAATTAATTCCATCAAATGGAGGTGAGGTTGGACCACCTCTATCAATATATTTTACATCATCTCCTATAAATCTCATCGAAAATGCTCTTCGTGATTTAGAGGAATTGTTTCCTGTTGAACCATGTACAATTTTAAAATTAAATAAAACAGCATCACCCAAACTTAATTCTGGAATTAAAATATTTTCTTCAAATTCTTTTAATGATGGTAAATCCATGAAAGAACTATCATCATCATACCAAGATTGGTTATTTGACCATTTTGTAGGTCTGATTAATTTTGACCATTTGTGAGATCCTAAAATTAATTTAAGATTATTTTTCCGATCAACTTCATCTAGTGGGATCCAAAAACTTCCAGTATCGTTACCATCAACACAATAATAAGGTATATCTTGGTGCCAAGGTGTTTCTTTGTTAGTACCTGGATCTTTTATAAAAATATGTTCATGAAAAATTTGAGTAGATTTAGAATTAGTTGCTTCTGCAACAATTTGAGCTCCAGGTGAATTATATAAACAATCCTTAAATTCCTCTATTCTCTCCCAATTACAATAATCCTCAAAAAATCTTCCATTGTCGTCAGTTACATTTTCTCTTCCGTGCTTACTTGGACTCTTTAAAACTTTTTGGAATCCTTTTCTAAGTGGCTCAATCCAATCTTTAAATATATTCTTAATTATTATTACACCATCGTTTTGATATTCATTAATTTGTTTGTCTGATAAAAACATTTTTATTGTTGAAAACTATACTTTTTCTCTAAATATTTAATTACATTATGGATGATAAAAGTCATGAACAAATAAATTCCACCAGCTACAATAAATACTTCAATTGGTTTAAAAGTAGTTGAAATTATATATTTTGCAACACCAGTTAAATCCATCAAGGTTACTGTGCTTGCTAATGAAGTGCCTTTCATCATCAATATGATTTCATTTCCGTATGCTGGAAGTGATTGTCGAATAGCAATTGGAATTTGAATTTTATAAAAGATAATCTTATTTGATATACCTAAACTTTTTCCAGCCTCAATTATACCTGGTTTTATTGTTTGAAATGCTGATCTTAAAATTTCAGAGGTATATGCACCTGTATTTAGAGTAAATGCTATTATTGCACACCAATAAGGTTCTTTTAAAACAACCCAAAGGAAAGTTGTTCTTAAATACTCAATCTGTCCTAATCCAAAGTAAATTATGAAAATCTGAACCAATAATGGTGTTCCTCTAAATATATATGAATAGCCATAAGCAAATTTATTAATAAATATATTTTTATTTAATCTTAAAATTGCAAAAAAAAGACCTATGAATAACCCAAAAAATAATGATGCAGATAATAATTTTAAAGTAACTACAGTTGCTCCTAAAAGCTTAGGAAAACTAGTGATCATTAAATCTAAATCCATTAATACCCCTTACTATACCTAACTTCTAGTTTGTTTATTAATTTCATACTCACATAAGTAAGCAGCAGATATAAAACTGCTGCAAAAGAATAAAAGAAAAGTGGATCTCGTGTTGAGCCAGCTGCAATATAAGATTGTCTCATTATTTCTACTAATCCTGTTACTGAAATAAGAGAGGTGTCTTTTAATGTTATTTGCCAAACATTACTTAAATTTGGAATAGCTAACCTAAGCATTTGAGGTAAAATTATTTTATAAAACTGCCCAAACTTATTTATTCCAAGAACCTTTGCAGCTTCAAATTGGCCTTTATCTATAGATTGAATCGCGCCTCGAAATACTTCTGTTGAATAAGCTCCAGAAATAATACCAATAGCCATTGAACCAGTTATAAAAGCGTTTATTTCTATGTATTCATAATAACCAAAAATAGAAGCTACGTACATAATGGCTCCACTTCCTCCAAAAAAGAAAAGGTATATTACTAGTAGTTCAGGTACTCCACGAATAACTGTGGTGTAAAAATTACCAACTAAATTTAAAGTTTTATATTTTGAAAGTTTTAAAGGAGTAAAAATTAATGCAAAAAAGAAACCAACCAACATTGCTGTAATCGACACAGCAATTGTCATCAGGGTTGCGTAAAATAGCTCATCACCCCAACCTGTTTTACCAAATGCGAGAAGTTCCATATAGATTGGCGACTATATATTATAGTCGCCAGATCTGAAATGAATTACATAGAAGCGTCGAAACCAAAGTGCTTAATAGCAAGTTTACTAATAATTCCTTGTTTTCTAGCTTTATTAATTGCTTTGTTAAAGTCTTTTAAGATTTTGGCATCTCTTTTTCCAATCGCACTATCGCTAGCTTGTCTAATACCAACACCTACACCATTACCAAATGCACCACCTGAAAAAGTTGGTCCAACTAATACAACTTGTTTACCTGATTTATCTGCATAATCTGTAAATGCTACTGCTGCAGCTAAAGCAACATCACATCTTCCAGATGTTAAATCTAAGTTAACTTCATCTTGAGTTTTATAAGTTCTAACATTTACACTACCTACATCACCAGACTCTAAAAAGTTTTGGTGAATTGTACCTGTTTGAGTACAAACAGTTTTACCAGCAAGCGCTCCTGTCAATGTCTTAAGAGCTTTTTTAACATCAGATCCACCCAATGATAAATTAATACCTTCTGGTGTATCTATGCCCTCTAAGCTTGAACCTTTCATTACGGCAAGAGAAGCTACTTCATCAGCATAACCTTGTGAAAACGTGATTGTTTTTTGTCTTTCAGCAGTAATTGACATTCCAGCCATTATTGCATCAAACTTTCTCATTACTAGAGCAGGAATCATTCCATCCCAGTCTTGTTCAACGATAGTGCACTCATATTTCATAATTGCACAAAGTTCTTGAGCAAGCTCAACCTCAAAACCGATAAGATTACCTGAAGCATCTTTTGAATTCCATGGAGGGTATGCTCCTTCAGTTCCAATTTTTATTTTTTCAGCAGAAACATTTCCAATGATAAATAAAGAAGCAAGGACTGTTAAAATAGTTTTTTTAAATATATTCATTATTTTCTCCTTTAATTAGAAATAATTATTTCACAGATTTAAATAAGAAAAAAGAAAAATTAATGATTTATTGAAGAAGAAAAATTCCAAGAGCAATCAAAACTAGGTATGTAAACTCTTGATAATTTTGCATTTCCAAAATTTTGATTAAAAACATTTAACCAATTTTCAACCTGTTGTGGTTTTTTATCCTGACTTCCTACTTGAGCTGTAATAACTCCTTTTGGTTTTAATATTCTAACCAATGAATCCATATTTCTTGCTGCTAGATCGATACAAAACTGATCATCATTAAGATCAACAAAAATATGATCGTAAGTATCATCAGCTACTGATTTAATACTTTCAAATGCATCTCCCCACACACATTTGACAGAATTTTTTTCTGTTGCTTTTTTTCCTATATCACCGAGGTGTTTATTACAAACGTCTACTACTTCAGGATCTAGTTCATACCAATCTATGAAGTTAAAATTTTTAGAAATACATTCTCTTGCAACTCCACCATCTCCACCTCCAATGATAGCTGCTCTTTCACTATCTTTGTTTAGATTTAAACCTGAACCAACAAATGTAGAGCTATACAAGTGCTCATCAGTTGCAGCAACTTGAATTTCACCATCTATAAATAAGGATTTTCCAAACTGCTCAAGATCCAAAATTTCAATATGTTGACCAACTTTAGATTTAAAATCCTCTAAAACATCATTTACAACATAAGATTTTTGCAAGCCTGGAGAGCTATATATGTCATGATAAAGTGATTTTGTGTCTCTATTAAATTCTTTTTTAACAATTCTTGTATGTTCAAATTCCTTTTTAATTATATCAATTGCAACCGACGGACTTACTTTCCCGCAAGTAAAAAAATCAAAACTAATAATTCCTTTTTCTGGAAATGTATGAAAGCTTATGTGACTTTCAGCTAATAAAGCAAGAATTGTAAAACCCTGAGGTTCAAATTTATATTTAGATATATTAAGAATTGTTACTTTTGCAGCTTTTGCGATATCATTAATTACTTTTTCAAATACTATAGGATCGTATTCTTTTGTTGTACCAATAATTTCTAGAATTATATGTTCTCCGACTTTAGTCATAAGCTATCCTCTTTTATAATTCTTTGTTTTGGATAAAACTTTTTTCATTTCATTAATTGAAAGAATCTTAGGCTTACCCAATTTAAGGCTGGTTATATACTGAAGCGATATATTTTCAACCTCTTCAGCAAGTTCAAATGCTTTTGATAAACTTTCTTCAAATGCAATCTGCCCGTGATTTGAAATTAAACAAGCTTTTCGACCCTTTAAAGCTCTCAAAATATTTTTTGACAATTCTCTTGTTCCAAATGTTGCGTATTTTGCACATTTAATATCATGACCTCCAGCCATCGCTACCATATAATGAAAAGAAGGTATTCCTCTATTGTGAGAAGAAACTGCTGTAGCACATGTTGAATGTGCATGAACTATTGCTTTTGCTTCTTTTTTGTTTCTATAGATATCTTGATGAAACTTCCACTCAGATGAAGGAATTCCTTTTTTTTTATCAAAGTCTCCACTTAGGGAAACAAAAACTATATCACTGTTCTTTAATGCTGAGTATTTTTTTCCTGACGGAGTAATTAAAAAACCATCTTTGTACCTTGATGAAATATTGCCAGATCTTAATGCTGATAACTTTTTTGAATTCAACATTTTTGAATATTTTATTATTGCAGATCTTAAATTTTTCATTTAAATAATTTTTTTAAACCCCTAAAAGAAGCTTCTGTAACCCCTCTTTCAGTAATTAATCCAGTTACATATTTTGCAGGCGTTACATCAAAAGCTAAATTCATAGCTTTACTTTTAGTTGGGTATATCAAAACTTTCTTAATTTCATTATTCTCATCTATACCTTCAACATGAGATAATTCCTCTGAATTTCTCTCTTCAATTGGAATATCTTTTGCATCTTTAATGTCCCAATCAATTGTTGAGCTTGGAAGAGCCACATAAAAAGGAACGTTATTATCATGAGCAGCTAATGCTTTAAGATAAGTTCCAATTTTATTACAAACGTCTCCATTAGATAAAGTTCTATCAGTACCTACAATACACATATCAACTTCACCCCTCTGCATTAAAATACCCCCTGTATTATCAGCAATAATAGTATTTGGAATTTCCTCTTCGTTTAATTCGTATGAAGTTAAGTTTGCACCTTGATTTCTTGGTCGTGTTTCATCTACCCATACATGAACTGGTATTCCTTTTTTATGAGCATGGTAAATCGGCGATGTTGCTGTACCCCAATTAATAGTTGCTAACCAACCTGCATTACAATGTGTTAATATATTTACTGTATCTTTCTTTTTATTATAGATTTCTTCAATGAGTTTTAATCCATGAATACCTATATTTTCACAAAAATTTTCATCTTCATCACATATTTCTTTAGCTTCTTTTAAAGCTATATCTAAAATTTGATTATGATTAATTCCTGTTAATTTTTTAATCATACGATCTATTGCCCATTTTAAATTTATTGCTGTGGGTCTAGATTGGATTAATTCGTTTGAACTTTTTTTAATAAATTCAAAATCATTACTCTCTTGAATAGCCAAAACGATTCCATAAGCTGCTGTTGCTCCAATTAGCGGGGCACCTCTTACCTCCATAAGATTTATTGCATTAATTGCATCTTTTACTGTCTTCAATTCTTTAATAACAAAATTGTGTGGTAACTTAGTTTGATCAATTATCTTAACAACACTTTTCTCATACCATATTGTTCGATATTCTTTTCCTTCTATTTTCATATCAATAAATTTTATTTAAATACTTAATTATCTCTTTACTTCTAGGATCCTTGTCTGCAAAACATTTTGTTAGAGCTAAACCATGATATCCACCAAGGGTAGCTTTTTTTTTACATTTTGAATCTGAAATATTTACAAATTCAACATCATTGGATTTTTTAAGCAATGAATA
The DNA here is from genome assembly GCA_902586485.1 of uncultured Pelagibacteraceae bacterium. Lineage (GTDB taxonomy): Bacteria > Pseudomonadota > Alphaproteobacteria > Pelagibacterales > Pelagibacteraceae > Pelagibacter. The sequence continues at coordinate 154,130 of CACIHO010000001.1, read as the reverse complement.
ATCATTAGGACTGTTGTAATTATCTTTATCGTGAGTAATTATTATTGCGTTCAATTTAGTAAAATCTCCAAATCCATAGTATCTAATTTCTTCCCACCATGGCCATTCTTTTCTATTTTTCACTGTTCCTCCAGCTCCTGGATGGAGACCAATTACGCCATCAATCAGATTATCATCATTTGATTGTATTTTTAAAGATTGCCAACTACCAGATGAATGACCAGCTAAGATAATATTTTTAAAACCATTATTTGCAAAATTATTAATTGTATTTTCAATTACTTTTAATTTTTGATTTTGCTTTTGTTTGGTTATTAAAAATTCACCCTTACTGTCCTTTAAACCTAGGTTTCCTGTTTTTTCATGGTGTTTCCACATTTTATCTTGTTCTGATTTTGACCAGCCTCTTACACCTGAACAAAGTCTGTAAATTTTAACTTCAAAATTATTTATCTTTTTATTGTGTAAGTTTCTAATAACCTGAGGTACTAAGTTCCATTTACTCATGCATTTATCTAATTTTTGATCGCCCATTGCTCCATGAGTATAAATTACCAATATTGTATTTTCTTTATTATCGATTTTATCTACAGAATAAATTTTGCCTGTGTTATCGATAAATGCGTTATCTTTTGAAATTTTTTTTAAATCTTTTTCAAATTTTTTATCAGCAAGTGTATTTGTGTTAATTAATAAAAAAATAATTAATATTAATATTTGTCTCATTTATTTAAAACTCTACCTGCAACAGTTTTTAATTTATCTATAGTCTTTTTCGTTCTTTTTTCTGGAGCAGTAACAATTGCTACATCTAAACAATTGTTTGTTGGGTCATTTGGATCAATATGATTTTCAAAATTATCAATTAAATTTTTTATCATAACTTTTGCTTTTTCAGCGTTACCTAACAGAACTTTGATTACTTGCTGAACATCAACATTTTCATGATCTGGATGCCAACAATCAAAATCTGTAACCATAGAAACTGATGCATATCTAATTTCTGCCTCTCTTGACAATTTTGCTTCAGGCATATTTGTCATTCCAATTACATCTGCTTTCCATGATCTATATAAATTAGACTCTGCCAATGTTGAAAATTGTGGCCCTTCCATAACTACATAAGTTCCATTTCTTTGATAGTCTATATTTGATTTTTTAATTGCATCTTCGCAAGCATTCATCAATCCATTTGATGTCGGTTGAGCCATTGATACATGGGCAACAATCTCATCATCAAAAAAAGTTTTATTTCTAGCAAAAGTTCTATCAATAAATTGATCTATAATTACAAATTTTCCAGGAGGTAAATTTTCTTTAAGAGAGCCAACAGCAGATACAGAAACTATATCTGTAACCCCTAGTTGTTTAAGTGCATCAATATTTGCTCTAAAATTTATATTTGAAGGAGAAACAAAATGTCCCCGTCCATGCCTTGGTAAAAAATAAACTTCCTTACTATTATAATTAGTTTTTAAAATCTGATCAGAAGGTTTGCCCCAAGGTGTTCGTAAATCAAGTAACTCTCTTTCTTTGAATTCCTCAACATCATAAAGACCACTACCGCCAATTATTGCTAATTTATTTGTTGTCATAATTAAAAATTTATTTATTTATACTTTTATATTTAACTATTATGAACTTAAAAAATTATATTAGATCAATACCTGATTATCCAAAAAAAGGTATTTTATTTAGAGATATAACAACGCTAATTAAAGATGAAAATGCATTTGAGGAAACGATTAATCAAATTATTGAAAGGTCAAAAAAATATAATTTTACAAAGATTGCAGCTATAGAATCCAGAGGTTTTGTATTTGCTTCTGCTGTTTCATTTGTGCTTAAAAAACCATTTATAATGTTAAGAAAAAAAAACAAGTTACCAGCAGATGTCCACTCAGTAGATTTTGAGCTTGAGTACGGTACTGCAACAATAGAAGTTCATAAAGACTCGATAAATAAAGAGGATTCTGTTCTTATAATAGATGATCTTATAGCAACTGGTGGAACAGCTGAAGCTGCAGCAAAATTGGTAGAAATTTCAAATGGGAAAGTTGCTGCCTTCATTTTTGTTATTAATTTGTTTGATCTAAATGGTTCTGATAAATTAATAAAAAATGGTTATAATGTTGAAAATTTGATGGAGTTTCCTGGTCATTAATTAAATCATGGAAAAATTAAATAAATTCCAAAAAATTATAAATAGAATTTATTACAACCTTTTTATAGAAAAATTTAATAAAAAAATTAATTATAATTTTCCAGATAATTATTTTAGATGGGATTTAATAAAATATTTAATAAAAAAATATAATTATACAAATTATCTTGAAATTGGGTGTGATAAAGATCAACTTTTTTCAAAAGTAAAAATTCAAAATAAAATTGGCGTTGATCCATTTAGTGGCGGAACTGTAAGAAAAACTAGTGATAAATTTTTTTTAGAAAATAATGAAAAATTCGATATTGTTTTTATAGATGGTTTACATATTTATTCGCAGGTAAAAAAAGATATTTTAAATTCAGTACAATGCTTAAAACCAAATGGTATTGTGCTTGTTCATGACTGTATGCCAGATAGCATTGGCAAGCAAGCTGTCCCAAGGTATAAAATGCAATGGAATGGTGATGTGTGGAAAGCAATAGTAGATTTAAGACAAAAAAATAACCTAGAAATATATACTTGTGAAATTGACCAAGGTATTGGAATTATCACAAATAAAAAAAATTCATCAGTTTTAAAGTTAGACATACCTATAAACAAAATTAAGTTTAAAGATTACTATTACAATTATAAAGAATACATGAGAGTTATTAGTATAAATGAATTTAAAGAAATCTTTTAATATTAAAAATTTATATTTGGCCTAAACCAGGATTTTCTGCCAATAATGGCATTTAAAATTCCAGACAGCCTATAATAATAAATTTTACTTTTTTTATCTTTTAAAATTATAAAATAAATAATTGTCTTCAAGAAGTATAAAATTACTGTTGGTAAATAACTTAAAAAAGCATTGATATAATTGGAATATTTTTTTTGAAAATAAAAATTAGACCACATCCAATGCCAGTTTCTACATTTTTCAAATTCAAAGCCAAGATCAGTCGATTTTGCACCCTTATGCAAAATTTTTGCTTTTTTACATAAAAAAATTTTATGATTATTCTGAATTAAACGTTTACACAAATCTATCTCCTCTAAATATAAAAAAATTTTGTTGTCAAACATGCCAATATTTTTTATTTTTTTTTTATTAATGAGCATCGCAAAACCTTTGACATAATCAACTTTGATCAAATTTTTTTTTTTGTATTTTTTATTTGTTTTTAAATATACACCATAATTTTTTTCATTAGCTACTGGTGAAATAATTGAAAAATTTTCTTTTAAAAGTTTTATTGATTTTAATAACTCCTTTTCACAATTTTTTTTTAATATTGTGTCTGGGTTTAAAATAAAAAGATACTTGGATTTACATTTGTTAATAATTCTATTATTTGCACAGCCATACCCAATGTTAGATTTAGATAAAATAAATTTTATTTTTGGATAAATATTTTCTATCTTTTTTTTTGTTTGTAAGTCGTTAGAATTATCAAAAATTATAATATTTTTAATATATTTAATACTTTTTAAACAATCAAAAAGCACCTTTTGACTTTTGAAAGATACTATCCCAACTGTGATATCATTATAATTCATGTATAAATATCTAATTATAATATAATAATTTAATTTAATATGAATAAAAATATTATTGTAACTGGTGGTTTAGGATTTATTGGAAGTAATCTGATAAATTTGCTTATCAAAAAAAAATTTGTAGTTATAAACTTAGACAATATTAGTTATTCATCAAATTTCTATAATACTAAGGATTTAAAAAATAATAAAAATTACAAATTTATTAAGTGCAATATAAAAAATGAAAATAAAGTTTTTAATATAATTAATAAATATAAACCTTTAGCAATTTTTAATTTAGCTGCAGAAACACATGTTGATAGATCTATAGACAATCCCAAAAATTTTATTCAAAACAATATTCTTGGAACATTTCATTTGTTAGAGGCAGTAAAAAAATTTTATAAAAAAAATAAGAAAATTAAACTTATTCATATCTCAACAGATGAAGTTTTTGGTGATGTTTTAAAAGGAAGATCAAAAGAGGAAGATACTTACAAACCAAGCTCACCATATGCTGCAAGCAAAGCATCCTCAGATCATTTGGTTTATTCATATTTTAGAACATATGAATTGCCAATAATAGTAACTAATTGCTCTAACAATTACGGTCCAAAACAACATCCTGAAAAATTAATTCCCAAATTAATTTATAATATAATTAATAATTTACCTTTGCCTCTGTATGGAGATGGAAGAAATTCAAGAGAATGGATTTTTGTTGATGATCACTGTGATGCTTTATTAAATATATTTAAAAAAGGTAAAATTGGTGAATTTTATAATATTGGTTCTCATTTAAACCTAAGCAATATTAAAATTACTAAATTCCTAATAGATATTTCAAAAAAATATTTACCTTTAGGAAATAAAGTAAAGATAATATATGTTAAAGATAGACCAGGTCATGATAATAGATACGCTCTTAATAGTAGTAAAATTAAACAAAAAATTAAATGGTCGCCTAAAGTTAATATTAAAAACGGATTAGAAAAAACATTTGGGTGGTATTTTGCAAATCAAGAATATTTTAAACTTCTTAAAAAAAAAGATATTATAAGTAGGTTGGGAAACAAATGATTAAAAAAGGTATAATTCTTGCTGGAGGCAAAGGTACTAGAATGAGTCCTCTTACAAAAGCAGTAAATAAACAATTACTTCCAATCTACGATAAACCATTAATATTTTATCCATTATCAATTTTAATGTTAGCAAAAATTAGGGATATATTAATTATTGTAAATAAAGGGGAGCTTGAGCAGTATAAAAAAATTATTCCCGATGGGAAAAGACTGGGTATTAAAATTACATACAAAGAACAAGACAAGCCAAGAGGCCTGCCAGATGCTTTTATTTTAGGTGAGAAATTTATTAAAAATCAACATGTGGCAATGATATTAGGAGATAATTTTTTTTACGGACAATCTTTAACTAAGATGCTTCTAAATTGTGTAAGAAATAAAAGTGGGGCAAAAGTACTACTACATAAAGTATTAAATCCTGAAAAATATGGTGTGGCTAAACTTAAAAATAAAAAAATAGTTTCAATAAATGAAAAACCAAAAAAATTTATCTCAAATTTAGCTATTACAGGACTATATTTTTTTGATAATAAAGTTGTTAAATTCTCTAAAGAACTTAAGCCATCTAAAAGAAAAGAGTTAGAAATAACAGATTTACTCAAGAAGTATAAAAAAAAAGGTAAATTAACAGCAGAGCTTATAGGAAGAGGTGGTGCCTGGTTGGATACTGGTTCAATAGAAGATTTTTATAAAACCAGTAATTTCGTTTCAGCTATTGAAAATCAGCAAGGTTTTAAAATTGCTTGTCTTGAAGAGATTGCGCTTAATTATAATTGGATTGATAAAAAAAAAATTTCTACTGCAATTAATTTCTATGGCAATTGTGAGTACTCAAAATATCTTAAAAAAATTATTTCTTAAATGAAAATTAAAACTAAATTTAAGGATTTATTTCTTTTTAAGAATAATAAACATAAAGATTCCAGAGGTTATTTTAAAGAAATAATAAAAGAAAAATTAATAAATAAAAAATTTCCATTTCTAGTAATGTCTTTCTCAAAAAAAAATGTTATAAGGGGTCTACATTTGCAAAATAAGAATTCCCAAGGAAAATTTGTAACTGTTATAAAGGGAAAGATTTTTGATGTTGCGGTTGACTTAAGAAAAAATTCTAAAACTTATGGTAAAAATTTTAAATGTATATTGAGTGAAGAAAACTCAAAATCTATATTTATTCCTCCAGGTTTTGCTCATGGGTTTCAGGCATTATCAAATGAAAATTATGTAATATACAGTTGTACAAAATATAGAGATGCAAAAAGTGAAGTTGCTATTAAATACAACGATGAAAAATTTAAAATTAGATGGCCTTTAAAAAATATAATTATTTCTCAAAAAGATAAATATGCAATTTCTTTTAGAGATTACGAAAAAAAACATAAATGAAAAGAAAAATTCTTGTTACTGGTGGCGATGGAAGATTTGCAAAAATTTTAAAAAAACAAAATAAAAAATTAAATTTATTTTTTGCTAGTAAAAAAGATTGTGATATTTTGAATATATCTTCTATTAAAAAAATAATTAAAAAAGTAAGACCTAATATTCTCCTACATTGCGCTGGACTATCTAGGCCAATGAATTTGCATGAAACAAATATTCAAAAAAGTATAGATTTAAACATTATAGGAACTGCCAATATTACAAAAATTTGTAAATCGAATAATATAAAATTAATTTATTTTTCAACAGGATATGTTTATGAAGGTAAAAAAGGAAACTATAAAGAAAGTGACTCTTTAAAACCAATTAATAATTACGGATTGTCTAAATTGGGAGGAGAATGTTCAGTTTCTATGTATAAAAATTCATTAATCCTTAGAATTACTATGACTGAAAAACCTTTTGCACATAATAAAGCATTTTATAATTTAAAATCAAATTTTATGTATCATGAAGATTTAGTTGATATTTTGCCTAAGATTCTAAATCAAACCGGTATATTAAATATTGGTGGTAAAGCTCAGTCTGTTTATTCATTTGCTAAACTTTCAAATAGAAAGGTTAAAAAACTAAAAGCTACTAAAAAGGATAAATTGCCTTTAAACCAGACAATGAACTTAAATAAATTGAATAAAATCATTATAAAAAAATAATCTAAAATACTTATCCACAGGCTATATATTGATTTGAAAATAGTTTTTATCATTATAATTTAAAGATAGATGAGAATTGAAGAAGAATTAAAACTAGATTATTCAGACGTGTTATTTAGGCCTAAAAGAAGTACCTTAAAAAGCCGCAAAGACGTAAATCTGCTGCGAACTTATAGATTCAAATACAGTAAAAATGAATGGTCAGGTATTCCTATAATGGCAGCAAATATGGATGGAGTTGGAGAGCTAAGTGTTGCAGAAAAATTAAACGAGTATGGAATGATCACATCTTTAACAAAGCAACATGATGTAAGAAAAATTAAACTAAATAAAAATATCAAAAAAATATATCCTAACATTGCACTCAGTGTAGGTATTAAAAAACAGGACTTCCAAAACTTGGATAAGGTATTAAAAGAATTTAGTTTTTTTAAATTCATTTGTATTGATGTAGCTAATGGATATACAGAGCATTTTACCAATTTCATAAAATCTGTAAGAGACAAATATCCTACTAAAACTATTATAGCTGGTAACGTTGTAACAGCTGATATGACCCAAGAATTAGTTCTCAGTGGAGCAGATATTGTCAAAGTTGGTATTGGACCAGGAAGTGTTTGTACAACTAGGATTCAAACTGGTGTTGGTTATCCACAATTAAGTGCTGTAATTGAATGTGCTGACGCAGCACATGGACTTGGTGCACATGTAATTGCAGATGGTGGGTGTACATGTCCCGGTGATGTTGCTAAAGGATTTGGGGGTGGTGCAGATTTTGTAATGCTTGGAGGTATGTTAGCAGGACATGATGAAGGAAATGGTAAAATTGTAAAAATTAATGGAGAAAAATTCATAGAATTCTATGGATCTAGCTCTGAAGTGGCAAATAAAAAACACTATGGTGGATTATCAAATTATCGAAGCAGTGAAGGAAGAAAAGTAAGGGTGAAATATAGAGGTAAAATAAATGATACTATTTTAAATATTCTTGGTGGTGTAAGAAGCAGTTGTACTTATGTTGGTGCACCGTCACTTAAACAATTAAGTAAATGCACAACATTTGTTAGAGTATCCAATCAGTTTAATGATAGTTTAATAAGATAATCAATTATTTAAACTTAAAATCTTTTATATTTGTAGTCTCATATTTCTCAAATGGCATATGTATCCAAGGAGAATCCTCTAAATACTCTACAGAATAATCAGGTTTAAATTTTGATGTTGATTTATGCCAAATCACCGCTGTTTTAATTTTTTCATCAAAATAAAAACCATAAAAATGTTCTAACCATTTGATACTTTTAATTAATGTTTTTCCTGAATCAGCAAGATCATCAACTAACAAAACATGAGAGCCTAGGTTAGGAGTAGTCTTTGCTAAATCTCTAGAAAAGGTAAATTGTCCTTGCTGATTTTTAATATCATCACTTTTACCGTGATAAGATTCAACTGACAAGATAGCTAAAGGTACATCAAATAACCTACTAAATACATCTCCAACTCGTAATCCACCTTTTGCAATACAAATAATTTGGTTAAATTTGCAATTATCTTGATGAACTTTTTTTGCTAATTGTTCTATCTTCTTATGATAATCTTCCCAACTAATATATATATCTTTCATAATTTTTGGTAGCGGGAAGTGGGATCGAACCACTGACCTCGGGCTTATGAGTCCCGCGCTCTAACCAACTGAGCTACCCCGCCATAAGTGATTAATGGTTTATAATACAAATCTTTATTGTTTCAATAAACTTTTTTAAATCAAGTTCTAAACTAAATAATAAAATAAATAGCTAACAAACTAACTAAACCTGCTAAAATAATTGAAAAAACAATTCTTTTTCTTAAAGTTCTTTTTTGATCTAATCGAACTCTATTTAATAAAATATTTACATTAGTAGTTTTAATCTTATCTGCTTCAAAATCTTTATTTGGAGCAATATTGGTATTAATAAATGATGTGTCTTGATCGTTTTTTTTCACAGTTAATTTAAACAGGTAATAAGTTTAAATACAATAAAATTAGAAAAAACTAAGTTCGTCTAAAATCTTTAGTATTCAGAGGTTTTGATAAAATTTGTACTGGATATTTAATCTTCTCAACTTCTATAAACAAATTTTTATCTTTAAGTGTGTCTATGGTGTTTCCTGAATTAACATAACCAAATGATAAATTTTTATCGAAGCAAAAAGAATAATTTCCAGAAGTTGTTCTTCCAATAATTTTATCATCTAAATAGATAGGTTCTTCATGTAACAACAAAGGTTCACCAGGTTTACTATTTTTTAATGTAAACATCATCATTCTTTTTTCTAAAGACTTATCTTTGATCTTTAACAAAGCATCTTTACCAATAAAATTAATATTTTTTTTAAAACTAATAGTAAATTTTAAACCAGCTTGAAATTGATTTTCCTCTGGAGAGATATCGTGGCCCCAATGTAAAAAACCACTTTCCATTCTCATTATATCCATTGCATGCATACCACAATGAGATAGGTCAAAATTTTTACCTTCGCTAATTAAAATTTTGTATAAATCCAAAGCATGTTCTTTGTTTACATATAATTCAAAACCAAGTTCACCTACATAAGATATTCTTTGTGCCCAAACTTTAATATTATTTATATTGATATTTTTACCTGTACCAAATTTAAAATTTTCAGAAGTAAAGTCATCGCTACTTATCTTTTGAATCATATTTCTACTTTTGGGACCAAATAAACCAAGACAACAAATCTCTTCAGTAACATCGAAAAATTTAATTTCATCAGATAAATATTTTAAAATATGAAATTTATCTCTTTCTCTAGTTGCTGTTGAACTAACTATTCTAAAATGATTTTTATCAAGACAAACAACGGTTAGATCTGTTTCAATACCGCCATCCTCATTTAGCATTTGTGTATAAGTAGATTTACCAATTTCATTTTTTATATTGGCTGTGCAAATTTTTTGCAAATCAGAATGGGTTTTCTCACCTTTCAAATCAAATTTAGAAAAAGTTGAAAAATCAAAAAGTCCAACATTTTTTCTGGTGTTTATTGTTTCATATTTTGCTGATGGGTACCAATTTTGATAATTAAAACTGTATTTATATTTTGGTTCATCTCCGTTTAAGGAATACCACATGGGTCTTTCAAACCCTCCCGCTACCCCGAAACATGCACCAGCTTTTTTTAATTCATCATGATAAGGTAATAATTTTTCATTTCTAGAAGTTAAGTGTTGTTTAAAAGGCCAATGCATACCATATAAGTCTCCTAAGGTTTCAGTGACCCTATCCATAATAAATTTTTTAGATGAATGAAACTTTTGAAATCTTTTAATATCTAGAGAAAATAAATCTTCATTTATATGACCATTAATCATCCATTCTGCAGTTACTCTTCCTGCTCCTCCGGAACTTGCAATACCTATACTATTAAAACCACAACATGTGTAAAGATTATTTACTTCAGGTGTTTCTCCAAGCAAATACTGTGTATCAGGTGTAAACGACTCAGGTCCCGAAAAAAATTTTCTAATACCTGCGTTTTCTAACATCGGAAGTCTATGAAAGGATTTCTTAAGATAAGGTTCGAAGTGATCAAAATCATCAGGAAATTCTCCGAATGAAAAATCATCAGGCACTTTGCTGCTATCTTTAAAAGCAGGTTTTGCATTAGGTTCAAAAATTCCTACTAACATTTTTCCAGCATCTTCTTTTAAATAAAGACAGGCATTATAATCTCTTAAAACAGGTAAATCTTTTGGAAGATCTTTCATTGGTTCTGTAATTACATAGAAGTGCTCATTAGGATATAACGGAACACTAACACCAATATCTTCTCCAATTTGTCTAGACCACATTCCTGTAGCTAAAACTACATATTCACATTCAATTTTTCCTTTAGAAGTTTCAACACCATATATTCGTTTATTTTTTACTAAAATTTTTTTTACTGGTGTCTTCTCAAATATTTGAACACCTAACATTTTAGCAGCTTTAGCCAATACATTGGTAACTCCAACAGGATCTGCCTGACCATCTTTTGGCATATAAACACCACCTACTAGATCCTCGTTTTTTAATACTGGATATAATTCTTTTATTCTTTGTTGGTTTAAAACCTCAACTTCAACATCTGATAGCTGTGCTGTTGTAGCTTGCCTTAATAACTCCTGCATTCTTTCTTTTGAAGAAGCAACTGTTATAGCTCCGTTTTGTTTAAGACCAGTGGATAAACCTGTTGTTTTTTCAAGCTCTTTGTAAAGATCTAAAGAATATTTTCGTAATTTGGTAATTGTAGAAGTTGCTCCTAATTGACCTATTAATCCAGCAGCATGCCAAGTTGTACCAGAAGTTAATTGATCTCTCTCTAATAAAACAACATCTTTCCAACCAAACTTTGCTAAATGGTAAGCACAAGAGGTTCCAGCAACACCACCCCCTATTACAACTACCTTTGCGCTTGAAGGATAGTTTTTCTCCATTTCTAATGTTTGATAGCTTCTACAGGTTCTACAAAATTATGTCCAAAGACATCAGCAACTGCTTTATAAGTTACTTGACCTTTGTAAACATTTAAACCTGCTAAAAAGTTTTTATCTTCGCCAAGTGCTTTTTGATAACCTTTATTTGCAAGTTTTACTAAATAAGGGAGAGTTGCTTGATTTAATGCAAAAGTTGAAGTTCTGGGAACTCCACCTGGCATATTCGCTACACAATAGTGTACTACATCATCAACAATATAAGTTGGATCTCTATGTGTTGTGGGTTTGCTTGTTTCAACACATCCACCCTGATCAATTGCAACATCAACAATCACTGAACCTCTTTTCATTAATTTCAACATATCTTTAGTTATTAGTTTTGGAGCTTCTGAACCTGGAATTAATACACCTCCAACCAAAAGATCTGCTTCAGCAACTAATTTATTTAAATCAACTTTATCGCTTTGTTCAGGTATAATTTTATCACCAAACATTTCTACAAGTTGTTTTAATCTTGCTTCTGATTTATCAACAATATGAACTTTCGCTTGCATCCCAGTTGCAATTGTAGCTGCGTTCTCTCCAACTACTCCACCTCCCAGAATTAATACATTAGCTGGTTCACCTCCTGGTGCTCCTCCTAATAATACTCCTCTTCCTTTTTGGTTTTTTTCTAAACAATGAGCGCCAGCTTGTACTGACATTCTTCCTGCAACAGCACTCATTGGGGCTAGCAATGGTAATCTTCCGTTATCATCCGTTACAGTTTCATAAGCAATGTTAATACTTTTAGATTTTATTAATCCTTCAGTTAATTCTTTTGCTGCAGCTAAATGTAAATATGTATATACGATTTGATTTTCTCTTATCATATCTACTTCTATTTTTTGAGGTTCTTTAACTTTGACAATTATTTCAGCATCACTAAAAATATCAGCTGCTGTATCAGCAATTTTTGCTCCAGCTTTCAGGTATTGAGCATTCTCAAATCCAGCTTCAAATCCACCGTTATTTTCTACTAAAACCTCATGACCTTCTGATACTAAAGTTTTTACACTATCAGGCGTTAAACCAATTCTATTTTCTTGTGGTTTTATTTCTTTAGGAACTCCAATTTTCATAAACGAAAATTAATTCTTTTTGCTTTTAGCGTAATTTGTTATTCCAGTTCGGAGTTTTTCAATGATCTCGTCGATATGTTTTTTTTCACAAATAAACATTGGAGCAATAATTAAACAATCACCAGTAGCTTTGAAATTTACTCCTGCTTCATAGCAATGTTTGAAACAGGTTAATCCTGCAGCGCCAGGTTTTTTATCCATAACAATATCTATTCCACCCATCATTCCATATCCTCTTATGTTGTCAACAACATCTATATCTTTTAAAGACATCAAACCTTCTTGGAAATAAGGGGCTAAATTTTTAGCTCTGTTAAAAATATCATCCTTTTCAATAATATCTTGTACTGCCAATCCAGCAGCAACTGAAATTGGAATTCCTGAATAAGTATATCCATGAAATAATTCAATTGTTCCTTTAGGAGCATTTTCTGCAATTGCATCATAAATATCCTCTTTACATGCAACAACTCCCATCGGGCTAATTCCATTAGTTGTAGCCTTTGCCATTGTAATCATGTCTGGAGTTACTCCGTACTCCTGTGAGGCAAATGGGGAACCAGTTCTTCCCCAGCCTGTAATTACTTCATCAAAAATTAAAAGTATTCCGTGTTTGTCACAGATCTCTCTTAATCTTTGTAAGTATCCTTTTGGTGGAACTAGTGTACCTGTTGATCCCGCTATAGGTTCAACAATACAAGCAGCAATATTTTCTGCTCCAAAATTCATACAAATTCTTTCTAGGTCTTCTGCTAACTCGACACCAGTGTCTGGTTGACCACTTACGAACTTATGTTCAGGTAAATGTGTATGTCTCATATGAACAACACCTGGCATTAATACACTTGCAAAAGTTTTTACGTTATTAACCATACCTCCAACAGATGTCGCACCAATATTCATTCCATGGTAACCTCTTTCTCTACCAACAAATCTAAATCTTTGACTATCTCCTCTTGCTCTATGATAAGCGATTGCAATTTTAATTGCGGTTTCAACAGCTGTTGAACCACAAATAGTATAAAACATTCTATTTAAGTTTCCTGGAGTATGTTTTGAAATTCTAGTCGCTAACTCAAATGATCCACCAAAACCTTGTTGGAAAGGTTGACAATAATCTAAAGTTTTTAATTGATTTGTTATTGCTTCAATAATTTCTTCTCTACCATGCCCTAAAGGATTACAAAATAATCCTGAGCTTGCATCAATTTGCGTTTGACCTTGATGGTTTTTTAAATACACGCCCTTAGCTTCAACAATTAATCTTGGGTTTTCTTTAAAATCTTTGTTGGATGTAAATGGCATCCAGTGCTCATTTAAAGAATTTGGAATTGCTGTTTTATTTTGTGTGCTCATAAAATTTTTTTCTATAAAAGTTTTTAATTTAATCTTAAGGCCTCTTTAGACTAAAATAAATGGATTAACTACCACATTATTGACACAACTAAGGATTGTATAAGTTTCTTTTTTTGTTTTACTTCGGAGACAATTTGAATTTAAATATCCAGAATTTAATTAATTAAACATAGGGGAATAAATGAAAAAAATACTAAGTTTTATTCTAGGATCTATTTTTGCACTTAACCTATCAATTTCAGTTGCTAATTCAGCTGCAAATGAAGTTAGAGTCGCATACTTTCTAGAATGGCCAAGCCCAAATTTAGAGGACATGCAAAAAAAGAATTTTGCTAAAGCTCTTGGTGTTCCAGTTAAATGGACAAACTTCACTAATGGTGGAGCTATGACTGATGCAATGTTAGCAGGAGATATTGATATTTCTTACTCTCAAGGATTAGTACCTTTTATTAATGCTGTTAAATCAAACGCACCTATCAAATTAGTTGATATTGCTATGGAATATGGAATGGGTGGAACTACATGTGTTACATCTAATGCTTCTGGAATTACAAAAGCGAACGCTACTGAATTGGAAGGTAAAAAAGTTGCCGTTCCATTAGGAACAATGGCCGAATACGTTTTTGATGAAAGTATGAAAGTTGTTGGTGCTGACAGAGGTAAAATGGACATCATTCAAATGGACCCTGAAGAAGGTGCTGCTGCATTAGTAAGCGGTGATGTTGTTATGGCATGTTTATTCGGTGGTAATTCTATCAAAGCAGCAACTGCTGTTGGATCAAGACTTTTAACTGTAGATGAAGCAAGAGCAGCTGGTATCTTAGGTATAGATATAACTTCAGTTACAGATAAATTCATGAAAGAAAACCCAGGTATGTTAAGAACTTTCATCGAAGTAACTCATGAAGCTAATGCTAGATACAAAGCAGGTAAAGCTGACTTGAACGCGATGTCTAAAGCTTCAGAAATGAAAGTTTCAGATATGAAAGATACTTTGAGTGGATTTAAATTCTTAACTCCAGAAGAAACTAAACAATCTATGACAACTGGAAACCTAGATGCATTCCTAAAAGGTATGGGAACTCCAGGTGGAAACGTAGACACAAGTTTCTTACCTTTATAATTTTAAGGGTTTAAAATTTTAAATAGGCGCTGATTTTATAATTGGTGCCTATTTTTTTTACAAAATTTCTAATATAAAGAATTTATGAGCGATCTAGTTTCTCAAAATTTAAATATGATTTTTAAAACTCCGAAAGGAGAAACTGTTCATGCTTTAAAAGATGTAAGTTTTACTCTCAAAAAAGGAGAATTGCTTACAGTGCTTGGTCCTTCTGGTTGTGGAAAAACAACTTTACTAAACATTACCGCTGGATTTTTAAGACCTACCTCAGGAAAAATAACACTTAACAATAACGAAATTGATGGACCCGGTGTTGAAAGAGGAATGGTTTTTCAACAAGGTGCTTTGTTTGAGTGGTTAACAGTTGCTGAGAATGTAAACTTCGGACTTAGAATGAAAAAAGAAGATCCTGAAGTTACAGCAAAGAGGGTTGAAGAATGGTTAGATATAGTTGGGCTTAAAGGTTTTGGTAACACTCCTACTTATCAATTATCGGGTGGTATGCAGCAAAGAGTTGCTCTTGCAAGATGCTTAATAAACAATCCTGATTTAATTTTAATGGACGAACCATTAGGAGCTTTAGATGCATTAACTAGAGAAAAGATGCAGTCATTGGTTTTAAAAATTTGGAAAGAAACTGGAAAAACAATCATCTTAATAACACACTCTGTTGAAGAAGCATTGTTGCTTGGAGAAAGATTATATGTAATGGCTCCAAGACCAGGACGTATACATAAAGAGTATAACCTTCCATTTGCAGAAATGGGTCTTACACAAGACTTAAGAGAAATAAAAAAAAACAAAGAGTTTTCATCTACAAGAGAGGAAATTTTGTCCATGATTTGGAATATGGAAGAAGAAATAATGGGTAAAGAAAATTAAATGTTAACCCAATTTGTAACCATCTTAATATTTGTGGCTGTAATTGGATGCATTCTTTATGGAAGAAGATTAATAAGAACTGAAAAGGTTGATGCTGTCTTTGGTAATCCTGAAAGAGCAAAAGGTGGAACACACTGGGTAATTGTTGGTAGCAGTGCAATTCTAATGCTTTGGCTTTATTATTCATGGGATATTGCAAAAGGTTTTTATCCAAAATCGGCGAACGAATTATGTCAGGTTGCTAAAATTAACGAGTCGTTGTTAGGTTTAAAATACCAATTCCCTATTGAAGAAAGAGAATTTAAAAGCACATCCATTATTAAAATTGAAAATAAAAATCTTGTAAAAATTGCAAATGAAATAAAAGCATCTCCAGATCTAAATGATCAACAAAAAACAATACTTGTAAGTTACATTGATAGAACTTCTCAATTAATTCCATTTTTAACTAGTGAGGAGTTAATGGAAATTGATACCAAAATTAAACTTCAGGAAATGACAGAAGAAATAAAACTTCTAAGTTTTAATTTCCAAAAAAAAAATTATCCCTTTGAGACAGAGACACAAAAAACTGAGAGACAGAAACTTATTGATGAACAAGGTGGCTGGGGAATTACCACAATAGACTCTGGAAGTGGTTCTATTGAAAATACTATTGAGATACCAACTGCGCCTCAAACCAATAAAGGTTTAAAATTTCATACAGCTGCAGCAGAACTAAAAAAAATTGACGACAAATTTTTTAAATTAAAAAACCATAACCCACAGTTTAAGAGCGCAATCAAACAACTTAAAGATGACATTAAAGCTTACAGAAAAGGATTAGATGATAGTGAAGAAATAGCATCTGACTATGCAAAAAATATTGTTAAAATTGCAAGAAGAATTGAGTTTGCTAGCATCTATCCTCCTAATGCATTAAATGAAATGCAAGCAGCAATAATAGAGTTTGATGAATTACAAAATAAAGAGCAGGGTGGATTAAGGTTAATTGATATTCTTTTATTCCCTGCTGGAACAATTGTTGCGAGTGGACCAACATGTTCAGAGCAAGGATCAGGAAGGTGGCTACCAAAACCATCTGATACTTTTAATAAATTTATCCTGATGTCAAAACCAAGTGTTGGCTATAAAAATATTCCTCTTTTATGGATTGAGATGGTTGATGTAAGTAAAATGGTAGGATTTATTTTACCAGATTGGATAGCAGATATGTTACCTGGTGAATATCCGGTACATACAAAAGATGGAATTGTAAAAGAAAATTTTAAAAGCAATGTTCTAAAGGTTGTTACTGGTGACTTTAAATTATTTAAAGTGCCTGTTCCATATGGACACATATGGGACTCATTCTTAAGGGTATTTTTAGGTTTAGTATTTGGAATTCTTATTGGGGTGCCATTAGGATTGTTTATGGGTTTAAATCGATTTGCTAAAGGCTTTTTTGATCCTTTAATCGAATTATACAGACCTGTTCCACCGTTAGCTTGGGCGCCATTAATTATTTCAGTTCTTGGAATAGATAATACGGGTAAAATATTTTTATTATTCATGGTCTCACTTTCAATCATGATTATTTCAGCAAGAGCTGGTGCATCAGGAACTCAGCTTTCAAAAATACATGCAGCACACTCATTAGGGGCTACAAAAAAACAAATATTAAGACATGTAATTTTCCCAAATTCACTTCCTGAAATTCTTACAGGTATTAGAGTGGCTGTCGGTATGTGTTGGGGAACACTTGTTGCAGCAGAGTTTCTAGCAGGTACAACTGGTATTGGTTTTGTTGAAAATGTCGCTAAAAAGTACTTTCAATACGAGGTTATTTGGATAACGATTTTTATTATGGGTCTGTTAGGTCTTTTATTTGATATTACATTAAGAAAAATAATAGAAAAAACTATTCCTTGGCGTGGTAAAGGATAAATGAAAACCCCAATTCTAAAAAATCAAGTCATTAAAATTTTACAAAAATTTGGTCTAAGTAAAGACCATGCTTTAATTTCTTCTAATGCATTAATTAACGCTGAATTAGTTGGAGCATATGGACATGGTTTATCAAGACTTAAAATGTACTGTGATCGAATTTCTAAAAAAGTAATTAATCCAAAACCAAAAATTAAAATTAAAAAAATTTCACCATCTATTTCACATATTGATGCAAACAATAGCATTGGTTTTGTTGCTGCTGATTTAGGAATAAAAACTGTAATCAAACATGCTAAAAAAACTGGAATAGGAATGGTAGCTGTTAAAAATAGTGGTCACTATGGTTTATCAGGTTATTACGCTGAGCAAGCAGTTAAAAAAAATTTAATTACAATGATCTATACAAATGCTCCTCCAGCAATAGCTCCACATGGTGCATTAAAATCTTTGTTTGGAACAAATCCAATTTGTTTTGGATCCCCTACCGACTCTAAAATTCCATTTATTTTAGATACTTCAATCTCAGTAATTAATAGAGGAAAGATCAGAGTTGCAGCGAGAAACAACCAATCAATTCCTGTAGGAGTTGCTCTAGATAAATTTGGTAAACCAACAACAAATGCAAAAAAAGCATTGGCAGGGGTACAATTACCAATTGCAGGTTTTAGAGGGTCTGGGCTTGCTTGGATGGTAGATATATTAAGTGGAGTTTTGACTGGGGGAAATCATGCAGGAAGAGTAAAAGATCCATTTGATGATTTTTCAGGTCCACAAAATATTGGTCATTTATTTATTGCTTTTAAAGCAAATTTATTTCAAAAAAATTATAGACAAAGAATTAAAGATAATATTAAAACAATAAAAAAACTTCCTAGGATAAAAGGTGTTAAAGAAATAATGTATCCAGGTCAAAATAAATTTAACCGTTATAAAAATAACTCAAAAAAAGAAATTTCTATACCGGATATAATAAAGAAAGATTTAGAAACTTTAATAAGTTAGCATTGTTAGAGCACCCAAAGAAACGATAACAGATGACAAGATAATTGTTCTTTTAACTTTTTCCTTCTTTTTTTCCTCTAGAAGCCTTTGCTTTAGAACATCCACGTTTACTCTTTTCGGAGCTTCAACAAATTGAGAAGGGGTCTCTAACTCGGATGTTCTATTTAAGCTTTCTGTACTCATAACGATGATTAAACATAAATTTATTTTTTTTAAAATAGGTATATTTGTCCAAAATGGGTTGACTCATTATTTTATATTGTTCATATTGGGTTTTTTTAAAGAACATGAATGCTTTACCTAGTATATCCGAACACATTGATGAAAAGATAATCAATAAAGTAATTCAAGATAATTTTGCTGCACTAGCACCCTATTATTTTACTTTAACAAGTAATTGGTTTGTTAGAGCTTATGATCACTGGAAAGATATAGATAAGTTCGTCATCATTATATATTTGATACATCAGGATCTTGTATATTTCAGGCAAAATGGCTTAAAAATTAACTATGAAACGTTTTATGAAAAAAAATCGATTGAGATTGATAAAATTAATATTTCAGATATCTCAAAAGATTTAGGAGTTCCGAAAGAAAGTATTAGACGAAAAGTTTTAGAATTAGAAAAACAAAAAGTAATTAAAAGAACTGGTAAGAAAATTTTTATTGTAAGAGATACGCTGTACTCAGCTAAGGCAGTTGATACTCTTACAGAAGTTGCAAATATCTTGCATGAATTTAATAAAATTTTAAAAAAAGAAAAATTAGTAAATAAAATTTATTCTGTTAAAGAAATAATATTAGCAATAAAAGAAAATTTTTCTTACTGCTTGTATCAGTTTAACAAATTTTGGTTTATTTATATAAATAGATGGCGAAATGAACTTAAAGATTTAGAAACTTTGGGTATTGGTATGGTTGTAGTAATTAATGCAGTTAAAAATAAAGATTTTACTCCAAAAAAAAATATGCGTTCATTTCATAAAGAAGTTATGGGCTCTGATAGTAGAGGTGTAAATGCTATGTCAATTTCTGAGATAACTGGTATTCCAAGGCCTACCGTTGTTAGAAAACTAAAATATTTAATTGATAAAAAATATCTTCATATAAATGAAAAAAAATTAATTTCATTTAATGCAAAAGATAGTGCATTTATAACAACCGAGGGAATGGTAAATAAAAATATGATTAGCTTAAGTCATTTTATTTATAAAGTTTTTAATCAGATAAGAATAATAAATTCTTAATTAGACTTTCTTAAAATATATATAAAAATAAATCCTGTAATATACATGATTAGTGCGTAAGCACCTGTTGGTAATGCATACAATATATCAGTACCAAATATTTGCGTAGAGACAAATAAGGCTAAAGTACCATTTTGTAATCCACATTCTAAAGCAATACACTTCATTTGTTTAACACCTGAAGCAAAAGCTTTTGCAATATAATATGCAATGACCATCATTGAAATATTTAAAATCAAAGCAATTAGGCCTGCTTGTTTAATAAAGCTAATAAAATTTTCTCTTTCTGAATAAAAAGCTGCTACAAAAAAAACAGCAAACAAAATAATATTGAGTTTATTAAATATTTCAACTTTAGAGGATATAAAATTTTCAGCAAATTTTCTGATAATCATTCCTAATATTACAGGTACTGTTACAACTAAAAACATTTTTAAAGCTATTCCTGTCATTGAAATGTTTTGAGAGAATTCTTTTATCCCTAACATGTCTGCAGATGTAAAGATTATTAAAGGGACAGTGATAATACTTAATAAACTAATAACAGCTGTTAAAGATATTGATAATGCAACATCACCATCGGCAAACTTTGTCATTACATTAGAGGTTACGCCTCCTGGTGCTGCAGCTATGATCATCACCCCTATTGCTATTTCAGGTGGTGCTTTAAAAATTAAAATTAAAATGTATGCTACAATTGGAAGAATTATTAATTGAGAAATAAAACCAACAATAAAATCTTTTGGTGTTTTGAATACTCTTCCAAAATCTTCCAGTTTTAATCCTAGGCCTAAGCCTAACATTATCAAGGCCAAAATAATTGGCGCTATCTTGGTTACTATCTCCATTTTCAAACAAAGTATAAACCTATAAAATTATTTTATCTATATTTTATAGAAATTTTATATGTACATGGTCATTTTTTTCACATATTTGTAACAAATGCTTTCAAACAAAGAAATTGTCTGCCCAAACAACTTGTTAGATTTAGCTCATAAAAAAAAGGGAGTTAAAGTTGCAGTTGTAAATGCTGGTAAACCTTTGCCCATGTTATCAGTTCAAGACGCAGTTAATGAAGGTTTAATTGAGCCAATATTTATAGGTCATGAAGTTGAAATACAAAAATGTGCTGAAGATATAAAATGGGACATTTCTAAATATGAACTTATCCATGAGCCTGTAGAAAATGAAACTGCTAAAATTTCAACTAAATTAGCAAGTGAAGGTAAGGTGCAAATAATAGTTAAAGGACATATTCATACAGATGTTTTAATGAAAGAAGTTTTAAAACGTGAATATAATTTGCTAGGTAAAACAAGGCTCAGTCATATTTGGCATATGACCCTTGATAAAGACGACAAACCATTAATTATTACAGATGGAGCATTAAATGTTTTGCCAAATTTGAAAACAAAAATGCATATTTTAAAGAATGTTGTTAATTTTTCAAATAGAATAGGAATAGAAAGACCCAAAGTATCTGTATTGTCTGCAACTGAAGAAGTTTTAGAAAGTGTACCAAGTTCGATTGAAGCTGCGGAAATTACTAAATTAGCTGAAAAAGAAAATTTAAATGCTGATGTTTTTGGTCCATTGGCATTTGATAATAGTATTTCAAAAAAGTCAGCAGCAATTAAAGGAATTAAAAACTTGGTTGCTGGAGAAGCGGATGTATTGTTGGTACCAAGTGTGGAGACCGGAAATGCATTGGTCAAAATGCTTATTTATTTCAGTGGTGCATGTGCCGCAGGAGTAGTTGTTGGAGGGAAAGTGCCTGTGGTAATAACAAGTAGGTCAGATGAAGCACAAGCAAGACTAGCATCGATTGCTGCTGCTGTGGTTGCTTTAGACTAAATGTTTCATTGAAATTTAAAAAAATTTCATTTAAATAATCTTAATTTTAAAGGAGTAAAATGGCTATAACATATCTAAAAACATCACCTAAAACTTCATCTACAGATGATACTAAGACGCGAGAAATAGTAGAAAATATTCTAAAAGATATTGAAAAAACCAAAGAAGAGGGATGTAAAGAACTTTCAAAAAAATTTGACAAATATGAAGGTGATGTAATTATTTCTAAAGAAAAAATTGAAGAGATTAAAAAAAATTTAGATCAAAAAACTAAAGATGATATTCAATTTTCTCATGAAAGAGTGAGGAAATTTGCTGAAGCACAATTAAAAAATTACGGTCAAGATTTTGAAGTTGAATTATCTGATGGTCTGTTTGCAGGTCAAAAATTAATTCCAGTAAATACTGCTGGTTGTTATGTCCCAGCTGGTAGGTATGCTCACATAGCATCTGCCGTAATGAGCGTAACAACAGCCAAAGTAGCAGGAGTTAAAAATATAATAGTCTGTAGCTCACCTAAACCTGGTGTTGGTGTGCATCCATCAATTGTTTATACGGCAGATTTGTGTGGCGCTGATGTGATTATGAATTTAGGTGGTGTTCAAGCTATTGCAGCAATGACTAACGGATTATTTGGAAATGCACCAGCAGATATTTTAGTTGGACCAGGAAATCAATTTGTTGCTGAAGCAAAAAGACTTTTATTTGGTAAAGTTGGTATTGATTTATTTGCAGGACCAACAGAAATTGCAGTAATTGCAGATGAGACAGCTGATCCTGAAATGGTTGCCTACGATCTTGTTGGACAAGCAGAGCATGGTTATAATTCGCCTGCATGGTTATTTACAAAAAGTAAAAAAATAGCTGATTATGTATTGCAAAGAGTTCCAGAATTAATTGAAGATCTACCAGATTTACCAAGAGAAAATTCTGGGGCAGCATGGAGAGATTATGGTGAGATAATATTATGTGATACTGACGAAGAAATTGCAAAAGTAAGCGATGATTACGCGCCAGAACACTTGGAGGTTCAAACAAAAAATTTACAATGGTATCATGATCGACTTAAGAATTATGGCTCTTTATTTATAGGAGAAGAAACAACAGTTGCTTATGGAGACAAATGTTCTGGAACAAATCATATTTTACCTACAAAAGGTGCAGGAAAGTATACAGGTGGTTTATTTGTTGGGAAATTTATTAAAACATTAAGTTTTCAAAGAATGAGTAAAGAGGCTACCAAAGAAGTAGGTGCAGCTTGTGCAAGAATTTCTAGATATGAAGGTATGGAAGCTCATGCTAGAACTGGTGATGTGAGATTAAGAAAATACGGATTTTCAAACTAATTGGAAAAGGATTACATATGAAAAAATTTGATGAGTTAATGAGTGTTAGAAATGAAATAGAAAATATTACTGCAGAAGACGCTAAACAAAAATTAAATGACTCTAATGTCCAATTTATTGATGTAAGAGATAAAGAAAGTTTTTCTAAAGGTACAATAGGAAATGCCATTCATATGGATAGAGGATTACTAGAATTTTATTTAGCAGAAGGAAGTCCTTTAGAAAATGATATTTTTAAAAATAATCCAGACAAAGAATTTGTAGTTTTTTGTGGTGTAGGTGGTCAAGGCACTCTTGCTACTAAAACCATGAAAGATATGGGGGTTAAAAATGTTAAAAATATTTCTGGTGGAATGGCAGAATGGGAAAAAATAAAAGATTAATTTTTATTTAACTTTAAATCTAGATAAAGAGCTGCTGACCACGAAAAATTTTTTGCACCCATCGGTTTACCACTCTTACAGCTAAAATATTCAAAAAAACCTTTTTTTTCTAATAATTGAATAGTGCTCTTTTTTATAAGATTAGAAAAATATTTATCTTTATTTTTTAATCCTTTGTAAAGAAACCAATTGCAATTAATCCAAACAGGTCCTCGCCAGTATCTTTTTTCCTCAAAGCTTTTGTGATTTGGTTTTATAGATGAAAAGAAATATTTATCTTTAGTATTATGTTTTTTAAGATTTTTAATAAGTTTTTTATTTATTTTATCATTATTCAAATCAGCAAATAGTATGAAATAATTAGTTATCGAAGGAATAAATATTTTTCTATTATTTCTTATATCTTTTGAAAAAAAAGTTTCTTTTTTTTTATCATACAATTTAAAAAAATTTTTTTCTGTTAATTTTATATAATTGCTAATTTTTGTTTGTTTTAAGTCAAACTTTTCTAGCAACTTTAATAGATCTTTATTTGCTTTTAAAAAAATAGAATTAAAACCAACATCTACTACATTAAAAAAGGATGATTTGTAAACTTTTTTTGGATTGTATTTAATTTTTCTTAAATTATTTTTGATTGTGACATACCTGTCGTAATCAATTTGAAGTGGCCTATAATCTGGATTTACAACCTTATTATCAGCTCTTTTATATTTTATATTTTTTTCAATTTTTACTTTATTCATTGGTTCGTCCCATATTGGAGAATTATCGTATCCACTTTCCCAAGGATGCAAAATTGATACCAAACCAGTTTTTTTTGGATCTCTAAATTGAATGAACCATTCATGAAATTTTTTAATTTTTTTAATTATTTTTTTTATATTTAAAAGTTGTGATTCGGTAATTTTATTTTTATCTAAAATTTCCTTTATAATTGTTGCTAATATTGGTGGCTGACTTATTCCAGATGAGTGGATTTTATTACCACAATTCCATGCAGTATAATTTGGATAATAGTTTGTTTTTGTATTATGAAATAAAATATGTGGAACCATTCCATCCTTCCATTGTCCATCGAGTAATGTGTTAATTTCTTTTAATGCAAAATTTAAGTTAAAATAAGAATATCCTAATGCTATAAAACCAGAATCCCAATTCCATTGAGCTGGGTAAAGTTTGTTATTAGTTGGTAAAGTGTACCCTCTTCTTCTGTTAGCAAGTAAAGTTTTTTTGGCTTTATTAATTGAAATTTTCATTAACCCTTTACACTACCTGCTGTTAGACCACTTACTAGGTATTTTTCAAAATAAACAAATATAAACAATACAGGCAATGTAACAACAACTGATCCTGCCATTAAATATTGTCTCGGGGTTTCAGCGTCACCACTTAGATATTGAATTGCCCTTGATAATGTGAAGGAATTAGGGTTATCCAAGAACATTAAAGAAAATAAAAACTCATTCCATGCAATCATAAATACATATAGTGCCACAGAAGAAATAGCAGGGATGCTTAAAGGAATAATAATTTTTGTTATAATTCCGAACCAACTCAATTTGTCTAATATTGCTGCTTCCTCTAATTCTTTTGGTATGCTTTTAAAATAACCTTGCAGCATATAAATTGCTACTGGAAGTGTCGTTGCTGTATAAACTATCAATAATCCCTCTATTGAATTTCGCAAACCTAGTTGACTAAAAATTGTGTAAAGTGGAATTACAAGCACAATTGCTGGGAACATATATATTATAAGTATGGATGTAGACAAAAATGTTTTTCCAAAGAAATTTAATCTTGCTACTGCGTAAGCAGCAGGAATTGCAAAAAGAAGAGTTATAATAACTGTGCCAACGGAAACTATTGTACTAGTAAGAATATATTTACCAAATTTATAGGATTTAAAAATAACAAAGTAGGATTTAAATAAATCTTTTATATCTTGCCCAAAGTTAATACTAAAATCCAAAGGATTTACCAATAATGCAATCTGTGTCTTAAAACTTGTCACTAACATCATGTAAAACGGGAATAATATTACAAATGAAAAAAACAGAATTCCAAATAAAGTTAAAAAGTCAAATAAAATGACTTGAGTTGAGTGTTCTTCTTTTAAACCAATAAAACTGTATTTTCCAATTTTATAACTAAAAAAATATAATATTAAAAATACCCCCACGTTATACCAAACAGGTAATTTTTGAATTAAATAACCATCGCAAAAAACAAATACAGAAGAAAAAATTATTGATTTATAAATTGATTTAATTTTATTACCTATTCCAAGGTGACTTAATGATATTAAAAATCCTAGTAAGAATAGTAATTCTATATTAAAACTATTGATGCTTAAACCTTGTAATGTAGCTAATATTTTCCAAATCGAAATTAAAAAAATTAAGAATAATGTAGAAATTAATGAAAATATAATTGTGTTTTTAGTTCTCATCTACCCTCTTCCCTAAAAGTCTAAAATAAAAAAACATAAACATTAAAAGTAATACAACTATTACTATTGAAACAGCTGAACCCATTCCAATATCTGATATTGCAAAACCTTGCTGATAAACATTTATTGGTAAAGTCCTTGTTCCTGATGCGCCTCCAGTTAATAAAAAGACATCCTCAAATTTATTAAAATTCCATATAAATCTAATCATGAATAAAATCGAAATTACCGCAGTAATTTGTGGAAGGGTAATTTTAAAAAATTTTTGAAATGGACTTGCGCCATCAACATCGGCGGCTTCATATAATTCTTTTGGTATTGCTTGAAGTCTTGCAAGAATAAATAAAAACGCTAAAGGGAAATACCTCCAAATTTCAAACATTATAACTGTAGTTAGAGCAAGTCTTAATTTAAAATCAAAACCAAAAATACTAATTTCAATATATTTTTGTCCAAGTAAATTTATTGGAGTTTCAATGATTTGATAATTTAATAATAAACTATTAAGCGTACCACTATTTGGGTCTAATAACAGTTCCCATGTGTAAGCTAAAGCAACAACAGGGGCTACATATGGGAAAAGTAAAACACTTCTCATAAAAGTTCTTCCATAAAACTTTTGATTAACCATTTGAGCAGTTAAAATACCAAATACTATTGAGCCAACAGTTCCAAAAAATGTATAATAAAAAGTTGTAAGTAGTAAATCTACAAATTCATTCTCAAATAAAACTTTTTTGAAGTTTTTAAGAGTAAAGTTGGTATTAAGTAAAATATTATCTGATTGCCCGTCTAGTTTTGGTTTAACAGATTTTAGCCTTTTTTTATCAATTTTTGATCCATCGTTTGTTGAAAAAATTACTTGAAAATTTTCCTTATATTTAGCTGGCCAATTGCCAAATTCACATTTTAATGAGGACTTTTTATATTCACATCTTGAGTCTAAATTTTCAATTTCAAAATTTTTTGGAAAGTTATCATTAAATGAAACGTCTCTGATCTCTTGAAGTAATGAGCTATTTCTTAACTTATACAATATTTTTATTTTTGATGGCTCTTCAGAGATAGATTTTACAATTTTTTTTGCTCTTGGTTCGGGAATTCTTATATCTTTTAATTCAACCTCTTTAAAGCTGATCCAAACATTTGCAAAAATTGGAAATAGAATTATTGCAAAAACTAAAAGTACTGCAGGTAGAGTTAATATGTATGCAGTTTTTTTTTCTGTATTTGCTAAAGTATCATTCATAAAAAAAGCGGATAATTAATATTATCCGCTTTTTTATTATAATTAAATTATTTGAATTTAGCTAATGAGTCGTTAATCATTTTAACAGCCTCATCAACATCAATTTGATCATCAATATAAAGTCTAGTGATTCTGTTTAAAAATTGCGAATTAATGACTTTTGATGCTCTTGATAATTCACCTTCTTTTACACCCCATCTATTTGCAGTATCTAAACCAGCTACTATATTGTTTATAACATCTGGGTCATAGAGATCTGACAAAGGAGCTTTTCTATCAACTCCTACAGGTAGTTTACTCCAAGCTTTTGTGAAAGCTTCAGGGTCACTTGAATTTCCTCTTCTTACAGGAAATTTACCTTCTGGAGCTATAGAAAGTGTACTTGCGTAACCTTCATCCATAGAGTACATGACAAATTGTTTAGCTTCATCAGTATCAGCATCAGCTGTTATACCAAAGTATCTAACATCTGCCCATGCAGCACCTTTTTTATTACTAGGTCCACTAAAATTAGTAATGAAACCAGTTTTAGATGCTAGTTCAGGTGATGTTGGGTCACTGTTGATTGTTGGTGGAGCTGAGTCTCTTAAACCAGCAAGCTCATCCATAATAAATGGAGACCAAATAATCATTGGAGTTTTCCCAGCAAAGTAAAGTGCTCTAGATTGTTTCCAGTACAATTCTCCTGGAGGACTTGCTTTAGCAATTACTTTGTAAAACTCTAATGCTTCTTTAAGTTTCTTACCTTGTTTCTTGATACCACCTTTTTTAACAATATTAACACCGTTTGCTAAAAGAACATGCTCTAGTACCTGACTCATAAAGTTTTCATCAGTTTTTGTTGCAGCAACAAAACCAAACATGCCGTTTTGTTTTGATAATTTTTCAACTGCAGCAACAATGTTTGCATAACTTGTTGGTGGTGCTAAATCTGCATTTTCAAAAAGGTCTTTTCTGTAAACAACCATTTGTGTCCATCCATCAACTGGAACGGCTGCAATTTTTGAACCCTTTTTAGCCATGTTAAGCGCACCAGGTGCAAATGTATCTTTACCTAGGTCTTTAACTACATCATTGTTAGCGTCCACATCTAAAATTCCAGCTTCAGCCCATGGTAATACATATTGTAAAGTGTGGTAGATCACATCTGGTAAATCACCTGCTGCAGCAGCTGCTGTAGCTCTAGTTCCCAAATCTTTTTCTTCTACTGGGATCACCTCTACTTTAATTCCTGTTTTAGCTTCAAAAGCTTTTGCCATTTCCTCTTGCTTAGCCATTCGGGCAGGCTGAACTTCTGTAGTCCAAAACTTTATGTCTGCGTAAACAATGCTTGAAATAAAAAAAGATATTACGCAAAACAATCTTATTATATTCTTCATTTCCCCTCCTATTTATAAATAAAACTATATTAATTTGAGAATGATTCGCAAACTACTCACTGTCACATACCAGGTATGTGCTAGTCTCATAGCAAATACTAAAAAATTGGGAGAAAATTGAAATTTGTCAATTGTAAGTTGTGCTAAGATTTTAACCTTTTTCCATTTTCGTCAAAAATAAAAATGTCAATTAGATCAAATCCAATTTTATTTCCAATATCTAAGTTGCTCGGGATTTTTGCGCTTAATTGGTGTTCCTCTTTTTTCATGTAAGCAATTTTTTCATTACCTAAGTTTTCGATTAATTCAATTTCAGGATTAAAACTAAATTGATTTTCTTGATTTGCTTTTAAGTGTTCAGGTCTAATACCTACAAAGTGTTTTGATTTATTGAGTTTTAAATTATCAAACACAATATCATTACCTAATAACTTAATTTTATTGTCAGAAATTACGTTTTTTTCATCAATTTCTAGAATATTCATTTTGGGTGTACCAATAAATTGAGCAACAAATATGTTTGCAGGATCATTATAAATTTCTTCAGGAGTCCCGACCTGTTCAATATTACCTTGATTTAAAATTACTATTCTGTCTGCTAAAGTCATAGCTTCAACCTGATCATGAGTAACATATATCATGTTAGTTTTTATTTGATTGTGTAATTTTGATATTTCAACTCTCATTTCAGCCCTTAAAGCAGCATCCAAATTTGATAATGGTTCATCGAATAAGAATATTTTTGGATTTCTTGTGATAGCTCTTCCTATTGCAACCCTTTGTCTTTGACCTCCAGACAATTGTTTTGGTTTCCTCTCAAGAAGTTCTTCAATTTTTAGAATTTTTGCTGCTTGCATAACTTTTGTATTGATTTCTTCTTTTGGTCTTTTTTCTATTTTTAAACCAAACGACATATTTTCATAAACATTCATATGAGGGTAAAGTGCATAAGATTGAAAAACCATTGCAGTTTGACGTTTCGAGGGATGAAGTTCATTAATTTTTTGATCATTAATAAAGATTTCACCTTCATCTATTTTTTCTAATCCTGCAATCATTCTTAGAAGGGTTGATTTTCCACATCCAGATGGTCCAACTAATACAAGAAACTCATCCTCTTTACCTTGAAGATTAAAATTTTTAATTATCTTATTAGAACCAAATGATTTATGTACACTGGTGAACTTTATATTTGCCATAACTTATCTAATCATTTCTGAAATAATAAACAATGTTAAAATAGCCATAAAACATACTATAAATATATTTATCACTTTCCAGACTTTTTCACTTTTAGCATATTTAGATAAATTTTTTGATAAATATCCTATTGCGAAAAAGAAAATAAAAGATGCAATTGAAGCTCCTACTCCAAATAAAATTTTTTGATATAAAACAAAGTTTTTTGAAAAATTCCCTAAAAAAAACACTGTGTCAGAATATACATGGGGATTTAAGTATGTAAAACCAAGAGTTTTTAAAAATATATTTAACCTTGTATAATTTTGAGCCTCATTATTAATAATAACATTAGAATTTAACTGTTTAATTTTTGAATAAATAAAATGAATTAAAAAAATTACTAAAAGAATATTAAATATAAATTCAATTGTATTATTAAAATATTGTATAAAATAATGAAAAAGAAAAATTCCTAAAAATATTAGAATTAAATCTGAAATTGAGCAAACAAAACAAACCAAAAAGACATGCTTTTTTTTTAAACCTTGCTCTATCACAAAAATATTTTGAGCACCTATTGCTAAGATTAAACTAAGACCAGTAAAGAAACCTAATACTAGGTATTCCATCAAGTTATTAGGTTATTCTGGATTTGCAGTTAACGTCTTAATTTCTAAAATATTTTCGTTAGGATCTTTTACAAAAAATGTCTCTTGTTCGTACTTGGTTCCCTTAAATCTAAGATAAGGCTCGTCATAATATTTTGTACCACTATCTTTAAGTCTCTGTTTCAGTGCATCAAAATCTTTTCTAGATAAGTGAACTCCAAAATGAGGGACGGACACGTTCCCCATATCAACGTCGTGTCTCTCATTATCTAATTTATGTTCACTTTTATGAAGAGTTAATTCATTGCCCCAAAAATCTACATCTGCCCACTCTTGTGCTGAGTTGTCTAATCTACATCCCAAAGTTTCACTGTAAAACTTTTTTGCGATCTCTAAGTCTCCACACGGGATGGC
This sequence comes from uncultured Pelagibacteraceae bacterium, assembly GCA_902586485.1. Lineage (GTDB taxonomy): Bacteria > Pseudomonadota > Alphaproteobacteria > Pelagibacterales > Pelagibacteraceae > Pelagibacter. Next base: position 123,257 of record CACIHO010000001.1, on the reverse strand, counting down.
TAGATGAAAACAATTGGTGTTTTTATACATTTAAACCTCTTTAAATTAAGCAATTATGTACTATATAAGGCATATAATTTTTTAATCAACAGCAACTAAACTAAAGAAATATGAGTGATTTTTTACAATCCATAATTGATAGAGATCCTGCTGCAAGGTCAAAGTTAAGTTTGATATTAACTTATCCTGGTGTTAAAGCAGTTTTTTTTCATCGAATAGCAAATTTTTTTAGTACTGCAAAATTTCATTTGATAGCAAGAATCATTTCTCAATTTTCAAGATTCTTAACTGGAATAGAAATTCATCCTAATGCAAAAATTGGAAAAAATTTATTTATAGATCATGGAATGGGTGTTGTGATTGGTGAAACTTCAGACATTGGGGATAATGTAACTATCTATCACATGGTTACGTTAGGTGGAATTGCTCCAAGTATTAATTCAAATGACCAAAGAAATATGAAAAGACATCCTACTATAAAAGAAGATGTAGTTATTGGTTCAGGTGCACAAGTATTAGGTCCTGTAGTCGTTGGCAAAGGTGCTAGAATTGGAGCAAATGCAGTTATTACAAAAGATGTTTCAGAAAATGCTGTAATGGTTGGAATTCCTGCAAGAAGTGTTGGAATAGCAGATAGTGAATTTAAACCTTATGGAATTACATCTGATAGTGATAAAAAATCAGATAATGAATAATATCCAAAACGATTTTATATCTGGAATAGGAAATACTCCATTAATTAAACTCAGAGCAGCCTCTGAAATTACTGGGTGTAACATTTATGGAAAAGCAGAATTTTTAAATCCTGGAGGATCAGTAAAAGATAGAGCTGCACTTGCATTAATTAAAGATGCTCAAGAAAAAAAATTAATTTCTAAAGGTGGGACTGTTGTTGAAGGAACAGCTGGTAATACAGGAATAGGTTTGGGTCTTTTAGGTAATTCTCTTGGCTACAAAACTATAATTGTAATGAATGATAATCAAACACAAGAGAAAAAAGATTTACTTCGAAACCTTGGAGCTGAATTAAGATTAGTTCCACCTAAGCCTTATAAAGATGACAATAACTTTGTAAAAGTAGCAGCGAGACTTGCAGATGAACTAAGACCTACAAATAATAACGGGGTTATTTGGGCTAACCAGTTTGATAATACTGCAAATGCTAGAGGACATTATGAGGGAACAGGTCAAGAAATCTGGGAACAAACTGATGGTAAAGTTGATGGTTTTGTTTGTTCTTCAGGTACTGGAGGCACAATTTCAGGTGTTAGCAATGCTCTTAAAGAAAAGAATAAAGATATAAAAATTTACCTATCTGATCCAAAAGGTTCTGCTCTTTATAATTACATAAAAAATGGTGAACTTAAATCGGAGGGTGGATCAATTACTGAAGGAATTGGTTCAAGTAGAGTAACAGCTAACTTTGGTGAAGCTAAGATTGATAATGCTTATTCAATAGATGATCATGAGGCACTACCTATTCTTTATGATTTAATTCAAAACGAAGGATTAAGTTTAGGTACAAGCTGTGGGATAAATATTGCAGGAGCAATTAGAATGGGAAAAGAGTTAGGGCCAGGAAAAACTATTGTTACTATTCTTTGTGATAGAAGTGACAAATACGCAACTAAAATGTTTAATAAAAAATTTTTAGAAGAAAAAGGTCTGCCAATACCTAATTGGTTTTAAATATAAATTTTATCAGCTAATCCGTAAGTAAGAATAGCACTTAAAATTGTAAGTACTCCAGCAGCTATTACACCTTCACTGTTAGTCTTTTCAGTGTGTCCAAGTTTATTTATGTAAATGGTATAAATACCAAATATTAAGTACATTAAATTTTGAACAAATACTAAATTAAAGAACGCCCAAGTTCCATTTACTCCACCGTCTCTAACGAACATAATATAAATAGCCATTAGGAAAGACCCAACAAAAGGAGCTCCAAAAAATCTTGTAATCACAGCTGCCGAATGATCGATGTTATATTGATCCATAAAACTCTTTGTTCCAACTATAGCTCTGAAAGCATAAACAGCATAAACAAGGAAATGAACAATAAAAATGATTAGATAAACAATTCCATTAAACTTCTCGATCATAAGTAATTACTATCAAATATTTAAATTAAATAAAACAGCATAATCAACATTTTTTACACTCTCAAAATGCATATCTGTCGCGCGTTATAAACACAAGAGACTCATTCGTAAAAATGTAACAATCTTTTAAAGTTAGATAGATTAAATACAACTTATAAGGAAAATAATGAAAAAAATAATTTTTACGTTTTTATTGTTTCTGCTAACAGCAACTTCACACGCAAAAATAAGTAATAAAGAAATATCAGAATCTTTAAAATGTGCAGGAATTTTTACATCTACTCAATTTATTAAACAAGGTGAGCTTCCAAATGGAGATTTGGCTTACAAAGAAAATAGTCTGGCTGCAGCAAAGGTTACTAGAGAATTTCTTACAAATGAGGGTGTTTCAGAAGATAAAATAAATTCAAGTATAAATTCTACTGTTGATGAAATGTTTGGTAAACCTTATCAAAAAACTTTAATGGATAATTGCTATGCATTTATTTTCAAATTAATACCAAATGGTAAAGAAAAAGTAGAGGAGACTTCGAAAACAATTTATGGAGGATAGAATATGATTATAAAAATAGAGGAAAATATAAAATCGTTTTCAGCATGGAGGGATATGGTTAAAGCTAATGCTGAAAAAATTAAAGGATTTGGTGCAACCATTATTTTCGCTGGTGTATCAAAAGAAGATGCTTCAAAATTTACAGTGATTGTAAAATATGCAACTATGGAAGGGTTTGAGGCATTTAAAAATGATAAAGAGCTTCACGCAGCAAGAGCTGCAGCTGGAGTTGATTTAGACTCAGCAAAAATCACTCCAATGGATGGGGACTTTATGGAAAATTTTTCAGGATAATAAAATAGGAGGTTAAAATGAAAGATATCTTAGTAGTAGGAAAGTTAAAAGAAGGAGCCTTTGAAAAGTTTATGGGCTTTATGCAATCAGATGAGGGTATGGCTGAAAGAAAAAAAGTTGCGGATGTTTCAAAAACAATAGCTAGTGTCTCACCTGATAAATCAACAATAATGTTTAAAATTGCAGTTCATGACATGGCAGCACTTCATTCATTTTTAGATGGATCAAATCCAGTCTCAAAACCTGTGTTTGATGAGGTAATGACTGGTTATGAAATTTATGAATTAGCTAAAGTATAGTAGAAGGCTAAGGCTACACATACAGAATAATTTCTGCTAGACTAGGTTACTAAATTATTGGTAACAAGGAGGAATAATGTCTAAATTTTATGTAATTGGAAAGGCAAGTCCTGAGTTATTAAAAAAAATGCATGCTGACCCTGCTGCAGATAGAGGTGCAGTAATGAAATCCATGTGTGATAGCTTAGGCGTAAAAGCTATAAGTTACGAGTGGTTAAGAGGACGTTTTGATGTCCTTTTTTGCGTTGAAGGAGATTACGAAAGTGTTCTTGCAATGAAAGTAACTGTTTTAAATAGTGGAATGATGTCGGATCTAATGGTTCATGAAGTATTTGATTACAACAGTGCATTTAAAAAGGCAGCTGATGTTTCAAAAAGTTATAAAAAACCAGGAGAATAAATAGAAAGGAATAATATGTCGATATTAGAAAAATATAGTGCTGCAATAAAAAATAAAGATGAAGCAACGATGAATGATCTTTTGCATGATGATTTTAAATTCACAATGCATAAGTCAGGAAATGTTTTAGGCAAAAGTGATGTTATCAAATGGGCAATGAGTGGCGACATAAATCAAGATAAAGTAAGAGTTGTTTATGAAAATGACGAAGTTGGTGTTCATCATTCATTTGTTACTTTTGATGATGGAAATGTAGAGGCTGTAATGGCAGTTTATAAATATGATAATGGAAAAATTGTCAGTTTAGAAACTGGTGCTACACCTATGCCAAAGTAAGTGAGTGGTATTGATTTTTATTTTTCAATAGGGAGTACTTACACCTATCTTTCTGTGACTAGAATACTTGATGTTGAAAAACAACATCAAGTAAAATTTAATTGGAAACCCTTTTCAGTTAGAGCAATTATGAAGGAAATGAATAATATCCCATTTCCAAAAGACAAAATTAATAAAGTCAATTACATGTGGAGAGATATTGAAAGACGAGCAGAAGGATATGGTTTTTTTGCTAAAACACCAGTTCCCTACCCTTTATCAGAATTCGATTTAGCAAATCAAATAGCAATCTTTGGTTTTGAAAAAGGCTGGGGAGAAAAATTTGTAATACTGACTTATAAAAAATGGTTCCAAGAAGGCAAAGAACCTGCAATTGAACCTAGCATTTCTGAGGTTTGTACTGAATTAAATTTAAATAAGGATGAAATAATAGCAGAGGCAAAATCAGAAAATATAGAGGCAAAATATAACGAAAACACAAATTCAGCTCGTGAAAATAAAATTTTTGGTAGTCCATCTTTTATAGTGAAAAATGAAATATTCTGGGGAGATGATAGAATGGAAGATGCTATAAAATGGTCTCTTAAATAATTATATATATTCTCTCAAAATTCATTTAAAGTTATTGTATGAGTCTTGCTAGTTCATATTTATTTTTAGGTATTGCAGTATTTTTAGGTGTAACTTCAAATAGTTTTGCAAAAAGTGCTGAGGGTTTTACACTTCTTGTTCCAAGCATAATTACAGCAATTACAATTGTATTGTGTATGTATGCACTTTCATTAGTAATGAAAAATATTCCTATGGGAATTACTTACGCTTCTTTTGCGGGACTTACAATTATTGCAACAGTCATTGTTGGTGTAATTAAATATAATCAAGTTCCAAATTTATATTCTATGATAGGCCTAGCATTTATTATAGTTGGGGTATTAATGGTAAATTTATTAGGAAATCAATAATATGAAACCTTTGTTGGGTTACTTATTTTTAGCTTTAGGTATTTCTTTTGGAATTGCATCTAATAGCTTAGCCAAAATTTCTGAAGGATTTACAAAATTAACTCCTTCTGTTTTATGCATTCTATTTATGTGTATTACAATGTTTTCAATTGCAAAAGCAATGCATGCTCTTCCAGTTGGTTTTGCTTATGCAACATATAGCGGGCTAACAGTAACGGGAGTTGTTCTATTTGCAGTATTAAAACTTAATCAGGTCCCAAATATTTACGGAATTGTAGGAATAATTTTAATTATTGTTGGTGTAATTATGGTTAATTATCTTGGACGACTAAACTGATATTTTTTTAAAATCTCTGGAAGTATATGATTTCCATCATCATTTAATGGCAACTCAAATTCTTCCTCAACATTTTTAATATCTAAAGGCGAATATAAATGCGGATACATATCTCCATTTGAAGCCTGTTCCCATAGTAAGTGCTCAAGTTTAAATGCATTCACTTTTAATAAAAGTAAATTATCTTTTTTTGGATAATGTCTTCTTAGTGTTTCCTCTACTTGATCTTCTTCTGAGAAATGTATGTAACCGTCTTCAATATCTTTTTTTGATCCTCCATAAGTTCCAGTTTGTTTAGCTTTTTGCCAATCGTCTTTATCAATAATTTTGAAAATAAACTCTAAATTCATTTTACCAAGAAGAGTTTGGACCTTTTAAGAATTCTTTTTCTTCTTCGGTAGATTCTCGTCCTAACATTTCATTTCTATGTGGATATCTATGAAATAATCTAATAGCTTTTGTATGATCCTGCCAAAACTTTTTTATTTTATGATATTCTTCATGCTCTCTTAAATATTTATTTAATAAATAATATGCCATTTCGTGATCACTAATTTCCTCACTATGAATTAAAGGTAATAGCATAAAAAATCTTTGATCAACATTCATGGCTTCTAAATAGCCAGAGTAAACTGCATCATTTACAATTAATCTTGTTTTTTGGTCCTGATCAAAAGCTTTTTTATCACCTCTAAATAAATTTCGAGAAAACTGATCAAACAAAATTACAAGAGCTAAGCAGCTCATTGGGTTATCTTGCCAGTCGTCATACTCATTATTACACGCAAGCTCATAATCTTTTAGAAAATTATCTCTGATTTTTTTATCAAAGATTTCATCTTTTTTGAAACGCGTTTCAAAAGGAGTTTCTTTAAACCAAAAATCTAAAATAACTTGTGCTCTTTCTGGTATCATTTTGATACTGGTTTTAATAATTTTAGAAAATTATTGTGAATTTTTTTATTTGAAGAGACTAAGATATTTCCAGCATTAGTAGCATCTCTATTATCCCAGGTACTAATGATACCACCTGCTGCCTTAATAATTGGTATTAGTGGATGAATATCCCAAATTTTATTTGAGCACTGTATTACTATATCAACTCTTCCCTCCGTTAAGTGAGAATAACTTAAAGCATCACTGCATGGAAATTGCATTAATTTCAAAATTTTTGGAATTTTTTTTTGTTTGTTTAATGACAACCATCCATGAAATGCTGCAGAAACCTTTACATTTTTAAACGTAGCTTTTTTATTTACCAATAATTTTTTCTTTTTTCCTTGAGAAACAACATAGGCAAGTTTATCAGAATAATTTAAATAATATTTTTTTAGAACTGGAAAGTTTGCTAATCCCAGAATTGGTGTTCCTTTAAAATTTAATGAAATTAAATTACTCCAAGTTGGGTTACCTATAACGTAGGATCTTGTTCCATCTATAGGGTCAATTACCCAAGTATAATCACTTTTTGAATTTGTTGAACCATATTCTTCACCAATAACTTGGTGTTTAGGAAATTTTTTTTTAATCCTTGAACGTATAAATTTTTCAAAAGCTCTGTCTGAAGTAGTTACTGGATCATAACCTTTACCTTTTAGCTTGTTAGATACTTTAAAGGTTCTGTTCAATTTTGAATTATAGAACTTAGTTAAATCCTTTGCTAATTGATTTAAAAAACTAGCGTATATAGGGTATTTTTTTCTATCAAAATTAATCACACAGAACTCTTACTATTTAATTTATGTTGATTAAAGTTAAATTTTAAATAATCCTCAGTTGGTAATTATGAAAATTGAGCTAAATCAAAATAAGGTTTTTTACAATAATGGATCCGAAAAAAAAGAAATTCACCCATTCTGGTTACGTGAAAGAGTAAATGGAGAAGAATACATAGATAAAGGAACTCAACAGAGACTTTTTGATCCTACCTCCTTAAGTAGTGATATTTCAATAAATAAGGCAAATATTAATGAAAAATATTTGGAAATTGATTTTAATGATGGTGTTACTTCAAAACTAGAAATTGATAAAATTGCTTTAGAATTTTCTAAAGAAGATATTGTTATTAAATCAATAGAAAAAACTAAATGGGACTCGCGACTTAAAAATATTAAAAATTTTCAGTACCAAAAAGATTTTTATGAAAGTAAGGAAATGCATGATTTGCTTGTTTCTTTTTATCAATATGGATTTGTTATTATAAAAAATATTCCAATATCGAAAAACTATATTGTAGAATTTGCAAATTCCATAGGAAGTGTACGAAGAACAAATTTTGGAGAATACTTTAATGTTAAATCTAAACCAGACCCTAATGATCTTGCTTACACATCTTTAGCCTTAGCTCCTCATACTGATAATCCTTATAGAAATCCTGTGCCGTGTATTCAGTTATTACATTGTATTGAAAGTAAAGTATCAGGCGGACTATCATCTTTAGTTGACGGTTATACTGTTACGGAAGAATTAAGAAGTAAATTTCCAGAATTTTATGATATTTTAACAGAAGTAAAAGTTAGATTTAGATTTGTAGATAAAGAGGTAATATTAGAAAACATCTCTCCATTAATTGAACTTAACGATGATAAAAGTTTTAGACAAGTTAGATTTAGTCCTAGACTAGACTACGTTCCAATTTTAGATAAAGACAAATTAGATCTTTATTATAAAGCAAGAAAGAAACTATCTGAAATGTATAATTCTGAGAAATATAGAATTGAATTTAAACTTGAGCCTAAAGACTTAATAATGATGGATAATCATCGATTACTACATGGTAGAACATCTTATGAAACTAAAGAAGGTGAAAGATTTTTACAAGGTTGTTATATTGATTTTGATAGTACCGAGGGGAAACTTAGACATTTAAAAAGAAAATTTAATCTTTAAATAATTTTTCTATTTGTGCCTCTGCATCGATTATTGATTTTTCATAATCTAATGCCATTTGATCTGCACTGACAATATCTACTTTTTCAATTCCAAAAAAATTAAGAATAAATTTTAACCATGGAGTTAAGAAATCCTCAGAGCTGTTCAATTTGGTTCCTCCAGAGGTTATTACTAAATAGGCATGTTTATTTTTTAATAACCCTTCCCGTCTCCCATTAGGTTTAAATCTAAATGTTTCTCCAATTCTAGCTGCTAAATCTGACCAAGCTTTAAGTGTTGCAGGAGGACCATAATTATAAATAGGAGCTGAAATTATAATCACATCACTTTCTTTTAACTCTTTTACTAATTTATCAGAAAGTTCGAACATTTTTTTGTGGTGCTCTGTCTGATCTTTTTCATCAATTTTCATACCCGACTCTGTAAGTCCGCTTACAAAAAACATTTCATCATCTAAATCACGATAAATCACCTCATCTCCAGGTTTTTTAATTTTCTCTAAAAGTTTTTTAGCAAGTGCACGTGAGGTTGATCCTTTTTTTCTAGCACTTGAGTCTATTTGATAAATCTTCATTAATACCTTTTATCCGAATTTTTGCATAAAAGGAAAGATTTCAATTATATAAAATCCAATCGCTTGTAATTGGTTAGTTAGGATCAAAATACCTGTTACTAAAAGAATAATTCCACCAATTTTTGATATTAAATTAATATTTTTTCTAAAGTTCTTAGAAAATAATAAAAATCTTTGAATTAAATATCCTGACAAAACAAAAGGAATTGCAAGTCCTAATGAGTATAAAATTAATAATATGACTGCTCTTGTTAAAGTTTCTTCAATAGATGCTAAGGCTAAAATTGAACCTAAAATTGGACCAATACATGGTGTCCAACCAAAACCAAAAGCAACACCAATTACATATGGAAAAAGAATATTTCTTGATTCTTTAGCATCAAATCTTTTTTCAAAATTTAAATAGGGAATATTGATTATTCCAATCAATTGAAGAGAAAAAATTATTATAACTATCCCAGCTACAATTCTTAATATTTCTGAATTTTGTAAAAGTGTTTGACCTAAAAATGATGCAGAAGCTCCCAAAAGAACAAAAACTGTTGAGAACCCTAAACAAAATAAAATTAACGGAAAAAAGTTTATTTCTTGTTTATTTAATATTTCTTGTAAGGATTGACCAGAGATATAAGAAATATATCCAGGTATTAAAGGTAAAACACATGGAGACAAAAAACTTATTAGTCCTGCTCCAAAAGCAATTAGATATTCAAACATTTATCCAGTATTTTTCATTGCAGCAGATATACCTGCTATAGATGTCATTAAAGCATCATCAAGAAATTTTTTATCTAACTTTTTGTATTTTTTATTTGTTAATTTATTCATTATATTTGCCTGTAAAATGTTTAACATCTCCGTATAATTGCTCCTAATGAACAGTGCTTTTCTAAATTTTTTTCTTTCTTTTACCACCTCCCTTGGAGTTATTTTATTATGCAATTTGACCAGTGCATCAAATTGATATCTTAATTTTTTACCAATTCTCCTTAATGGAGCATCAGCCAAATTATTTTCATAAATAACTGATATTTCTGGATCAACTTTTGAAATTACCATGTCTAAAATATCCATAGTCGAAACAAAATATGGCCAGTTCTTTTCCATATCCATCATAGTTTTTTTAAACTTTTTTATTGATCCATATCTCAAAGCCTCTGTTGTTCCTAACCAAGCTGGTAACATTAATCTAATTTGTGTCCATGCAAATACCCATGGTATTGCTCTTAAACCCTGAATATTATCAACATTCTTCCTTTTTGTTGGTCTGGAGCCTATAGCTAACTTTCCAAGAGACTTGTGAGGTGTTACTGTTTTAAAGTATCTGATAAAGTCTTCGCTTTGATTTAAATATTTTCTATAAGCAGACGTTGAAATTTCAGACATACTCTGAATTAACTCTCGCCAATTAGGCTTTGATCTAGGGGGTGGATTTAAAGAGGCATCCATAACCGCTCCAATGTAGCTACAAAGATTGTATTCAGCTATAGGTTTGTATCCATATTTTTGTTGAATTACTTCTCCCTGATCAGTAATTCTAATTTTACCATTTACAGTTCCAGCTGGTTGAGATTTTAATGTTGCCTGAATTGGACCACCTCCTCTTCCTGGAGATCCTCCTCTACCATGGAAGAAAATCAAATCAAACTTATATTTTTTAGCTAGACCTCTTAATTCTTCTTGAAGTTTGTATTGATGCCAGCTAGCTGATAATTTGCCTGCGTCCTTACTTGAATCTGAATATCCAATCATTACTTCTTGTTTAGCACTTGTCATTTTTCTGTACCAAGAAAGTTTGAATAAATTTTTCATAACACTGTTTGCATTTTTTAAGTCATCTAAGGTTTCAAAAAGTGGTACAACTCTTAAAAAATTCTTTATTTGCGCTTGTATTTGTAAAAAATAAACTGACAAAATATCAGATGCTTTAGAGGTCATTGAAATAACATAAGCACCCAAACATTCGTTGGGGGATTTTGATATCTGTTTAAATGTATTCCAAACTTCCTTATTTTCTTTGTCAGTTATTTTTATTCTATCAACAAAATATTTTTTTTCTTTAATTGATTTATTTAATAATTTTATTTTTTCTTTTTCACTTAAAGAATTGTATTTAATATTATATTTTTTTCTAAAAAGTTCATTTAGAAGTTTACTATGTCGATCTGCTTCTTGTCTTATATCTAATCTAGCAAGATTGATACCAAAACATCTTACTCGTCTCATTAAGTCTAGTAAATCTGCATTTGCAATATGGTCTCCCTTATTTAATTTTAAAGAATTTCTTACTTCTCTCAATGGAAGTGTAATTTCATATTTATTTCTTATCAATTTCTTTTCATCTAGTATCGAATTATTATTTAAATGATTTTCGATTAGCTGATGTGTTAATCTTACTTTATCTCTGATTGGTCTTAGAAATACTCTATAAGGCTCAAAACTATTTCCAGTTACTTTTTTAATTTTTGTCGAACATTCTTCCATTGATAAATCTTGTATTAATTTTGTAAGTTCTTTGTCGTATAATTTTGCAGCTTGCCATCTAGAAAATAGTAATACTTTCTTGGTTACTTCAGCAGTCACGTTTGGGTTTCCGTCTCTATCCCCTCCCATCCAAGATCCAAATTGAATAGGATTAAAATCTCTAGGCAAATCTTTCTTTAAATTTTTCCTAAATATATCGTTAAGTCTCTTATAAACCTTAGGTATTGTATCCCATAAACTATCTTCGATTACGGCTAAACCCCATTTTGCTTCATCTAGTGGTGAAGGTTTGGTTCTTTTAAGTTCATCAGTTTTCCATATTATGGTAATTTCTGAGTATAGCTGTCTGTCTAATTCGATAATCTTGGATGGATATTTTTTATAAAGATGCCTTTGTTCCAGTATATAAATTAAATTTGCATATTTTTGAATTAAGGTCCTTCTTTTTACTTCTGTAGGATGTGCCGTTAAAACAATTCCAATATCTAGATTTGTAGCCTGTTCATAAATTTTTTTATCAGAAATTTTCTTATTTTTAAAAAGGCCTTCAATTAAATCTTCAATAAATAAATTTTGATTTTTATTTTTAAAATATGGATTTTCATATTCATTAAGCTTTCTTGAAGCATCAATTGATTCTGCTAGGTTTAATAAATTTAGAATATGTGAAAATGCTCTTGTTAATTTAAATGTATTTTCAGGTGAAAGCTTTTTTACTTCTGTTGATATTTTTGAAAAAACTTTACTTTTATTTTTATCTGTTAGAGTATTCTTTGATAATAACCTAAATTTTTCAACAATATTAAAAAAAATATTGCCTTCTTGATCTTTTATTACTTTACCAAGAAAAGTTCCTAATAATCTAAAATCTTCTCTTAAAAGCTTTGTAGGTATTCGCTCATAGTAAAGATCTCTTTTCTTCATTACTTAAAATAAATTTTTTCTGTAAAATTCCTTTCGAGTTAGTTTTTACACTAAAAAAGAAGCCAGAATATCTAAATTTTCGCAAATCTGCTTTGTTCATTCCTTTTGTTGCTGTTGAAACATAGAGTTCTTGATTATTTTTACCTCCAAATGCACAGTTAGTAATGTTTTTAGCTGGAAAATGAATTCTATGAATTAATTTTGCTTTGCTGTTAAATACTGAGACACATGCCCCACGAAAATGTGCGACCCATAAATTTTTATTTTTATCTAAAGTCATTCCATCTGGGACTCCTTCCTCAGGAGAAAACTTTTTAAATATATTTTTGCTAATTATTTTATTTTTTTTATTAATCTTAATTTTATAAATAGTTTTTTTCCGACTATCAGTGTGGTAAAGATTATATTCATCAATAAATGCTGGACCATTTGTAATTCTATAATTTTTGTCAACTTTAGTTAATCTAAGATTTTTATCTAACTTATACAAAGATCCTTTTTCAATATTTCTCTCTAAATTGTCCATGGTACCAAACCAAAGATTTCCACTAGGATCTGTTTTACCATCATTTATTCTGTTTAACTTTATTTTTGGCTCTATAGGTATTGATTTTAAAACTTTTTTTGATTTTAAATTTTGAATTCTTAATTCTCCCTGAAGACCTAAAATAAAAATATGATCTTTAATATGAGCAATGAAGCCTATTTCTTTATTAACTCGGAATATTTTCTTTTTTTTACTTTTAATATTTAAAGAACAAATTTTCTTTTTCTTAATATCTACAAAATAAATAGAGTTATGTTCTTTTACCCATAATGTTCCTTCACCTAAAGTGCATCTTAATTTCCAAATTGGTTTCGGTTCTGTAGTTTTAATTTTATTCATTTACTTCAAACTCTTTAATAAAGTCCTCGTTTGGGTTTATACCAATACCTGCATTGTCTGTCACTGATGCAAATCCATTATTATCTTTTACTTGATCTAAAATTGAAAAATTCTCTTTTGGCAGATCTGTTATAAAGATATTTTTTTCTGTAGTATCAAACTCAAGCATAGATTTTGATGGGAATAAACCACCAGGCATATCTGGTTGTGCTGTCAATAAATGAAGATTAACTGCAATACTAACTGCTGAGCCCCAAACATGATTTACTACTGGAACAAAATTTGCTTGAGCTAATGCTGCAATTTTTAAATACTCGGTTATTCCACCAAGTCCACAAACCTCTGGTTGAGCAATATCAATACATTTGTTTGATATTAGTTTATTCCAGCCATATTTTGTAAATTCAGCCTCACCTCCTGCAATACTAGTGGAGATTTTTTGTTTTAATTCCTTATATCCATCATAATCCTCAGGAGCAACAGGTTCTTCAAACCAATAAATATCTAATTCATCTAAACCTTTTCCAACGTAAAGTGCATCTTTCAAATTATAAGCATGATTTGCATCAACCATTAATTTAAAGTCTTTGCCTATAGAGTTTCTAACTGCTTGTACTAACTTTAAATCTTCTTTTGGACCCAATCCAACTTTCATTTTCATAGCTTTAAAGTTTTTTGATTTAATCTGTTTAGCTTCTTCTTGAAATAATGGAACTAACTCATCAAATGATTTTTTTTGCAACATCATCCCATATCCATATACAGGAACATCATCATTACATTTTCCACCAACAAGTTGGTAGAGGGGAGAGTTTGTTTTTTTTCCTAAGATATCCCATAGAGCTATATCTACCCCTGATAAAGCTTGTATCGGCATCCCTTTTTGACCACTATCTCTTAAAAGATTGTAAACTTTTTGCCAGATATGCTCTTTGTTTAAAGGGTCTTCACCAATCACCAAAGGCTGTATAACCTTTTCAACAATATACTTGTTTGCTAAGGCTATATTTCCAGGACCAAAACACTCACCCCAACCCATTATTCCTTCATCTGTTTGGACTTCAACTAGGTGGGCTGTACGATGTTTATAGTATTGTTGTGAGTAACCGAGTTCTTTTTCTAACTCATATCTAAGTACATGACTTTTAATAGAAGTTATTTTCACAACAAATTATAAAGCAACTACCTTCGAGTTTTGCTCTCCTAAATTCTCAACTGATAATTTCATCATATCACCTGCTTTTAAGAATTGCTGTGGCTTCATTCCCATCCCTACTCCTGGAGGTGTCCCAGTTGTAATAATATCTCCTGGTAAAAGAGTCATATACTTACTCAAATAAGATACTATCACATCAACATTAAATATCATTGTGCTTGTATTACCTGTTTGCATTCTTTTTCCATTTACATCTAAGCTCATTTTTAAATTATTAACGTCTGATATTTCATCTTTTGTAACTAAATGTGGACCAACAGGGCCATAAGTATCATGAGATTTTCCTTTAACCCATTGTCCCATTTTTTCAAGTTGCCACTCACGTTCACTTACATCATTTACTAAACAATAACCTAAAATATGATCTTGTGATTGATTTTCTGCAATATGTTTGGCTTCTTTACCAATTACAATACCAAGCTCTACCTCCCAGTCTAATTTTTTTGATCCTGAAACTATTTCAACATCATCGTTGGGTCCAACTATACAGCTAGTTGCCTTCATAAAAACTATTGGTTCTTTTGGAATATCAGCACCAACTTCAGCAGCATGATCTGAATAATTAAGGCCTATAGCTATAAACTTACGTGGGCTAGTTATACAAGAGCCTATTCTTTCATTTGAGGATAATTCAGGTAAATTTGATAAATCAGTATTTTGTAACTTTGCAAAAGTCTCGAAGTTTAAAAAATCAGGATTTAAATCTTTAATATGAGAACTTATATCCCTTATTTTTCCATCCTTATCCATAATAGATGGCTTTTCACTTCCTTTTTGTCCTACTCTTAATAATTTCATATTTATCCTTTTGTTGTTTAATTATATTGAAATTCCACCATCAACTGAAATTGTTGTTCCTGTTGTAAATGTTGCATCATCGCTTGCCAAATATACAGCTACTGCGGCTATTTCTTCAGCAGTCCCTAATCTTCCCATAGGTTGTCTAGCAATGAAATCTTTTTTTGCCTGAACTGGATCTGGGCTTTGATTAACTCTATCTTGCCAAGATGGTGAAAAAACTGTTCCTGGTGCAATTGAATTACATCTTATATTTTGTTTAACAAAATCTGCTGCTATTGATTTTGTTAAACCAATAACTGCGCCTTTTGTTGCTCCATAAACAAACCTATTTGGAAAACCTTTTAAACTTGATGCACATGACGATACATTAATGATGCTTCCACCATTTTGTTTAACCATTAAAGGTAGGATAGCTTTACACATAAAATACATGGACTTTACATTCACAGTTGAGGAAAAATCCCAATCTTTCTCCTCACACTCTAAGATTGTGCCATGATGGACAAAACCAACTGCATTAAACAAAACATCAACTTTTTCTAATGTTTTAGTAAATTCTAAAATCGCACTGTTATCTGTTGAGTCTAACTTTTGTACTTTAATATCAGGATATTCTTTATTTAAATCAGCCAAAGTCTTATCATTTAAATCGGTTGCAGTAACTTGAGCACCTTCTTTATGAAATGCAATTGCTGTCGCCTTTCCAATACCTTGACCCGCTGCTGTTACTAGAATTTTTTTACCTTCTAATCTTCCACTCATTTTTTATTTATCCTTTCGATTTCATTATAAAGTGAACTATGATCAGTATTTCCATGACCATTATCGACAAGAGTTTTATACATTTCTTTCACTAAATTTGAAATAGGTAAATGCGTATTATAAGAGTTTGCGCACTCTAAAATGTTATTCATATCTTTTAAATGAGTTGATGTTTTGCCTTTTGGACTAAAATCTTTATCTATCATTCTTTTTCCATGAGTTTGTAAAATTTTACTATCTGCCCAGCCTCCAGAAAGAGCTTTAATTAGTTTTATTGGATCAGCACCAGCTTTTTCACACAAGGTTATTGCTTCAGCAACTGCTCCTATTGTAACCCCCACTACAATTTGATTTGCTAACTTTGAGACTTGTCCACTTCCTACGGGTCCAACTAATGTTGGGTTTCCCATGGCTTTTAAAATATTTAGAGAATTATCAAAAACACCTTGTTCACCTCCAACCATAATTGCTAAAGACGCTTCCTCTGCACCAATAGTGCCTCCTGAAACTGGTGCATCTAAATAATTTATATTTTTTAACTTTAAAGTATTTCCATATTTTGTTGCAGTGGTTGGTTTGATAGAGCTCATATCTATAACTGTTGATCCAGATTTTAAATTTTCTGAAAAATCTGAATTATTCATAATTGCATCAACAGCACTATCATCTGTTAACATTGTAATTACATAATCTTTATCTTTAACTACTTCGCTTAATGTTTTTGATATTTCTGCACCAAACTCTTTTAAAGGTTCAGCTTTATTTATTGTTCGGTTGAATGCACTTAATTTCAATCCTGATTTTAATATATTTTTTGCCATTGGAAGGCCCATAAGACCTGTTCCAACAAAACCAATATTTATCATGGCTTAGGTTTAAACTCGTGGAAATTTTGTGTCATTGCCTCTGGAAAGAACATAACACATGCTAATACTATTAACTGAATTACTATAAATGGAGCAAAACCTCTGAAAATATCTGTTAATGAAATATGTGGAGGTGCAACTGATTTCAAATAGAAAGCTGCAGGACCAAATGGTGGACTTAAAAAAGAAACTTGCATATTCACACAGAACAAAATTCCAAACCAAATAGGATCCATACCTAGTGCTATAACAATTGGTAAAAATACTGGCATTGCTAATAAAACAATTCCAACCCAATCCATAAATGCTCCCATAATTAGAAACATTATTTGCATCATGAAAATTAAATACATTGGTTTTAAATCATAAGCTAAAATAGTCTCTGCAACATAAGTCGGTCCACCAGCAAGTGAATAAGCACCCGCAAGTACTGTAGCACCAAAAGTAATTGTTAAAATTGTTCCCGAAGCTTTAAATGTTCTAACCAATGCATCTTTAAATAAAAACCATGTTAGCTCTCTTCTAGCAAAAATTATAATTAATGTTGCAACCACACCCATTCCAGCCGCTTCTGTAATACCAGTCATACCAGAGTAAATTGAACCTAAAACAATTATTACAATACCAATCGGTGGCAAAAGACCTGGAAGGTAAGACATTTTTTCTTTTAAAGTTAAAGCTGGCTCATCACTTAGTGGTGCAAGATGAGGTTGCAATCTTGTTCTGATAAGAATGTAAGTAATAATTAATCCTGAAATCATTAAACCTGGAACAATTGCTTCTTGGAATAACATTGTAATTGATGTTTCGGTTGTTAATCCATAAATAATTAAAACAATAGATGGAGGTATCATTGTACCTAAGGAACCTGATGCACAAATAATACCTATCGACATATCCTGATCGTATTTCAATCTCAACATCTGAGGGAGTGCAATCAATCCTAATAAAACTATTTCTCCTCCAATAATTCCACTCATTGCAGCCATGATTGTTGCCATGATTGCAGTTACTACCCCTACTCCACCTCTGGTTTTTCTCAACCAAGCATTTAAAGCATCATATAAATCTCTCGCAATGTTCGAGCGTTCAAGCAGGGAGGCCATAAATATAAATAATGGTACAGATAAAAAAGAATATGTAACAACAAGAGAATAATATCTTGAGAGTAAAATTCCTAATGCGTGTTCGCCTATATATAAAAATACAAGTACTGCACCCATAAAACCAGATGCAAATCCCATTGGAACACCAATAGATATAAGAGCTAACAATCCAACAATAAGTATGATCGAGAGTGTACCTATCTCAAATTCCATCTTATTTTAAGTCTTTAGCTGGTTGGTATTGTTTTTCTTTAGGATTTTTCCAATCAATAATTAAATTATTTACAGATTGAAGTGCAATAAGAAATAAGCATATCAGTGTAAGAGGTTTCATAGTAGCTGGAATCGGTGGGTCCCAATATGTTGCAAATCTCTCCCAATTTATGAATGACCTATGTGCATCTTCAAAACCGCCATAAATTACAGCAGCAGCAAAAACCACAATTATAGTAGTGCTAATTAAATCAAAAATTCTCTGAACTGGTCTACTGACATAATCATATAATAATACTATTCTTATGTGGCTTCTTAGTCTTGTAGCGTATATTCCACCTACTAAATAACAAACACCAGCCAACCACAAGCATAACTCGTTAGCCCATAATGTTGGTTTAAATAAAACATATCTCATAAAAATTTCATACATCATCACAATTACAATTATAGGAATTAGGTATTTAATTGTGTGACTTAAAAATAAGGAAATTCGGTCTATCCAATTTATTGGAAAATCATCTTTACTTGCAACTTTTTCACTTTGCTCTTGTAGTTGTTTATCTTGTAAATCTTTATCTCGCATAAGTAAAAAATCTTTCTTTGATAGAAGGGCCCTTTCAGGCCCTTCAAATTTTTTTTACTCTTAATTACATAATACCGTTAGCTTTCATATAAGCTTTGTGTATTTCAATAAGAGCAGCTGCCTCTGGAGATTTAGTCTTCCATTCTTCCCAAGCGGCAAGAGCAGCTTGTCTGAATTTAAGTCTATCTTCTCTAGACCAATCGTGAAGAGTAACGCCCATATCATTCAAAGCTTTAACAGCTTCAGCATTTTTTCTTTCAACTAAGCTAGTAATAGTTCTTCCAGCAATTTCTATACCTGCTTTCATTGCACCTTTTTCATGAGGCTTTAACTTGTTCCATACTTTTGTGTTACAAGCTAAGTGGTCAGCTGGCATAGAGTGGAAACCTGGGTATGTAGCATATTTATTTTGCTCATAGTGTCCACCTGCATAGTTAGTAGCTAAAGATGAATAGTCAGCACCATCAATTAGACCAGTTTGTAAAGCAGTTGGAACTTCACCAAAGTCCATTACGATTGGCTTAGCACCTAATGCTGTAAAGATCATACTTTCCATTCCTGGAGGTGATCTAAATTTAAAGTCTTTCAATGAAGCAACATCTGGAATTGGTCTGCTTGAAATTAAAGACTCATGACCTGGTATCCACCATCCAATTAGTGTCATTCCATACTTGTTATAAAGTGCATCAACAGCTTCTTGAGCTCCTGGGTAATTAAGGAATTCATATTGTTGATATGGATTGTCATATCCACCCATTACATCACCTGCGAATTGGAATGCTGCATTTTTACCAGTTTGGTAACCTGCACCAGTCATATCACAATCAATAATACCAGTTTGTGCAGAGTTAAATACCTCAGCAGATTTACCAGTTACTGACGATGAGTAGAACATTTGTACTTTTAAGCTTCCGCCAGAAAACATTTCAACGTTTTTAGCGAATTGAGCTGCAACTTCACCATTAGGTGAACTAGCAGTAAAGTGTGTTTCAATTTTTAAAGTCTTTGCATTTGCAGAGCCAATTAACGCAACTGAAACAATAGCTACTGCAGCTATAGTTTTAGATATAAGTTTAAACATTATCTTCCTCTCGTTTGTGTTTTTCTGAAATTTAATCACAAATGTTTTTTGAGATCAACGGATTCGTTTAATGTTTATATATAGAAATTATATATATTCTCTAAATACACAACCTTTAGTTGTTTTAAACTACTTCAGAAATAAGAGGTTTTTTATTAAAATAACAATAAATATTATCTACTGCCATCATGCTCATTGCCAATCTAGTCTCATGAGTCGCACTACCAATATGTGGTAAAACAAAACAGTTATCTAATTTTAAATATCTTTTATCTAAATTGGGTTCATTATTAAATACATCTAAACCAGCCGCATAGATTTTTTTATTCTCGAGGGCATCAATTAAATCATCATCATTAATAGTTGATCCTCTTGATGTATTTACAACAACAGCATGTTTAGGTAATAAATTTATAGTTGAAGAATTTAATATATATTTGGTCTCAGAAGTTGCTGGCGTATGAATGCTTAAAAAGTCACATTTAGGTAGCATAGACTTGATATCAGAAAAATACTGTGCCCCATCCTCTTGATCATCAGAGAGTTTATTTCTGTTATGATAAAATATCTTCATTCCAAATGCTTTAGCACTTTTTGCAGTCATTCTTCCAATACGACCCATACCAATAATTCCTAAAGTTTTACCTGTAACAGAGTTTCCAATCATAAATTTAGTAAGATCAGGTTTTTGATTTTTCCAGTTATCTGTTTTCACTAGATTATACGCTTCACCAATTCTTCTTGAGGCTGCCAGAATTAATAGAATAGTAGTTTCTGCCACCGCTTCATTTAAAACATTAGGTGTATTTGTAACTTTAATTTTTTTTTCTTCTGCAGATTTTATTGAAATATTATCATAACCAACACCCACTTGAGCTATAATTTTTAATTTACCACTTAAATTATTAAAAAAATTTTCACTAATTTTGTCAAAACCAGTCGAAATCATTCCATCATAATCATTTACAATTTTTATTAAGTCGTTTTCTGGAATAGGTTCGTCTTTTGGATTTAAAGTTACTTCAAATTCTTTTTGAAGTTTTTCCTCTGCTAAATCTGATATTTTTCTGGAAACTAATATTTTTGGCCTCATTAGTGAGAATCTCTTGGTAAACCTTTGGTATGTGATACGTCTAAGTATTTACCTCGAGAATTAATGCATGCGCCATCATCCAATTGACCAACAGTATTTCTAAATATTTCCTGCCAAGGAGTTTGATTTTTTGGCTTAAATACTTTTTTGTTTTTTCTTCGTTTTTTAAATTCAGCTTGAGAAATCAATAAATCAACTCTTCTCTTATTTAAGTCTATTTTTATTTTATCGTAAGTTTTAACGATGCCTAAATCTCCTCCTACTGCTGACTCTGGTGAAACATGAAGTATTGACGGGCTCTCAGATGTTCCGCTTTGTCTTCCGTCTCCCAATGTTGGTAAATGTCTTATTCCTTTTTTTAATAATCTGTCAGGTGGTTGCATATTGACCACTTCTGCTGATCCAGGATATCCAACCGGTCCGCAACCTCTGATAATTAATATTGAGTTTTCATCTACTTTTAATTTTTTATCATTAAGTCTTTTATGATAATCCTCAGGTCCCTCAAAGACTATAGCTTTACATTCAAAAACATTAGGGTGTTTAGGATTCACTAAATATTGATCTCTAAATTCTTTACTAATTACTGATGTTTTCATAATTGCAGATGAGAAAAAATTACTTCTCATTACTAAAAAACCTGCCTTTTCAGTTAATGCATTTTTAAATGATTTGATCACTTTACTATCTACATCAATTTTCTTTCTTAGATTTTCACCAACTGTCTTTCCTGTAACTGTCTTAATATTTGTGTGAATTTTTTTATTTTTAATTAATTCCTTCATTACTGCAGGTATTGCTCCAGCTCTGTGAAAACTTTCCATTAAGTATTCCCCTGCAGGTTGGCAATTTACCAATAAGGGAATGTTGTGCCCAAGTTTTTGCCAATCAGAAAGATCAAATTTAATCCCCACATGTTTTGCGATAGCACTTAAATGGGCTGTGCAATTGCTAGATCCGCCTATAGCACTTGCTACTACTACTGCGTTTTCAAAAGCTTTACGTGTCATTATTTTAGATGGGGTTAAATCTTCATGAACCATTCCAACAATTCTTTTACCTGTTTCATAAGAAATTTGCTCTCTTTCTCTATAAGGAGCGGGAATAACCGCACCTCCTGGTAAAGACATTCCCAATGCTTCAGCAACTGAGTTCATCGATGATGCTGTACCCATTGTATTACAATGTCCAGCACTTGGTGAGGATGATGAAACCATATCCATAAATTCCTCATATTTAATCTCTCCTTTAGCTAACATTTTTCTAGCTTCCCAAACTACTAAGCCAGAACCAGCTAATTTTCCTTTGTACATTCCATCTAACATTGGACCACCAGATAAAACTATTGCTGGAATATTTACCGTGGCTGCTGCCATCAAAGCTGCAGGAGTAGTTTTATCACATCCTGTTGTTAAGATAACTCCATCAAGTGGGTATCCATATAAAACTTCTACTAATGACAAATATGAAAGATTTCTATCCAACATTGCTGTTGGTCTTTTTCCTGTTTCTTGAATTGGATGAGTTGGAAACTCCATGGGTATACCCCCTGCTCTTCTGACTCCATCTTTTATTCTCTTACTTAGAGACATAAAATGCCTATTACATGGTGAAAGGTCACTACCAGATTGAGCTATTCCTATTATTGGGTTTCCAGATTGTAATTCTTTTCTAGTTAGACCATAATTTAAATATCTTTCTAGATACAAAGCCGTCATATCTGGATTTTTTGGGTTATTAAACCACTGCTGACTTCTGAAACTTTTTTTTCTTTTTTTAGGCATAATTGTTTAATGGTCTCTTTAGATTTATAGTTATATAATAATTTTATGAATAATCTAATAGTTTTAAATAAGAATGACAATGTGGGTGTTAGTCAATTCATAATCCCTGAAAAAACAAAAATTGAAGGTCATGAGATTAGTACTATTGATCCAATCCCTTTTGGACATAAAGTTTGTTTAAAAACAATTAAAAAGGGTGAACCAATCATTAAATATGATCAAATTATTGGTTTTGCATTAGATGAAATTAAACCCGGACAACATGTCCACTCACATAATCTAGAATTTAGAGAGTTTAAAAGAGAATTTAAAGTAACAGACAAAAAACACTTTGTAGATGAAAAAGCAGATACTTTCTTTAATGGAATTTTAAGAGATAATGGACAGGTTGCTACTAGAAATTATATTGGAATAGTGAGCACAGTAAACTGCTCAGCGACTGTCACTAAAATGATTGTTGAAAGGATTAAATATTCTGACATTTTAAAAGATCACCCAAATATTGATGGCATAGTGCCAATTACTCACTCAACAGGATGTGGAATGAACACAGAAAGTGAAGGGATGCAAATTTTCCAAAGAACTATTGATGGATTTAAAAATCATCCTAATTTTTCTCATGTTTTTGTAATCGGTTTAGGATGTGAATGTGCGCAAGTCAGTTTGTTTGATGAATCATTAAAGAAACATAACCGAATACATTTTTTGACAATTCAAGATGAAGGTGGGACTAAAAAAATAGTCGAAAAAGTATTATCTCAAATTAAAAATTTGCTTTCAGAAGCAAACAATGTGGAGAGAACTTCACAACCTGTAAGTCATCTCACTTTAGCTCTTCAGTGTGGTGGCTCAGATGGATATTCTGGAATAACTGCAAATCCTGCATTAGGTGTTGCAGCAGATTTATTGGTTAAGAAAGGTGGAAGTTCAATTTTATCTGAAACTCCAGAGATTTATGGAGCTGAACATTTATTAATTAATAGAGCTAACTCTCAAGAGACTGCTGACAAGCTGATACAGAGATTAGAGTGGTGGAAAAATTATACTTCAATCAATAACAGTTCGATGGATAATAACCCAGCACCAGGTAATAAAAAAGGTGGTCTTACAACTATATTAGAGAAATCTTTGGGTGCTGTTGCAAAAGGAGGAAATTCTATTCTTCAGGATGTATTGCAGTATGCAGAACCTTTAAAAAACAAAGGATTTAATTTTATGGACTCTCCTGGTTACGATCCTGTATCTGTTACAGGTCAAGTAGCATCAGGTGCTAATGTAATTTGTTTTACAACAGGACGCGGATCTTGTTTTGGTTGTAAACCAGTTCCAAGTTTAAAACTTTCAACAAACTCAGCTATGTTTGAAAAAATGTCAGAAGATATGGATATTAATTGCGGAACAATTGCTGAAGGTAAAGAAAAAGTTGAAGAAGTTGGTCAAAAAATATTTGAACTAATTGTTAATACTGCTTCAGGAAATAAATCAAAGAGTGAAATCAACGGCTACGGTGACGAGGAGTTCAATCCTTGGCAAGTAGGTGTAGTGATGTAATCAAAATTTCCAGTGCCACAGCAAACATCATTAATTAACGTAATTTTATTAGCTGCAGGTGGCTTTTTCATGTTTGTATGTATGGATTCCACAGCAAAGTACCTTGGTACAGTTATGCCAGTTACGCAAGCAATTTGGGGTAGATTTTTTTTTCACCTAGTTTCTTTGATTATATTTTTTTTAATATTTAAACCAAAAGTAAATTTAAAAAAAAATTTTAAAGTTCAAATAATAAGATCAATATTGATGGTTACAGCAACTTCATTTATGTTTTATTCTTTACAAAAATTTGACTTAGTAGACATATACGTAGTTTTCTTTACAGCTCCTTTGATGGTTTCTTTGCTCTCAGCATACTTTTTAAAAGATATTTTAACACCTAAGGGTATACTTTTAATGTTACTTAGCTTTGGTTCAATTATTTACTCATTAGGACCAAGTATGAAAATATTTAGCATTGATTTAATTTTTCCAATAGTTCCGCCAATTTGTTGGGCTCTTTATCAATTTTTTACTAAACTTGTATCAGGTGACAATGACCCATTTGCTGCAATATTTTATACCTCAATTTTAGGTGCAATTATATTTAGTATTTTTATTTTTTTTAATTGGGTTCCATTAGAAAAGAATATTTTTTGGTTTTATTTATTATTACTTGGAGTAGCGGGCTTTGTTAGTCATTCTCTAATAATTTATGCAATTCAACTCTCTAATTTATCATTTGTGACAAACTTTCAATATTCACAACTCGTTTGGTCAACTATTATTAACTTCTTAATTTTTGGTGTACCCTTTGATTATAACAAAATTGTAGGTGTGGTAGGAATTATTGTTTTTGGTATAATGTTTGTAAGAACAGAAGGCACAAAGAAAAGTTAATTATTGAAACAAATATGAAAAATATTGGATTTATTGGTGTTGGTTATATGGGCTATGGAATAGCCAAAAATATTTTAAAACATAAAAATAAACTTTTTGTTATTGCAAATAAAAACAGAAAACCAATTGAAAAAATTATCGGCGATGGTGCAGAAGAAGTAAAATCTTTCGAGGATTTTACAGATAAAAATCTCGATGCCTTGTTTATGTGTGTAACAAACACCCCAATTGCAAAATCAATTTCTGAAAAAATTTCAGCAATTTTAAACAATAAAACTATAATTATTGATATCACTACTCATAACAAAACTGGTTCTATCGAAACTGAAGCTATATTTAAGAAAAATAATATTAAGTATGTTGAATGTCCTGTAATGGGTGGTCCTGTTCAGGCTGAAGAAGGAGTTTTAGGAGGAATAATAGGGGCATCAGATGAAAATTTTAAAATAGCTGAACCCTATTTTAAGTTTTTTTGTAAAGAATATTTTCATTTTGGAACTGTCGGGATGGGTGCAAAATCGAAACTTTTAAATAATTTTTTATCCCTTGGAAATGCTGCACTAGTTAATCATTTAGCTAAAAGTGCTAAAGAAATGGGTTTAGATTTAAAAAAGGTTTTTGATGTTGCTAAGCTTGGTTCTGGTAATTCTGCAGCTCTAAATAGAGTTTTTGATAATTTATTAAAAGGAGATTTTACTGGATTTAAATTTACCGCCAGTAATTCTGTAAAAGATTTAACTTATATTCAAGACTTATTAAAAGATTTTCCTGAAGCAGAAAAAATTGCTGAAGTTAACAAAAATTATTTTCAAAAAGCTGTCGACGACGGTTTTGGTGAAAATTTTATTAGTGAATTAATTAATAAAAAATAATTTAAAATAGATAAATTAGATACCGGGAATCTACTAAAGCACCAGGTTGTATTCAAGAATTTTATTTAACCAAAACTGAAATAAATTTATTGAATTTGTATTAAATATAATTACCTTTTTTTAAGAAGGAGGTTTATGTTAATACTTTCACCACCTGATACTTAGCTGAAGTCTTTTAAATACCAAAAAAGTTAATAACATTAAAATCCGTTTGGATTAAAACGCCAAAGAGGCTTAAAAAAGGGAGCTCTTTAGGTATTCGCTTAAAGAGCGAACCCTTAAAAGTAAATTTTAATGGGGCATCCGATACTTGCTATGACAAGCTTTACAATTACTCCACATCAATTGTTTTAATGTACCTCTAATATCATCGCTATCTTCAATAACAGATGCAAGTGTAACCATATCATCAGATGCTTTTTTCATTAGAGAATTAAAAGCATCTTTTTCTTCCCAAATGATTGGTAAGGCTTCTGTTTTAAATCCTTCCTTGGTGTTTTCAGGAAATAAATCAATCAGAACTTTATAATTCTCGCTCATTTCTAACATTAATTCTATTGATTTATCGAAATCTCCATTTGAAGCAAAAGCTTGAACTCTTTTAGCAGTACTATAATTCTTACTAAATAATGCTTTTCTCCCCTTTATAATATCTTCAACACTTTGTTCAGCATTACTAACTGAGACCAAAAGCACAGTAAAAATTGATAACAATAATATTTTAATAAATGAGGTTATGTGATTAAATAATTTATGCATGTAACAAATACCCTAACAGAGTATGGTATTATTTCAAAGCTGTTACATTGGCTAAGTGCGTTATTGCTTCTAATTCAAATCCCATTAGGTTTTTATTTAGTTGATTTGGATTTTGGTGAAGAAAGAATAACCTTTGAAAATATTCATGTAACAATAGGTTTAACTATATTTTATTTAGTAATTTTAAGGTTATTAAATAATATACTTAATCCTAAACCCAAACTTAATCCAAGTATTTTCATTGGACAAAAATTTATAGCAAAATTAAACCATGTTCTTTTATATGTGGCAATTTTGTCAATCACGATTTCAGGAATTTTAAAAAAATTATTTAATGGAGAAACTTTAGTAATTTTTTTTAAAGAGATAAAAATTAAAGATAATTTTGAATTAGCAGATCAATTTTATAATATTCACATATATTCAAATTATACAATTATAGCTCTAATATCTCTTCATATTTTAGCAGTGATAGCTCACAGAATATTGTTTAAAGATAATTTATTGAAAAGAATGCTCTAAATTAATGACAAGCAACTCCATATTTTTTTAATCTCCAATAATTATAAGGCCATGGAGTTAGAAAACCTACGATTAACATTATTGGAACAACCCACCAAGTTAATATGGCACCGCCAGTCAAAACATAATCTGTCAAATTCATCATAATTTCCATACTGATCATTGATATTAAACTCATTCCACAAGCAGTTTTAAACGCATTAATAAAATTAAAATTTTGTGTCATTAAAATAATTGTTTCTAAAATAATACTTGTAATCAAACCATTAATGATTGCTAAAATCATAATTCCTAAAACTGGAAAAGGAATTTCGGTTAATTGAAAAAATAAAATTGTACCAAAATCACCTATAGCACAACCTAATACACACCAAGCTGTATTTTTTGCGCTTCTTTTCCAAGTATGTTTACAAGACCAATTAAATGTAGCAGTAGAGGTATTCACAATAATTTGATACTAATGAAAAATGATTTTTAAACAAGTATTTGATAAAAAATCGTCTACTTACACTTATTTAATTGCATCGGCAAAAGGTCGCGAAGCAGTAATTATTGATCCAGTTATTGAAAATGTTGACAGTTACATTAAGTTGCTTAAAGAATTAGACTTAAAACTAGTTAAGGTAATTGATACACATATTCACGCAGACCACATAACAGGTGCTTCGAAATTAAAAAAAGTAACAAATTGTTCTACAATAATGGGAGAGCACACACCTGCTGATACAGTAGAAATCAAAGTAAAAGATGAAGAAATAATTAAAATTGATCAAATTGAAATTAAAGCGATGTATACACCAGGTCATACTTCAGACAGCTACAGTTTTTTAATGGATAAATATTTATTTTCTGGAGATACCCTTTTAATTAATGGAACAGGAAGGACAGATTTTCAAAATGGTAGTTCAAAAGATGCTTATAATTCTTTGTTTAATAAATTACTTAAACTACCTGAGGATACTTTGCTTTATCCGGGGCATGATTATAATGGTAAATTTGTTAGTACTATTGGAAATGAGAAAAAATCAAATCCAAGGCTTCAAGTTAATAATGCTGATGAATATGCTGAAATAATGTCAAATCTTAAATTATCTAAACCTGAGTTAATGGATAGCAATATTAGAAATAATATTAAATTAGGTGCTAGCTAAAAATCACAAAAATTAAAAACCAATAAGAAACTAATCCCGCTAAAATAGTTGCAATAATATTTTTTGAAAAATAACCCACAATTACTGCAACTAATGCTCCAAAAATTTTTGGATCATTCATTTCTATAAAAGCTCCAAAATCATTTATAAATATTCCAGGAAATATTATGGCTGGGAATACTGCAGATGGAACATATTCTAATACAGCTTTGACTTTATCTCCCAACATATCTCTAGAAATTAATGCAACCATAGTCATTCTAGTGAAGTAAGTTAATATACCAGCAAAGATAATTGATACTAAAGTCACTTTTTTAACCTCAATAATAAAGAAGCCACAAACAAAGCAATAACTGGTGAAATAATAATATAAGATTTAAATGGTGCATCAAAAAATAACAATGAGCTTAAACCACAAGTAATCATTACAATCACATGATCAATTTTTTTTAAATCTTGTACAACAATTGCAATAAATGTCAGAGGAATTGCAAATTTTAATCCAAGTTCCTCAGGAACAAATGATCCCAAAATAATTCCTGAAAGTGTAGCAATTTGCCAACAAACCCACATCGTGCATCCAGTACCTATTAAATGATAATGCAAATATTCCTCGGATCTATTTTTTTTAAAAAATTTATTAGACTCAGCAAAGCCCTGATCAACTATTACGTATGATATTAATAATTTTTTAATAAAAGATAATTTTTCTAGATATTCAGATAAAACTGCTCCATATAATAAATGTCGAGAATTAATAATTCCAACAGAGGTAACAGCAACTAAACTAGACGCACCTCCTGATAAAAGTTGCAAAAAAACTATTTGAGAAGCGCCTCCAAAAATAATAAAGGACATTGCATAAACTAAATAAGGATTAAAACCAAGTTCAACTCCAATTGCTCCACAAATTATTCCAAATGGAATTACTGAAAGCATATGTGGAGAAATATCCAGCATACCTTTGGTGAATAATTGTTTTTTTGAAAGCATTTGGTTGTTTTATTAAAAACAAACTATGTGATCAATATGAATCGGTCTTTTAATTCCAAACTTCTCGTCAGCTTCATGTTGATGTTCATGATGGGAATGAACAAAAACAGGTATTAATAAATCACTGTTAGTTTTTAGAGTGTAAATAAAGTTTGTGCCTCTAAATTTTCTATCAACTACCTCCAATTTTAGATTGCTCTTATCATCATGCTCAAGATCTTCTGGCTGTAATAATAATTTTACATTTGATCCTTTTGGATAATGCTTAATGAAATTTCCTTTAATTGTTCCTAGGTCTTCGTTTTCTAATGAATTTTCTCCTGTAACTTTTGCAGGAATTAAAATACCTCTATTTAAAAAATTAACTACTTCTTCTGAGTTTGGAAAATGATAAACATTATAAGGATCGTCAAACTGTTTAATTTGACCATCCAATACAATTGCACATTTGTGTCCAAGGTAAAAAGCTTCGTATGAATCGTGAGTCACTATAATTGTTGTAATCTTCAATTTACTTAATATTTTTTTTAATTTTACTTGTATCTCCTCTTTAAAACTTTGATCAACATTTGATAATGGCTCATCTAAAAGCAAGAGATCAGGTTGTGTTAAAAGTGATCTAGCAAGTGAAGCTCTTTGCGCTTCTCCAGCACTAATTTCATGCGGATATTTTTTTAAAATTTGTTCTATATGAAGAAAATCTACAATTTTCTTAAAACCAAGTTTTTTTTTTCTTTTTCCCTGATTTCTTTCAGCACCTAATAAAATATTTTTTTCAACTGTATAATGTGGAAACAAACTATTATCTTGAAAAGCTAAGGATATATTTCGGTCCTCAGGCTCTACATTTTGATCTTTGGAAGATAATATTTTACCGTTTAGTTTAATTGTACCTTTTTCAATTTTTTCTAAGCCAGCAATGGTTCTAAGTATTGTTGTCTTTCCAATTCCTGATGGACCTAAAATACACAAAGTGTCTCCTTCATTTTCAATTACAAAGGATGCATTCTTTACTTTGGTCTTTCCACTTATTGTGAAATCAACATTTTTAATTTCTAAATAACTATTGCTCATTATCCCTCAGAATATATTTAGATGTAAGCATTATAAAAAAACTTGCAATAAGAATTAAAAATAACGAAGGTACAGCAGCAGCTTCTAGCAAGTCTTCCGAAGCAGATACATACGCCGTAGTTGCGAATGTTTCGAAATTAAAAGGTCTTAAAATCAAAGTGATTGGTAATTCTCTTATTATTTCTAAAGAAATAAGAATTCCAACAAATAAAAGAGATTTTCTTAAGAAAGGTATATGAATATTCATGAAAGTCTTTTTTTTAGAATAACCAAGTAGATATGAACTTTCATCAACTGAAATATTTATTTTTTCGTATCCAGATTTAATTCCATTAAAAGCTAAAGAATAGAACCTAATAAAATAAACAAGAACCAAACCAAGAATAGAACCTATAAATATTTTTTTAACAGATAAAAAGCCTAGTGCTTTAACTACGTTGTCGTCAAACCAAGCTATAAAAGTTATAAAAGCTACAGCTAAGATTACTCCTGGAATAGCATAACCTGAAATAGATAAAGTAGACAAAGCATTTAAGGTTTTATTTTTTGAAACTCTATTTCCATAATTAGAAATTAAAGAAAAAGTTATTAAAACTAAACTCGATAATAACACCAAGTAAAGTGTATTTAATGTTAAGGTAATGACTGGTATATCGAAAAGATTTTCTGGAAACTTTAAAGTCCAATATAACATTTGACTTAGTGGAAATAAAAAACTTAAAAAGAAAACAACCAAACAAATTGAAAATGCATAAAATGCTTTTGCTCCTGAAAGTTGAATTTTTTCTTTTTGTTTAAATCCACCTTTTGTATTTGAATGATACCTAGCCTTTTTTCTAGATAAATTTTCTAAAATGAATACTGCAAAAATGAATAAAAGAAGAAAAAAAGATATCCTGTTTGAGAAAGCTAAATCATCAAATGTGATCCAAGAATTGTAAATACCTGTAGTTAAGGTATTTATAGAAAAGAAATCAACAGCTCCAAATTCAGCTAAAGTTTCCATTGCTACCAAAGAAAGGCCTGCAACTATTGCAGGTCTGGCTGCTGGCAATATTAAAGAGTAAAAGGACTTCATTTTAGAAAATCCTAAATTTCTACCTAAATCAATTAGATTTTGAGATTGATACTGGAATGATGCTCTTGAGAGAATATAAACATAAGCAAATAGTGAAAAAGATAGCGAAAGTACAGCACCTATTAAACCATCAAACTTTGGAATGCTTTGGTTATAATTTGCCTCTCCAAATACATTTTTCAATATCGAATACAAAGTTCCATAATTTTCAAAGAAAGCTGTTAAAGAATACGCATAAATGTATGGAGGTACGGCAAAAGATAATATCAGAGCCCATTTAAAAAAATTACTTAAAGGGAATTTATAAAAAGAAACTAAATAAGCTGTAGTAGTTCCAATAAAAAAAGTTAAAACTAAGACACCAACCAGCAAAATTAGTGAATTAAAAATATATTCAAACAAGAAAGTATCTTTTAGAATTTGATAATAATTCGATGTATCCTCAAAAAAACTGGTAAATACGGTTACAATTGGTATAGCAACAATAATTGATACCAACAAAGAAAACAAAAACCAAATATTTATCTTATTAAAATACATTTTACCCTTTTGTTTCAGTGAACATAATCAATAGTAGGGTAAATAACTATTGAGTTATGTTCACTTTTTGAAAATTAATCTTTTGAACCAAAAACATTAATGATATGATCAATATCATTATTTTTGATCTCTGATAATTTTCTATTATTTATTTTTTTTTTAATTTTTTCACACTCAGACAAACATGGTTCACAAGTTATCTGACCTTCGAGTGAACGACTGTTATTTTGAGAAATACTTAAATTAAAATCAAATAAATTTTTTCTCACTTGTTCCTTACTTCCACCCTGCAGCTGTCATTACCTCTAATGCTACTGCTTGATTTTTTCCATAGCTTGAAACTTTGGTTGTTAGATCCTGTTTAAAATCTAATCCTAAATTATTTACTACCAATGGATTTGGTGATACACCAGCTATCATTGGAAACTCAAAAGTATTGTTTGTAAAATGTTCTTGAGCTTCTGGTGATAACAAGAAGTCTACAAGTGCAATTGCATTTGCTTTATTAGGTGCTCCTTTAACTAAAGCTGCACAACTAATATTCATATGTGTTCCTCTATCATTTTGATTAGGAAAAAATGCTTTGACTTTTTTTGCAGCAGCTTGTTGTTCTGCTCCTTTGTTACCAGATAACATAAGTGCTAAGTAGTAAGTATTAGCTACAGCAATATCAGCTTCTCCGGCTGCAACTGCCATAATTTGGGCTCTATCATTTCCTTTTGGTGTTCTTGCCATATTTGCAACCACTCCTTTAGACCATTCTGCAGCAGCCTTCTTGCCATTATTTTCAATTAATGAAGCTACAAGTGACTTATTATAAATATTACTTGATTTTCTAATTACTAATCTGCCTTTCCATTTTGGATCAGCTAAGCCTTCGTAAGTAAGTCCTGATAATTCAGCTCCAGTTACTCTCTCTGGTGAGTAATAAATTATTCTAGCTCTTTTAGCTACTCCAACCCAGTGTGTAGTTCTAAAACTTTTTGGAACTGATGATTTAATTGTTGGAGACACTAGACCAGCTTGTGTCATTCCTTTAGCCTTAAATGCTCCACATCTACCTGCGTCAGCAGTAATATAAAGATCTGCTGAAGAGTCAGCACCCTCCTCTATAATTCTTTTTTCTAATGCACCAGCTTTTCCATTTATTAAATTTACTTTAATTCCAGTCTTTTTAGTAAATTTGCTATAAAGTTCGTTATCAGCTTTATAGTGTCTGGCATTGAAAATATTTACCTCATTAGCAGTTACAAAAGATGAAACTATTAAAGATGCAAATAATGCCAAAAGTGTTACTTTTTTCATTTTGTCCTTATCTTTACCCTAAATTGTTTGCGAATGAGAATTATTCTCAATGCGAATGATTATCAATCGCATATAATGTCGCAATTTACAAGTATTATTTGGATATGTTTTTGCTAAATTCTTACTTCCAGTCGCCTATTTTACTAAATAAAAAATTTCTGAAAGCTTGAACTCTTGCTGTATTTTTGAGTGATTGAGGGTAGACGAAGTGTGCCTCCGTTATTGGTCCCTCTACTTTAGGTAAGACTTTAATTATGTTTGTGGAATTTGATACCAAATATTCTGGTAGTGCAGCTAATCCTACGCCAGACTCAACACCATATAGTAATCCACTTACACTATTTACTTTCATAATTGATTTTCTTTTCTTTCCATCATGCATTCCAATTTTTAAAGCCCAATCAGGATTGTAGACTGGTGAAGGTGCTCCTTTTCCAAATGAAATAAATTTGTGTTTATTTAAATCATTAACTGTTTTAGGCATTCCATTTTTTTCCAGGTATTTACTTGATCCATAAATATAATATTTAATATCCACTAATTTTTTTTGAATATAATTAAGTTGTTTTGGTCTTCTCATGAAAATTCCTATATCAGCTTGCCTAGTACTTAAATCCAACTCTTTGTCATCAAAAACTAGTTCAATCTCAATTTCTGGATTTAGCCTCATGAATTCTTGAATTCTTGGTGTTAACCAGTGAGTACCAAAACTTCTCACAGTCGTAATAGTTAATTTTCCTGAAGGTTTACTTTTTTGATCACCCAGTGATGTTTCAACTTCTTTAAGTTTTGTAATAACCTCGTGAGCTGTTTTAAAGACATACTCTCCATTCTCTGTAAGAGTTAATCCTCTTGCATGTCTTTCAAATAATTGAACTTTTAAATCTTGTTCTAATGATTGTATTTGTCTACTTATAGCTGATTGACTAAGATTTAAATTAACAGTAGCGTTTGTAAAGCTTCCAGCTTCTGCTACAGCATGAAAAATTTTTAATTTATCCCAATCCATTATTTATTTAAATCAACTAATACTCTTCCAGAAATTTCACCTTTTAAAATTTTAGGATAAGTCTCAATCAATTCCTCCAAGTTTACTGTTAAAACTGATTTTTCCAATAAATCAAAATCAATTAAATTTGTTGCTTCTCCCCAAATGAAACCTCTTCTTTTTATGCTACAATTAGCAGAGTCCATGCCCCAAACTTTAATACCTCTCAACATAAATGGTAATAAATTCGTATTAAGTTCATTACTGTTTGCATTTCCACAAACTGAGATTATTCCATTTGATTTTGTTTGAGCAATTGCATTTGCCAAAATTTTTCCACCAACTGTGTCTACCACTCCATCCCATAGACCTTTATCTATCGGACGTGGATCTTTGTCAAATTCAGCCCTATTTATAATGTTTTTTGCACCTAACGATTTTAAATAATCTGATTTTGAATCTTTTCCAGTAACAGCAGAAACATTATATCCCATTTTGGTTAATGCCATGATTGCTACACTGCCAACTCCTCCTGTTGCACCTGTAACTAAAACATCATTAATTTTTTCACCTAATAAAATACTTTCCCTTGCTTGTATTGCAAAAGCACTCATTAAGGATGTAAAACCTGCAGTACCTAAAAGCATAGCTTGTTTAGATGTTAAGCTATCGGGTTTTTTTACTAAAAAATCTGCATTTACTTTTGCAATTTGTGAATATCCGCCATAGAATATTTCTCCAACTCTAAATCCAGTTAAAATTACCTCATCTCCCTCTTCAAATTTTGAATTTGTACTTTCAATTACTGTTCCAGAAAAATCTATTCCTGGAATATGTGGGAATTCTTTTACTAATCGTCCACCGTTTTTTAAAATCATTCCATCTTTAAAATTAAGGTCAGAATAATCTACTTTTACAGTTACATCTCCATGCTTTAGAAAACTTTTATCAATAGATTTAACTTCACGTGAGAAGTTTTCACCTTCTTGATTAAGAATTAGTGCTTTAAATTGGTCAGACACACTAGTCTTTTAACTCAGTGCTGATAAATCGTAAATATCTATTTTGATAACTCAGATCTTCTTTAAATTGACCTAAGTAAAAATTAGTTACAGTTGTTGCTTGTTCTTTTTTAATACCCCTCATAGTCATACACTGATGAGTTGAATCTATTGTAACAGCTACACCTTTTGCATCTAAAGCTTCCATTAAGCTGTTTGCTATCTGAACTGTTAATCTCTCTTGTGTTTGTAATCTTTTTGAAAATATTTCAACTACTCTTGCTATTTTACTCAATCCCACAACTCTCTCATTTGGTATATAGGCAACATGTGCTCTTCCAATAATTGGAGCCATATGGTGTTCGCAGTGGCTTTGTACAGAAATATTTTTTTGAACCACCATATCGCTATAACCCTCCACATCACCAAAAGTTTTATCTAGTACTTTTTTTGCGTCTTCGTTATAGCCTTGAAAATATTCTTTAAACGCTTTTACAACTCTTTTAGGAGTTTCTAACAACCCTTCTCTTTTAGGATCTTCTCCCATCCAGGATAAAATTGTTCTTACGGCTTCCTCTGCTTCTTTATCTGAAACCTTTTTTATGTCTAAATTTTTGTTGTCTGTGTCTTTTACTAATTTCATAGCGCCTTTTTATACAGTAAATACTTCAATTTAAAAATATTTAATATATTCATATATGTGCTACATAGTCACCACATATGTTCAAAAAAAGAGAAAATATCTATGATATTGAAGAAGGAAATCTTCTTTCACCCAAATTTGATAATGATGGTTTAATCCCAGTTGTTACTATGTGTTCAAAAACAAAGGATATTTTAATGCATGGATATATGAATTTGGAGGCTCTTAAAAAGACAATTGAAACTAAAGAGGCACACTATTTTAGTAGATCGAGAAAAGCTATCTGGCACAAAGGTAAAACAAGTGGTTTTACACAAAAGGTTACTGAAATAAGAATTGATGATGATCAAGACTCAATTTGGTTAACAGTTGATATCGGTGATGGAGCTAGTTGTCATGTTGGTTATAGATCATGTTTTTATAGATCAATTCCGATGGGACCAATAGAAAATGGAAAAAAAGTTGAAATGGAATTTCTTGAAAAAGAAAAAAAATTCAATCCTGAAGAAGTTTATAAAGGTCAACCAAACCCAACAAAAATATAAATGGTTAAACAAAATAATTTGAAAAGATTATGAGTGAAAAAGTAAATTTCGAAATATTTAAACAATTTGGACCTTCAATACTAAAAGTAAAAATTCCACAACATATAGTAAACAATTTAAATAATTATGTAGATCAGACTATTTCGGATGATAAAAAAATTCAAAAACAGGATCTTGGTGAAACCTTAGTAGGAGATGTAACTCAAGAATTTTTTCTTGAGCAAGATATTATGGAAAAATCAGGATGGGGAAATTTTTTAGCCTCATGTGTTTCAAATTGGATTAATATGGAGATGGAAAAAAAAATTACAAAATTTAAAATAAGAAAATCTTGGGTCGTTAGGCAATTTAAAAATGAATACAATCCAACACACTGGCATTCAGGTCATATTTCTGGAGCAGGATTTTTAAAGATTCCAAATACTTTTGGTAAACATGTACAAAATAAAGAAAAAAAAGTTTACCGTGGAGGAAACTTGCAATTAATTCACGGTTCAAAAATGTTTTTATGTGAACCTATATTTAATATTGTACCTAAAGTTGGCGATTTTTATTTTTTTCCAAATTATATGATGCACACAGTTTTTCCTTTTAAAGATACAAATGAAGAAAGAAGATCAATCTCTTTTAATGCTGATATTGATGATGAAATCTACAATGTTTATGGAAAATAATAAGCAAAAAAATGTTCTTAATGAAGACCTTGAAGAATGCTCAAATGACCCGCTAACAGGTTGGTTTAGAGACGGTTGTTGTAATACTGATGAAAATGATCATGGCGTTCATACAGTTTGTGCAAAAGTAACAACTGAATTTTTGGAATGGCTAAAAGAAGCAGGAAATGATTTAATTACTCCACATCCAGAATTTGGTTTCCCTGGATTAAAAGATGGTGATGGTTGGTGTGTTTGTGCTAGTTGGTATGCTAAAGCTGTAGAAGCAGGAAAAGGTTGTCCAATATTTATAAAAAGAACTCACAAGAATACTTTAAAACATCTTCCTATCGAAACTTTAAAGAAGTTTGCGATAGACTTATCTTAATTACATATTTCCATATCTTGGTCCACCACTTCCTTCTGGTGTAACCCAAGTTATATTTTGAGATGGTTCTTTAATATCACATGTCTTACAATGGATACAATTTTGTGAATTAATTACAAATTTATTTATATCATTTTCTTGTTGAATTTCATAAACCCCCGCAGGACAGTATCTTTGAGCAGGTTCATCAAATTTTTCTAAAGTATAATTTATTGGTAAATCAGGATCTTTAAGTTTTAAATGAACTGGTTGATTATCCGCATGATTAGTTCCTGTTAGATAAACTGAACTTGTTTTGTCAAAAGTTATTACATTATCATATTTTGGATAATCTATTTTTGGCATCTGATTTGCAGGTTTTAATGTTTCATGATCAGCGTGTTTATGTTTAAGTGTAAAAGGAAGTTTTCCTCTAAATAAAATTTGATCAATACCTGTAAAAATTATTCCTAAAATTAATCCCCAGCTAAAACTAGGTTTCACATTACGAGCCTCAAAAAGTTCTTTATATAACCAGCTATTTTTAAATTTATCATCATAAATCGACAAATCTTTGTTTTCTTTTATGTGTTCATTAATAGTTTCAGCAGCAATAATCCCACTTTTCATAGCAGTATGAGAACCTTTAATTTTTGGCATATTCAAAGTTCCAGCATCACAACCAACTAACAAAGCTCCAGGCATAAACATTTTTGGCAAACTTTGAAAACCACCTTCAATTAAAGCTCTTGCACCGTAAGAAATTCTTTTTCCACCATCTATAATTTTTTTAATTGCTGGATGTGTTTTAAACCTCTGAAATTCATCATAGGGTGATAAATGTGGATTTTTGTAATCTAGACCAATTACATAGCCCAGAAAAACTTGTTTTTTTTCTGCATGATACATAAAACTACCACCATATGTATTGTTATCTAATGGCCATCC
Organism: uncultured Pelagibacteraceae bacterium; assembly: GCA_902586485.1. Taxonomy (GTDB): domain Bacteria; phylum Pseudomonadota; class Alphaproteobacteria; order Pelagibacterales; family Pelagibacteraceae; genus Pelagibacter. Next base: position 84,837 of record CACIHO010000001.1, on the reverse strand, counting down.
AGCTGTATGCATAACTAAACCTTCTTCATGATTTTTATCCTCTATTTCCCAAATTTCTTTAAAACCAATTCCATATTGTTGAGGATCTTTACCTTTGTTTAGCTCAAATTTTTCAATGAGTTGTTTTCCTAAGTGACCTCTACAACCTTCTGCAAAAACAGTAACTTTACCTAAAAGTTCAATACCAGGTTCGTAACTGTCTTTTTTATTTCCTTCTTTGTCTATGCCCATATCTTGAGTTGCAACACCTTTAACAGATCCATCTTCGTTATATAAAATTTCACTTGCTGGAAATCCTGGAAAGATTTCTACGCCTAAACTTTCAGCTTGTTCAGCAAGCCATCTACATAAATTTGCAAGACTAATAATATAATTTTTATGATTTTGTTGTACAGCAGGTAGTAGCCAAGTTGGCCAACTTAAAGATTTAGTTTTTCCTAAGAATAAAAATTTTTCTTTAGTTACTTTTGTTTTAATGGGAGAATTTAACTCTCTCCAATTTGGTAATAATTCATCTAGAGCACGTGTTTCAAATACATTTCCACTTAAAATATGGGCTCCAATTTCTGATGCTTTTTCTAATAAACAAACATTTAAATTTGCATCAAGTTGTTTTAACTTTATTGCGGTTGATAATCCTGATGGTCCTCCACCAATAATTACAACATCATATTCCATCGATTCTCTAGACATACTCTAATTTTTAACTGTAAGGATTATTTTTGTATAGTGTTTAATTTGTTCAACTCTTCCATGAATTGAGGCAGTGCCTCAAATAAATCAGCTTCAAGTCCATAATCTGCAACACTAAAAATTGGCGCTTCTCCATCTTTATTAATTGCAACTATAACTTTACTTTCCTTCATTCCTGCTAAATGCTGAATAGCACCTGAAATTCCAACAGCGATATATAAATCTGGAACCACTACTTTCCCTGTTTGCCCTACTTGATGATCATTGCTTATATATCCAGCGTCTACTGCCGCTCTTGATGCTCCAATTGCTGCGCCTAGTTTGTCAGCAATTTCTGTAATTAATTTAAAATTATCACCACTTTGCATTCCTCTGCCACCTGATACAACAATTCTTGCTGTTCCAAGTTCAGGTCGATCAGATTTAATTTCTTCTCTTTTGATAAATTTTGTATTTGAAAACTCTTCACTAGCATCCACTTTTTCAATTGGAGCTGATCCACCTGTGCTTTGACATGGATCGAAAGAAGTTGGTCTGATTGTAACGCACTTTTTAGCATCATTACTCTTAATTGTTGCAAAAGCATTACCTGCATAAATTGGTCTTAAAAAAGTATCTGGTGATATTACTTTAATAATGTCACTTACTTGCGATGTATCAAGATGAGCAGCAATTCGTGGCATCAAATTTTTTCCAAATGTATTTGCCGAACAAACTATGTGAGAATAATTTTCTGCTAGTTTAACAATCACTGGAGTAAAATTTTCTGCCGTGAAGTTTTCATAGTGAGCTCCTTCTACACTCAATACTTTTTTTACTACTGGAAGTTCAGATAATTGTTTTGCAACATCCGCAGAGTTTTGACCAATAATCACAGCATGAACATCTGAGTCAATTTGAGATGCTGCTGTAACTGCATTAAGAGTAAATGGTCTTAATTCTTTATTATTGTGTTCCGCTATAAGTAAAACTGCCATTAAATTACCTTCGCCTCATTTTTTAACTTTTGAACTAATTCAGCAACATTTGCTACTTTTATACCTGCTTTTCTTTTTGGAGGTTCCTCTACTTTTAATTGTTCTAATCTTGGTGATACATCTACACCTAAATCAGAAGCAGCAATTTCCTCTATAGGTTTTTTCTTAGCCTTCATTATATTTGGTAGTGATGCATATCTTGGTTCATTCAGCCTAAGATCACAAGTTACAATAGCTGGAACATTTATTTCAATTGTTTCAAGACCTTCATCTATTTCTCTAGTTACTTCTAATTTGTTATCTTTAACATCAATCTTTGAGGCAAATGTTGCTTGTGGCCAATTTAATAAAGCACTCAACATTTGGCCTGTTTGATTACAATCATCGTCTATTGCTTGTTTGCCCATAAATACTAAATCTGGTTTTTCTTTATCTACTATTTTTTGTAAAATTTTTGAAACAGCGAGTGGTTCTAAAATTCCATCGACTTTCACATGAATACCTCTGTCAGCACCAACCGCTAAAGCTTTCCTAACAGTTTCTTGTGCTTTTTCTTCACCGACAGTTACTGCAACTACTTCTGCAGCTTTGCCTGCCTCTTTAATTTTTACAGCCTCTTCTATTGCATTATCATCAGGGGGATTGGTAGACATTTTAACGTTGTCAGTAACTACACCTGTTCCGTTTTCTTTAACTCTTATTTGAACGTTGTAATCAATAACCCTTTTTACAGCTACTAAAATTTTCATTAAGCTCTCAATAAATTATTTTCTGAATCGTATGGACTCTCATCCAAGACGGTAGCGTCGTACATTTCACCTAATATATCAACTTGTAATTTGTCGCCCACATTCGAACAATCTGGTTTTACCATCGCGAGCGCTATTGATTTATCTAATCTAAAACCAAATTCACCCCCTGTTGCTCTTCCAACAACTTTTCCATCTTTAAAAATTGGGTTATTTCCAAGCACATCTGCATCTTTAGTATTATGAACCTCTAAAGTGACCAATTTATTATCAAAACCTTTTTCTCTCCATTTGTTAAGTGCTTCTAACCCAATAAAGTTACCTTTATTTGGATGAACAAATCTATCAAGACCAGACTCATATGGTGAATATTCAATTGATAATTCTGTTCCAACTAGCTTGTAGGATTTTTCAACTCTTAAACTATTCATAGCTCTAATTCCAAAAGGTTTAATCCCTAAATCTTTTCCCGCTTCCATTAATTTATCAAAAATATGATTTTGATATTCAATTGGATGATGCAATTCCCAACCAAGCTCACCAACAAAATTTACTCTCATTGCATTTACTGGAGCGTATCCAACATTTACATTTTTTGCAGTTAGCCATTTGAAATTTTCATTTGAAAAATCATCTGTTGAAACCTTTTGCATTAATTGTCTAGCTTTAGGTCCTGCTACTACCAGAACTCCTGTGCTATTAGTTAGATCTTCAAAAATTACAGATCCATCATCTGGCATCCATTTTTGTATCCAATCATGATCTAATCTTAAATTTGCTCCAGCAGAAACTAAATAGTAACTATTCTCTGCTTCTTTCATTATCGTAAATTCTGAATGCACTCCACCTTTGGTGTTCAATGCATGACATAAATTTATCCTTCCAATTTTTTTTGGAAGTTTATTTGCAACTAAATAATCTAAAAATTCCTCTGCTTTGGGTCCCCTAATTCTACATTTTGCAAACGCAGTCATATCTAAAAGACCCACATTTTCTTTTACATTTTGACATTCTTTTTTAATTGCATCAAACCATTTTGATCTTCTAAATGACCAATCATCTTTTTGCTCCATTCCATCTGTTGCAAAAAAATTAGGTCTTTCCCATCCAAATTTCTGACCAAAAACTGCTCCTAAATTTTTCATTCGTTCATAACAAGGGGCTGTTCTTAATGGTCTTGCTGCTGGTCTTTCTTCATCTGGATAGTGAACAATAAATACATGGCTATATGCTTCTTCATTTTTTGCTTTCAAATAAGATTTGGTTGCATAGTTACCGTAACGTCTTGGTTCAACGCCTAACATGTCAATTGTGGGTTCACCATCAACTATCCACTCTGCTAGTTGCCAACCTGCACCACCTGCTGCCGTTATTCCAAAACTATGTCCTTCATTAATCCAAAAATTCTTAAGTCCCCATGCGGGACCAACAATTGGATTACCATCAGGAGTATAACAGATTGCTCCATTATAAACTTTCTTTACTCCAACTTCTCCAAATGCAGGAACTCTATGAATTGCTCCCTCTATATGTGGGGCTAATCTGTCTAAGTCTTCTTGAAATAATTCGTATTCAGAATTTTTTGATGGCCCCTCTACATAACAAGCTGGCGCACCATCTTCATAAGGACCTAAAATTAATCCTCCAGCTTCTTCTCTCATATACCATCTGCTATCACTATCTCTTAAGACTCCCATTTCTGGTAATCCATCTTTTTTTCTTTTTTGTATTGCAGGATGCGGTTCTGTAACAATATATTGATGTTCAACAGGTATTACTGGAATATCTAATCCTACCATTTCACCTGTTTGTCTCGCAAAATTTCCAGAACAAGAAATAACATGTTCACACTCTATTGATCCCTTATCTGTTTCCACAATCCATCCTTCTTTAGTTTGCCTCATTGATAGAACAGTTGTATTTCTATAAATATCTGCCCCTCTATTTCTTGCACCTGTTGCTAATGCTTGTGTTAAATCTGCTGGTTGAATATATCCATCTTCAGGGTGTTGTATTGCGCCAACTAAATCATCTGTATGACACAATGGCCAAATTTCTTTTACTTGTTCTGGTTTCAAAAATTTAACATCTACTCCAATAGTTCGAGCGACACCTGCATATTGATGGTACTCATCCATTCTATCTTTTGTGCTTGCTAGACGAATATTTGAAACAACACTAAAGCCAACATTTTTTCCAGTTTCTTCCTCTAATGTTTTGTAAAGATTAACTGCATATTTATGAAGTTGTCCAACTGAATAACTCATATTAAATAGAGGTAACAAACCTGCAGCATGCCAAGTTGATCCTGATGTTAATTCTTTTCTTTCAACCAGAACAACATCAGACCAGCCTTTTTTTGCTAAATGATAAAGGGCACTAACTCCTACAACTCCACCGCCAACTACTACAACTTTAGTTTTTGTTTTCATTCAGGGATTTCTACTAAATTTTTAATTGTTACGAAACAAAAATGTATATATGGTCAATCAAATTGAGCTCCCAAGAGGGATTGGGCTAGATACCATTGTGGTTAACCAACAGTCTTTCAAAGTTCCCTCAGAAGTGTACTTTTCAACTTGCCAATTGAATTTGTGATAAATTTTGTCCTTATCAAGAATGATAACTTCAAATTGAGCCCATTTGTCACTACTACCAAGTTCAGTTATTGTGTGACTTAAGTGATTAATCATCATCCCATAAGAGTCGCTTTTTATCATCATCTTAAAGTTGCTTAATGGTCCTGTTACTCTCTTATTATTTGGGTGAGCAAATTTCCAAGTTTGTTCTATGCCACTATCTTTATATTCAAGATCATTTTGTTGAAGCCCACTTAATTGAATTTTAATAACTTCTTTAGGGCTTATAGCGCTACTAGGGTTTAATAGTTCAGCGTATGAAAATGAAATTAACAAAAAAAATAATACTATACTTTTAAAGATTATTAGCAGTTTTTCTAACATCATTTAAAAATTCTTGTCTCTTTGCATCACTAACGAATGGTACTGCAAAATATCTTCTATAGATAATGTTATATATGCCACACATGTGAAATACTCCTCTTTTTAATCTTCTAATTGGTAGGTTTAAAAAGAAAGTTGTAATTGCTAATCTTGGTGAACCGTATGTACAGAAAATTATAGCTTTTTTATCTCTTAAATTTCCAATTGGATAACCGTAATTTCCAACCAACTGTTTAAATCTAAAAGCCCAAGGTGGAGCTAAGACTTTATCTATCCAACCTTCAACTATTGCTGGCATTCTAAAATTCCAAATTGGAGCAATTAATACAATTGTATCACTTTCTTCGATTCTTTTTCTGTGATCTAAAACTTCTTGATCTGGTTCCTCACCAGCGAAAACGGGATTAAATTTTTCTTTATATAAATCAACAACATCAACTTGATTTCCATTAACTTTTGATTGTTTAACAAATTCATCTCGAATTGCTGCATTAAATGAATTGTCATTGTAGTGCCCATACACTAAGAAAATTTTTTTCATTGTATTAAATTTTTATTCAGTAGTTTTGTATTTACTATTATTAATTATAAATACAAATAAAATTGGAAGAATTAATGTTAAAAGTGTTACAAAAATTAACAGTATTCCAAGTTCAGAATAATCTGCTGTAGTTTGTATTTCACCTGAAACTTTATCTTTTACTTCTCTTGTAACTGTAAAAATTTCATTTAAATATTTAGTACCTAGTGCACTTGCTGATAATGCAAGATTTGTAAAGGATGCAAAAACTGCAAAAAAGGTTGCTTTTAAGTGTGCTGGAGCGTTTTTTGCTATCCATGCTAATAGAGGAATCATTGAGACTTGGCCAAGCGGAGACTCTAATGCGGTATTAATTAATGCAATAAACTTAGCGTCAACTACTCCACCTGTTAATGAAGCTGTCCAATTATGTAAACCATAATACATTCCAACACTTGGTAAAAATAAAATTGCTCCTGCAATACTTAAAACAACAATTATTTTGGCAATTGAATTATTTGCCATAAACGGTCTTAATAAGACAATGCCTGCTAATGTTAAAATTGAAGCAAGTAGCGATAAGATAGAAAAGAATTGCTCGTTGAAACCTAGCTCATCAATTTCGAACCATGTTAAACCAGGACCGGGACCTGGCATGGCTCTAAATACAAAAATAATTACTGCTGTACCTACAATTGTTAATCTTAGTTCCTGAGGTAATTCTTTAATAAGCTTAAACATTAAAAACAAAATAATTATTACAGAACCTATAAATACAATTTCTTGTGCAAACGGAACTTTAAAGGAACCAATAGACAATGTAAAAATAACAAAAACTAAACTCCCTCCTAATATCCACCAGTTTATTTTTGTTTTCTCGCTACCTCTTTCCTCTTTAAATTCAAGACCTTTAGATTTTAAAGTTTGTATTTTTTTATGTCTCAAATAATTTGCTAAAAGTACACCTAGTATAGAAACTAAAGGTATTATGAGTGCATAAATATAAATAGTACCGTATAGATTTATCTTTTCAGTCTGTTCTAAACTCTCTACGTCCCTAAACAAAATTACGTTTACTAATGCTACAAGGACTGTACCACCAATAATCGCGAATCTTCCAAGAGTTTGCATTGTTGTGTGCATTATTTTTATTTGATCTTTGGAATAATCATTTCCTATATCGTCAACTAAAGGAACTGCCTCTACAGTCATAGCGTCAGCTACAACGTCCTGAACCACATAACCAACTGGAGCTAAAATCACACTTATTACAAACCACGTCTCTACAGAAAATATCTGGGACATATCTTCAGTATGAATAATTAACCCGTACATAATCAGTAAACTCAGAGCTATTAATGACGCTCCAAAGTAGACCATATAATTTTTTCTTTCCCAAATAAGATCTACTAGATGACCTAATGGCATTTTTAAAGCCCAAGGAATACCTGCCCAAAACCCTAATCCTGCAAGAAATGCTGCTGAAAGATTTAAATAATCTTTTACAAAGAATGTGCCAACTATACCCGTTAAACCAGATATACCTGCAGCCATATAAACCATTAATGGTGGTAAGTAAGTCCACTTAAATTGTCGACCCAAGTCTAAAAAAGTACTATCTAAAAACTTAATTACTTTGTTCATTAGTCACTCAAAACTGGAAACGCCTGTCTAACTTTCAGAAAATACTTTTGATATTCCATTTTAGTACATTTGTTTTCAACATACTTAATATCATTTTTTTCCATCAAATCTTTTGCCTTTTCGTCTCGTATACCAAGCTGTAACCATAAAACTTTAGCCCCAATTTTAACTGTATCTTCTGCTATAGCATAGACTTCTTTAGATGGTCTAAAAACATCTACGATATCAATCTTATCTTTAATATCTGATATTTTAGCAAAAACCTCTTGCCCTAAAATTTTTTGACCCTTGGCTCTGGGGTTTACTGGATAAACTTTATATCCATATTCTTGCATATATTTCATTACAATAGTTGATGCTTTTTTGGGATCATTACTTACTCCTACCATAGCAATAGTATTATATTTTGAGAGAATTTCCTTAATATCACTCATTAATTATTTTTAATCTGTTTCTCACAAAATATTCTAGCCTCAGAAGCAGTCATTGGTTTTTCCAATGTTTTAGTTCCAGCTACACATGCCTCGATCGCTCTTTTTTGATTATGATCTTTAAAATTATAAATTACTAATGCACCAATAATAATAAAAACTACTATTAAAATATTTTTTATCACTATTTATTTTTCCAATTTGGTTTTCTTTTTTCTAAAAAGGCAGAAATTCCTTCTTTAGCATCCATTGCCATCATGTTAAGGGTCATCATTTTACTTGTATAAGCATAAGCTTTATTTAAAGGCATTTCTAATTGTTTGTAAAAAGCTTGTTTTCCAATTTTAATTGTCAAATTAGATTTTGAAGCAATTTTGTTTGCTATCTTTAGCACTTCTTTATTTAATTTTGACTTTGAAAAATAATCATTTATTAATCCAATTTCTTTTGCATAATTAGCTTTGATAGGTTCTCCAGTTAGCAACATTTTCATCATTGGTTTTCGATTTATCTTTCTACTGACAGCAACCATAGGTGTACTACAAAACAAACCAATATTTACACCAGGAGTAGCAAACAATGCGTCCTTGGTACTATAAGCTAAATCACAACTTGCAACCAATTGACAGCCAGCTGCAAATGCTGCTCCATGAACTTTAGCAATTACAGGTTTTCTACCTTCAACAATTTGAAGCATTACTTTTGAACAAAGATTAAATAATTTTAAATATTTATCTCTCTTTTTTAAACTTCTCACCTCTTTTAAATTATGACCTGCGCTAAATCCTTTACCGGCACCCTCTAATATTATTACTTTAACTTTTTTATCAGCATCTAATTTTTTTAATGCCCTTAACAAGTCTGAAAGATTTTTGAATGACAAAGAGTTATAAGTTTTTGGTTCATCAATAATAATTGATGAAACTTCACTGTTAATTTTTTTAATTTTTATGTTACTAGTCATTTAATCAGTTAATCCATCGGATCTAACCTGATTTCTTTCTATATGAATTGGTAAAACTTTACCATAAATAGCTTTGGAATGTTCTGGAGTGTTTACTCTCCATGGATCTAAAACATAAGCCGGAATACACATATATCTTGATTTTTTGCCTTCAACTTTTGTTACCCTATGCAAAGTAAATCTACCTTTAAATATTTGTAAATCTCCTGGCTCTAATTTCAATTGTCTCACTCTAGTTCTATCTCCTGCTATAACTTTTTGAACTTCCTCGAAATTTTCATTTCCTGGTTCTCTAATATTTGGACAGTATTCAAATACTCCTCCCTTCTCAGGTTTTTGTATCATTAAACTTAGTGTAAATTCACAACTATCAAAATGCCATGGGAGTACTCCATCTGGTTTCATAACATTGTATGCATGACATGCTAAGGGATCTGCCCATCTGTAAATAGGAGAAATACCCAAACAAGCAGATACAAATTTTAAAAGTTCTTCAGTTTCGTATAGATATTTCATTTCAGATTCTTTTGGAAAACAATCTGAATTCAAATACCCATTGTATCTATTCATAAAAGTTCTTTTTGGATGATCTTTTGGTAATGAAGGATCATCCTTTGCATACAAGTAAGCATTTATACTCTCTTTTGACATATAAACTTCTTCTAATTGTTTTTCTAACTCAGAATTCATTACCATAAGTGATTTAGGCAAAATAAAATTTGAAATTGTTGAGCAACTATGTTGATCAAGTTCTTCTTTACATTTTTTAATTAGATTTTTAATTATTGGTGAATTTAAATCGTGTATTGGATATTTTTCTAAATCTACAATAGTCTTGAGTCTATCGTTCATCAGGTTTATTTTAATTTTCCTTCTTCTCTCATCTTTGCTCTTATTTTGGTAGCTGATATTTTTTGAGTTTCCTCGTCCAAAACTACTTCCTCAATCTTGTATCCAACTCCTCTACCATAACAGATATTTGTAATGTTAGGTACTAACATTATTTTAAATTGCCCCTCAAACTCAGGTTTTAACCTTTCTTCAATATTTTTTTTTACTGTATCAAAATCAAAAGGATTATCATCTACACCTTGTACATCTCTTATTTGAATACAAACTTGTCCAGTTTTTTTAATAATTTCTTTAAACAAAGTATAATGCCCATCGTGAAAAGGTTGCCATCTTCCTAGCATTTGTGCTGTTGGTTTTTTGTTATCCCATTGGTGTGTCATTTTTTTATCTCCTCTATTATTTTTGGTGCCCAAATTTTTGCATCCTGTGTTGTTACATGAAAATTAAAATCCTTAGGATTAACAAACATTTGGTTAGTGTCTTCAAATCTTCCTTCTTTAATCGTATCTACCCACACTATAAAATCTGCTGGAAACAAACTTCTTGCTTCGGGAGTTGGCGCAATGAAATCTGCAATTACATAATGACCATCTGCTTTTAATTTTAAAGCAGCTTCAGCCATTCTTTTTGCCTGTCTTATTCTTCCCTCTTCAGAAAAATCCCAATCGTTCGCAGCTTTTCTTACTTCGTCTGCATTTAATCTTTTTGCATTTAATAATGGTGCCATTTCATTTGCTAGAGTTGTTTTACCAGCTCCAGGTAAACCCATTACTAAAATAATTTTCATTAAATATCTTCTAACGGATGATGGGACATTAATTCAAGTCCATTTTCACCTACAAGGTACTGTTGTTCAAGTTTTACTCCTTCTTTACCACCAACTTTACCAATATAACTCTCAAGTGTGATTGTCATGTTCTTCTCAAAAGTTCCACCTTCTTCTCCACCATCAGTTGGATATCTTATTTGAGGCCACTCATCACATAAACCAATTCCATGAACCATACATGAATACCTATTTCCATAATATTCATCAGGCAAAACCCAAGATTTTTTTATAAATTCTTTAAAACTCATTCCTGGTTTTATTAATCTATAATTATGATCAATTTGATTTCTAGCCATTGAATATAGTTTTTTTTGCTGATCATTAAATTTATTTCCAACTACAAAGGCCCTTGAAATGTCAGCACAGTATCCATAGGGACCAACCATATCTGTATCAAAAGCAACAATTTCTCCATGTTGCATAACTTTATTACTACTCTCTTGCATCCATGGATTTGTTCTTTCACCAGATGATAAAATCCTACACTCAATCCACTCACCACCATTTTCAATGTTTGTTTTATGTAAAATTGACCACAATTCATCTTCTGTCATTCCTGGTTTGAGATCTGATCTCATTTTGGACACACCTTTTTCTGCAACTTCTATTGCTGTTTTCATACAAGTCAATTCATCAGGTGACTTAATTACTCTGGCTTGTTCTAAAATAAATTTTCCATCTACAACTTCGATGCCCTCTTTATTTAAAGCTGTAACCGCAGGACCATTTAAAACGTCAATTGCAATCTTTTTTGATTTAAAATAATTTTTTGATAAATCTTTAACTTCATTTATCCATTTCGATAATTGTAAATTTGCCTGATCTCCATTACTGAAATAGTCCCATGTGATTGCAGGTCTTATTTCATCAATTAGACTTAAATGTTTAGACAAAATTTCACAATTAAAGTACTCATAAAGAATGGTTGGTCCATTAACTGGAACGAAACAATATCTTGTTAAATTATGCATATTATAGACACTCATGTTTACAGTATCTAAAGCATAACGAACATTCACCGGATCAAATAAAATACAAGCCTCTAAATTGTTTTTTACTAATTCTTTTCTAACCCTATCTAAACGATATGATCTTAACTTATCAAAATCAATCTCATCTTCTCTTAATCTTTTTTTAGTAATAAAATTTTGCCTTGGTTTAATTTCTGGAGCTATTTTTCTTATAAATTTCATGATTTTATAAATAATATATTAAAATTCATAAAAAGTATATTTCGCTAAAATTTCTTCACCTGGTTCAATATCTTTTAATGAAACTAAATAAAAATACTTTAAATTATTATTGTTTTTATCTTCCAGTGTCTCTTTGATTTTCTCTTCAATATTCTGACCAAAGTCATATTTGGGTAATGTGTTTGATGATAATTTAGTTACATTTGGATTTTTTGAGTGATTATAGAAACCACCAAGAGGAGTTCTAATATACATGTCCTGAAAATCATCGTGTTTTACATGTGATATCCCTAAAAAAGAATTTTTATTAATTTTGGTTTTAGAAAATAACCCCAAACCATCAATTTTTGAGTCTTTTATGGTAAGATTTTTTGGCAACGGTCTATACATCTTTCGTAACCCTGTACAAACCCAACCAAGCATTTACATCTTTGCTAGCAATATAGTCTGATTTAAAAAACTCTATTTCTTCCCATTTATTATTTTCACTTAAACTTATGATTTTTTTATCAAATCCATATTCTTCATGAATACCTTCGTTAATAGTAAAACAAATTAAACCACCTGGTTTTGTTATTCTTATAAACTCATCTAATGCATTTGGTTTTACATGACCAAAAGTAAATGTTCCAACACACATAACTCCACCATAAAAGTTGTCCTCAACTTCAATTGGTTTATTTAAATCTACCTTCACTAATTTTTGATATAGATCTTTTGGTATAGTATCTAATAAAGTTTGAGATAAATCGGCTCCATGAAAATTTTTAAAACTATATTTTTTAAGCTCCATTCCAACTAAACCTGTTCCACATCCAGCATCAAAAATTAAAGTATCTTTATTTTTCTCATATTTGCTAAATGTTTCTGCAGTTTCTTTAGGTCCTGTATAGTTCCAATCAACCATGTCTTTATTGTATTTATCTTTATCTCCCCACTCATCGTAATACCTCATAACTTCATTGGTAGTTTTAAGCTTATAAATTGGAATTTTGTTTCCCACATCTTTCTGTGACATCATTTATCTCTTATGTTAATTGAAATTAAACAGATTATTTCAAACATGATTGAAGATGCAACCATGGCAGTAATTTGATTTGGACTATCTTTTGTTGGCATTAAACAAGCAACATCTCCTCCAATTACATTTTTTCCTTTTAAAGACTGAATAAGTTTTCTTACTTCATCCATATTAAACCCTTTGTAAGCAGGCTCTATATTAGCAACTCCTGGTGCAACAGTTGGATCTAGACAGTCTAAATCAAAAGTAACATAAATAGGATTATCTCCTAATCTATCTAAAATCATTTGTGAGCATTTTTGATGACCCAGTTCTCTATATTCATCCATTGTTATTACTTGATAGCCAATATCGTAACTTGCTTGCAACCAATCTAAAGTTCTGGGATTTCCTCTTATTCCTATCTGTGTACTAGTATGAGGATCTACATTTCCTTGTCTTACTAAATATGAGGCCCAATGTGCAGCAGATTTTTTTGCACCTAAAAAATGGTCTAATTTTTCAAAACAATCTGTATGCGCATCAAAATGAATAAGGGTAATTTTTTTTCCTTTTGTTAATTTTGAATTTTTTTTAGCTAAACTTTGAACAATACCTCCAGTAACAGAATGATCACCACCAATTGATACAACTGGCTTTTCAGCTTGCTCAATATGATCATAAAAAGCTGAAATTCTTTCTATACATTTTTCATTATCATTCGCCTCTGGAAATGGAACATCGCCTAAATCATGAATTTTATTTTCTTTCCAGGGATCAATTTTGTAATCAAAATGAGAACGTCTTAACATTGCAGAAATATTCCTAACTGCTCTTGGACCTAAGTGCTGGTCCCTTTCGGTAGTTCCATTTCCTGTGCTGTGAGGAACACCAACTAGGGCAATATCACAATTTTTTGGATTTGGGTCATTTCTACATCTAAACAAAGTTGGTATACCCCACCAATAAAGGGTTTCCATCATTATTTTGTCTTCATCTGATATCATTTAGCTTCTCATTTTTTGACCGCTTGGATCGTAAAGTGGTTCTTTGATAATTGAACAATTAAATAAATCTCCATTTATCTCTACTTGAATTTTATTTTCAGATTTTATGTTTTTTTGATCAACAAAAGTAAACGCTACACTTTTATTTACAAAATGAGCAAAACCACCTGAGGTTACATAACCAATACTTTGATCTCCATTCATCACGGCTTCATTATTTGTTACATCAATGTCATTTGTCTCAACAATAAATGGTATAAGTTTATTTGAAGAATTTTCCTTTTGTGCACTTTCTTTACCAATAAACTCTTTATCCCAATCAATAAACACATCCAAGCCTGTCTCTTTTGCAGTAAAATCTGGTCTATAATCTAATGTCCAAGCTCCCCAATTTTTCTCTAATCTCATTGACATTAATGCTCTCCCACCAAAAGGTTTAATATTAAATTCTTTTCCAGCTTCCATTAATTCTTCATAAAGTTTTAATTGATAGTGAGGTGCAACATAAATTTCATATCCGAGTTCGCCAGTAAATGAAATTCTATTAATTATCGCCGGAACCCCCCCAACAAACATTCTTCTTGAGTCTCTAAATTTAAATTTTTCATTTGAAACATCGTCTCTTACTATTTTTTCTAAAACCTTCCTCGAGTTAGGTCCTGCAATAGACAAACCATGATACTCATCAGATCTATTGGAATAACTTAAATTAAATTTATCTAAATGACTTTCAAACCAACGTTTATGCATTTCTTGAACAGCTCCAGATCCAAATACCATAAATTCATTTTCATCCAAACAAGCTACTGTTAAATCTCCACACAATTTTCCTCTATATGACAACATTGGGGATAAAGATATTCTTCCTGGCTTAGGTAGTCTTCCTGCCATTATGTGATCTAAAAATTTTCTAGCATCAGGACCTTTAAACTCGTGTTTTGAAAAATTTGCAACTTCAATCAAACCAACATTCTCTCTTACATTAATAACTTCTTTTGAAACATAATCGTGAGATCTCGATCTTTTAATAGTAGGCTCTTCGTGAGCATCCTCTTTATTATTTGCAAACCACAAAACATTTTCCAATCCAAAACTATCTCCCATAACAGCACCTTGATTTAAGAAACGATCATATAATGCAGTGGTTTTTTGTTTTCTTCCTTTTGGTAAAGTTTCATTTGGAAATGTCATAATAAATCTTCGTTCATAATTTTCTGAAGATTTTATTGTTCCATATTGAGGTGAAGCGTAATCTCCAAATCTAGCAACATCCATTGCCCAAACATCAATGGAAGGTTCCCCATCAATAATCCACTCAGCAATACATTTTCCAACACCACCTCCTTGGCAAAATCCAGCCATGACACCAACCGCAACCCAATAATTTTTCATTCCTGGTACTGGACCAATAAGAGGACTTCCATCCGGACCAAAAGTAAAAGGTCCATTAACAATATTTTTTATTCCTGCCCGCTCTAATGCTGGCATTCTCTCAAACCCAATTGCCAATCTATCTTCGATATTATCTAATTTTGGTTCAAGTAGTTCATGACCAAAATTCATTGGTGTACCTTCAACTTTCCAAGGTGTTGATTTTGGCTCATAAGTTCCAAGCAACATTCCCTTACCTTCTTGTCTAAAGTAAATATTTCCCTCAAAATCTGTTCCAATAGGTAATCTTTGATCACCCATCGCTTCAATTTCTGGAATAGGTTCAGTTATCAAATAATGATGTTCCATTGGTTGTACAGGAAGATTTAAACCAGCTAATTGTCCAACTTCTCTTGCCCACAAACCACCCGCATTAATTACTATTTCAGCATTGATATTTCCTTTTTTAGTAAAGACATCCCAAGTTCCATCCTCTTTTTGTTTCGTATCCTTAACAACTGTGTGAGTATAATATTTTCCACCATGAACTTTTGCTGCTTTTGCAAAAGCGTAAGTAACTCCTGATGGATCAACTTCACCATCAATAGGATCCCATAATGCTAGCAAGTATCTTGATGGATCAATTAAAGGATTTTTCTTTTTTACTTCCTCAAGAGAAATAAACTCTTGATCAAGCCCCATATATCTTGCTTTTGATCTTTCTCTCTTTAAATAATCAGCCCACACTTCATTTGAAGCTAAGTAAAATCCACCACTAGGTTTAAACCCTACAGAATGACCAGACTCTTTTTCTATTTCTTTATATAATCCTATTGTGTAGGCCATCATCCTTGAGATATTTGGATCAGATGAAATCACATGAACATTTCCTGCGGCATGCCAAGATGAACCAGAAGTAAGCTCGTTTCTTTCGAGTAAGATACAATCCTTTAATCCAAATTTAGATAAATGATAAAGTATAGAACACCCTACTACGCCACCTCCTATGATTACTACTTTCGCATGCTTTTCCATTAATATTTAATTTCCTTATTTACTTTTTTTAAAGATTTATCAGTACCGTGATGAAAATGTTTACTCATGTCAGGCATGTATTTCATTGAAATTGGTTTTTTACCAATTGCAACTGACATTTCTCTAACATGGTGAGCTTCTGCTCCACAACAAATACCAATAAAATTTATTTTATTTTGAACACAATCCTTAGCAAATTCTGCCATTTCAAATCTGTTACAGAACAAGTTGTCTAAAGCAACTGGGAATGCATTGCCCCCAGGAATACAATTACAACCATGATCAGTTATATTTAAAAACCCAGGTTCTTCCTCTGTTGTTCTGTAAGGTACTGGAAGTCCAGCAACATGACATGAAACTTTTTCTCTAACTTTTTTTAATAATTTCATTGTCATTTCAGGTCCTCGATAACAATTTAAACCAACTACATCGGCACCTAAATCTTCCATCATTTTACAAGCATCTTCAGCACTATGACCTTCTCTAGTTTTGTCTCCTCTTGGGATTGCAAAATTGCAAACTGCAATAAGTCCAGCATCTTTAATTGCTTTTAATGCTAACTTCATTTCCTCTGTCCAATTTATTGTTTCTGCAATTACAAAATCAACTCCTGCTTCTTTTGCCCAACCAATTTGTTCTTCATACATTTTTTGACACTCTTTATGAGTACTAGAATCTCCTGGATCAAAAATATTTGTATTGGCTACATCTCCACAAACCATCAAGTCCAAATCTTTAAATTCATTTGCAGTATCTTTAGCTATCTTAAGAGCATTTTTTTGAAGTGGCTCTAACATGTCTTCCTTACCAATAATTCTCAGTTTTTCTCTATGTCCATAATATGTAAATGCTTGGACAACATCCGAACCTGCTCTAATAAATTCTCTATGTAACTGAGTCACTACCTCTGGATGTTCTAAAACTACTTCTGGAACAAACGGACCTGCTGATAAATAACCTCTTCTTTCCATTGCAAAAAGATATCCTTCTGCGCACATTATTGGTCCATTATTTAACCTAGTAATTAAATCTTTTTTCATAATTTATCCTTTCATTTCATCAAGTTATTTGCAACCCATTTGTGGAAATGATGGGTGGGATTATCCATCACAGGTGAAAAATTTCCTCCATTATAAGTTGGTGATTTTCTACCATCTTGCATTCCTTCAATTATATTTAAATCTTCGCTTTGAACTCCTCTCCAAAGTTCAAAGTTTTGTTTTCTAAGTGATTTAAATTTTCTCGAATTTGCTGCTTCATTACCTACATAATAAATTTCCATATGTTCTTTTGTGTATTCATTGTTTACTGGTTCTAACCAGTAGGCATAAAAATGATCTTTATGAATTCCAAGCATTACATTTGGAAATAAAGCAACATATTCAGCAATATGTTCTTGATCTTTTGGCCAATTTGGAAAAGTTGGAAATTTTAGATTATTTTTAAACCTTGGATTATAAACCTTAGTGCCTTGTCCAGCAAAACGGTTTGGTAATCCTTGAATATGATAATGATCATCGATTTTTGAGTATGAGTTTAATCCAGGATGAACCCAAGGAAGATGATAACTTTCACAATAATTTTCTATTGCAAACTTCCAATTACATTTTGCGTTTAAATTAAAATAACCATAATCTTTTGAATAAACATTCAAATTTCTATCCTTTGTTGGCCAAAATTTTTTCCATCTATCACTTAAAGGTTTAATGTATTTTTCAAAATCAATTTCATTATTATTTAAATTAACAAAAATTAAATCTAACCAAATATAAGATTTTACTTCCTTAAGTCCACTTTTTGATTTGCTAAATTTATTACAATTATGTTTATTCATTCCACCAATATGTGGTGTTGCAATTAACATGCCGCTCATGTCATAGGACCAAGAATGATATGGACATCTAATCACATTTTTAATTTTACATTTTTCCTGAAGGATCTTAAAACCTCGATGACTACAAACATTATGAAAAACTTTTATTTTATTATTTTTATCTCTTAAAATAATTAGCGGAATTCCAAGCAAATCAAATGGTTTTGCATCTCCAATATTTGGTACAGAGCTCCCAACACCAATTACCACCCATTTATTTTCAAAGATTTTTTTTCTCTCGATAGATAAATAATCGTGATTGGTATAACACTCATTTGGTAATCCATGAGCTTTATGAATATTTTTATTTACTACTTTTATTTTTTTTAAATCGAGTATTTGAGATAATTTTTTCATTTCAACTTTTATTAAACCTCCTTTTTAAGTTGGAATTAATTAACGCTAAAATTTTAAGATTCTCTTATAATGATTTGTTGAAATACAGTTTTGCAATTTAAAATATAGACAAACTCTTTAAAAAAAAAATTTGCAGAAAATTTCATAAAAAAACAGTATATCTTAATAAATATCATTTAAAGACAATTTAACTACAACTGATAGTTGAAAGATATTTGCAATATTTTCATCGATGTGTTCTAGTGATTTTCTAAATTAATTAACGGAGATATAATGAAAAAATTAAAAACAATTCTATTTTCTGCGCTTTTAGTGTTTGGTATGAATTCTTTTGCAAATGCTTGTGGGAAATTAGTTATAGCCGAACAAAACTGGGCATCTGCCGAGTTAATGGCAAACGTTGATAAAATCATTCTAGAGGAGGGATATGGATGTGACGTAGAATTAGTGCCTGGTGCTACTATGCCAACATTCACATCAATGAATGATAAAGGAACACCTGACATGAACCCTGAGCAGTGGGCGAATGCTGTTTACACTCCTTTAAAAAAAGCAGTAAGTGAAAAAAGATTAATTATTGCTAATAAAGCGCCAATTACTGGTCTTGGAGAAGGTTGGTGGTTAAACCCAGCAGCTTTAAAAAAACATCCAGAACTTAAAGGTATGACTGCTGTTCAAATTTTAGAACGACCAGACTTATTTCCAGATAAAGAGGATCCATCTAAGGGTGCTTTCATGGGATGTCCAGCAGGTTGGGGATGTCAATTAGCAAATGCAAATTTATACAGAGCATTTGAGATGGAAAAAAAAGGCTGGAAACTTATTGATCCAGGTTCAGCTGCAGGTTTAGATGGTTCTATTGCTAAAGCATCAGACTCAGGTGAACCATGGTTTGGATATTATTGGAATCCTACTTCAATGGTTGGGAAGTATAATTTACAACCGGTTGATTTTGGTGTTCCTTTTGCAGGAAGAGATAATTGGGATAATTGCATAACTCTTGCTGAGCAAGATTGTGCAAGTCCAAAACCAACTGCATGGACAAAATCTGAAGTTAACTCAATTGTGAGTGCTAACTTTGCTAAAACTGGGGGAAAAGACGTTCTTAGTTATGTTGAAAAAAGAACTTATCCAGGTACAGTTATGAATGGAATGTTGGTCTACATGGCTGACAACCAAGCAAAAGGATCAGATGCTGCAGTTGAGTTTTTAATTAAGCATGAAGATGTTTGGACAAAATGGGTGTCTTCTGATGCAGCAAAAAAAATCAAGAAAAGTTTATAATTAAACTTAAAATTACGAGCCTATATTATTTAGGCTCGTAACAATTTTTTTATTTATGGAATTTTTTACTGAATTTCCAGAGCTTGGGAGAAGATCCCAAATGGAGCTAAGAAAAGGTATCGACTTAGCTTTTAGAAATTTTTCGAGAGAATATGGAGACAGTATAGAAGCATTTTTTGATCCATTATTATTTTTTTTAGTATCATTAGAAAAATTATTATTATCTACTCCATGGATAATAGTCATTGGTATAATTTGTGGGTTAGCATGGTTGGGTTCAAGAAGTTGGAAATTAGTTCTGGGAAGTGGAATTGCTTTCTTATTAATTGGTTATTTTGGAATGTGGGAAGATTGCATGGCAACAGTTGCAATTATTACCGTTTGTACAATCATTTGTATTGTTGTTGGAATCCCAATAGGAATTATAATGGCTAGATCTTCTAGAGCTGAAAAAGCAATACTTCCTGTGTTGGATATGATGCAAACAATTCCTAGTTTTGTTTATTTGATACCTATATTAATGTTGTTAGGAATTGGAAAAGTACCAGGATTAATTGCTGTTTGTGTCTATGCAGTTCCTCCAATTATTAGGTTAACTAATCTTGGAATTAGAGAAGTAGACAAAGAAACTTTAGAGGCTAGCGAAGCTTTTGGAGCGACCACAGCGCAAAAATTAAAATCTGTTCAAATTCCACTAGCTTTACCAACTGTATTTGCTGGAGTAAACCAAACCATAATGATGGCTCTAGCTATGGTAGTTATTGCTTCTATGATAGGTGTAAAAGGTCTTGGAGTACCAATATTAAGAGCTGTTTCTAACCAATATTTGGCTCTTGGTATGATGAATGGGCTAGCAATAGTAGCTCTAGCAATTGTCTTTGATAGGGTCACCCAAGAATACGGAAGAAGGATCCAAAAGCATAGAGGCCAGATAAAACACTAGATACTTTGTTACATCGAATTATCTAGACACGTATATCAAAATAAATAAATATTCAGATAATGAATTTTTCATTGGAAATAAGTCCTAATACTGAAGTTGATACGGTACCAGCACTATCTGACATATACATTACAATGCTACCTGGAGGTGACTATAGAGAGACTGCTGATAAAGCAGTTGAGCTTGTGAAAAAAGGATTTAACCCTGTGCCTCATTTTCCTGCTAGATCAATGTATGATGAAAAAGAACTAAAAGATTACGTCTCTAGATGCAAAGATGGAGGGGTGAAGCAAGCCTTAATTATTGGAGGTGGAAGAGAGCCAGCAGGTAAATTTGATAGTTCATTTCAACTTTTAGAGACAGGTTATTTTGAAAAAATGAAAATAGGAATTGCTGGACATCCCGAGGGGAGTCCTGATATATCCGACTCAGATTTAGAAAAAGCTATGATAGATAAAAAGCCTTATGCTGATTATATTGTAACACAGTGGTTGCTAGATCCTCAGCCTATTATAGATTTTATTTCTAAGCAAAGCGTACCAGTGCATGTGGGAATTACTGGGCCATTAAAAATATCTAGTTTAATTAAATTTGCTAATATTGTTGGGACAAAAAATTCCTTAAACTTTCTTAAATCTAATTTTAGTAAGGCATTAGATTTATTGAAACCTAAAGACCCTAATGATTTAATTGGGAAAGTTAAATCGCACACTGATAACTTCCACATTTATACATTCGGCGGCTTGAAGGAAACTAACAAGTGGTTGAAGGAGAATAGTTATGTCTAATGAATTTGACTATACTAAACTAAAACATGTTACTTCTGTTGATCAATCAGATAGAGAAGTACCATATAATTTAAGACAAAGTGGGCCAACTAAAGTTGAAATGCTAATTTCAACAAGGGTAAGAAAATCACCTTATTGGCATTTATCAATGCAGGCTGGTTGTTGGAGAGCAACAGTATACAATCGAATTTATCATCCAAGAGGTTATGTAAAACCTGAAGATGGTGGAGCAATGGTTGAGTACGACGCTATTGTTAATCATGTAACAATGTGGAACGTGGCTGTTGAAAGACAAATAAGAGTTAAAGGTCCAGATGCAGAAAAATTTACCGACTACGTTATAACTAGAGACGCAACAAAAATTTCTCCTATGAGAGCAAGATATGTAATATTGTGTAATACTTATGGTGGTGTTTTAAACGATCCAATTCTTTTAAGAATTTCAGAAGATGAATTTTGGTTTTCATTATCAGACTCTGATATCGGAATGTATTTACAGGGTGTAAATGCAGATGGAAGATTTAATTGTACAATTGAAGAAATTGATGCATGTCCAGTACAAATTCAAGGTCCTAAGTCAAAAGCTTTAATGCAAGACCTTTGTGGTGACCAAGTTGATTTTGATAATATGCCTTTCTATGGATTAGCGGAAGCAACAGTTGGGGGAAGAAGTTGTGTAATTTCTCAATCTGGTTTTTCAGGAGAAGCTGGTTATGAGATATATTTAAGAAATGCTACTTTATATGCTGAAGATATGTGGAATGCGGTATTAGATGCAGGAAAAAAACATAAATTGATGGTGATTGCACCTGCACACCATAGAAGAATACAAGCAGGTATTCTTTCTTGGGGGCAAGACATGGATCAACAACATAATCCATTTCAATGTAATTTAGGTTATCAAGTTTCATTATCTGGTAAAGGTGAATGGAATAAAAAAGCTGATTATGTTGGTAAAGCTGCTTTAGAGAAAATGGGAGCAGATATTAAAGCTGGAAAAAAACCATATAAACTTCAATTAGTTGGAATGGAGTTAGGCGGTAAACCAATCGATGATTATGCGCCAGACTTTTGGCTTGTATCACCAGAAAGTGGTGGAGATCCAGTTGGATTTCTTACTTCACCATGGTGGCATCCTGAAAAGAAAACCAATATTGCTATGGGATACGTTCCGTTTGATGGAACTTTAAACCCTAATGGATTTCCAAAAAATAAAGTTGGAACTAAGTTTAAAGTTCATCTTCCAGAAAAATACTCAGATACTCCAGGAACACCTGTAGATGCTGTAGTTGTGGATATTCCATTCAAAGAGTCTTTTAACGCAAATACAAGAGAAGTTGTAAAAGGCTAAAATTTATTATGGGGGAGCTAATTTCAGCTCCCCTTTTCAATTCTAATGACCAAAAGTTTTTTAATAGCAGTTTGCATTATCATCGCTATTGCTTTAATAATATTTCCATTAATTGTTTCATATAAAGCTCAAAAAAATAAAAACAGAAAAAAATAATGTTTGCTGAATTTTTAAATATAATTTTTAAGTCAATAAAATTAGACAAAACTCTTTATTCAGATAATAAAAATTTTGGAGAAGCGTCAATTTACTTTGCTGGGATAATAATGATACTAGATGGTATTGCTGGAGCAGTAGCAGCAAATACGATTATTAAAACAGCCATTGCAATGTCTGGTCTAACTGCAATAATTACTTGGCTAATATGGGCGATTTTTATTTTTGTAATTGGAGTGAAATTATTTCCTGATAAACAAACCAAAGTTTCATTCAAAAAAGTTTTAACAGCTGTTGGATTTGCGCATGCTCCTGGTTTATTAAGATTTTTTGCAGTCACACCGGATTTAATGATACCAATAATTTTTCTTACCCAGTTTTGGATTTTTGCAGGTTTAATAATTTCAACAAAACAAATGCTAAGTTTAAAATCTAATTTTAAATCTTTTGGGATTGTACTTTTATCTTTTTTAATTATTGCATTTTTATCTATCTCGTTTGTGATGAGTAGAATGAATATGCTTCCAGTTAGTCAAATCAGTTAAAGAGGAAAAATCGTCTTAGATACTCTACAAGATTTACATAATTTAAATCCAGTAAGAATTAAATTTTGAGTGACACTCTCGTCTTCCTCTTTGCATTCATCACAAATATTGTTTAATTCTTCAGTATCTGTATTAAGATATTTTTCATCAGTTTTATCAGTCATTATCAGTCAAACCAGCACCTGCCGCACCTTCTTTTAAACTGTCGCTTTCTTCGACAAAGGTTTCTTCAGATAACTTGTATAAATTATTCCATTCATCGTCTGTAAAGTTGTCTTCATTTTCGAGTAGATTTACCTCAATTGTATTCACAAATTTTGGAAATTCTTGTTCAATAAAATTTGAACTTATATTTACATTTAAATTTAGTAAAATTTTTTTTTCATCCATTTTTACATAAATTTTTTTTCCAATAATTTCTGATGAACGACTTATAAAGGAAATAAAAATTATTGGATAAGCAACATTTTTGAATTCAATTTTTTTTAAATTTTCTAAAACATTTATTTGATCTAAAAAACTAACACCTAAAGTAATTGGGCAGTAAGGATTTTTTGATGAAGAGTTATCTTCACTAATTAAATTTAAATTTTCAAATTTACTTTTGTTTTTTTCATTAAAATATTCATTAAGGTGCTTAATACCCGGTAAACTAAATAACTCTAACAACCTTATACTTTTTCCTGTTTCCTCAGAAACTCCCCAAGAATATCCTGCTGCCTTTGAAGCTCTTTTAACAGTAGTTTCAATTTCACTCAGTGATTTCATTATTAAATATTGGTTTTATATACCCACTGCTCGTCATAACTTTTTAACTCATTTGGAAGTGGAGCACCTTGGAACATGCAAATTCTTAACCATTTGTCAGATCGTGGATCAAATTTTAATGCCCCAAAAAAAGATAATTTTAGTCTTAGCATATCAATTGGCATTAAATCTTTACCAATTGTATTATCTTGTATTTCTGAATAAGGAAATTTTTCTGCAATGAACGCTCTTCTTACAACATGTCTTAACTCAGAATTTGATGTTAAAAACTCAGCAATAGTTAAACTATTTTTTGAAACTAATAATTTGTCATAAAGTTTTTTTATATCTCTTGCTATTGCTAAAGGCTGTTCTAATTCTGATCCATGTTCTTCAAAACGATCCGCCAATCTAGGTTCTTCTTTATTTTTTGAAATAAACCAAAAGTTTTTATTATTTTCTTTTTCTTCAAAATTAATATCTAAAATATAAGGATACTTTGCTTCAATTATATTACGCAATTCTTCAACTTTTCTATACGTTGGAATATTAAAATATTTTTCTTCGTCTGAACTCATTTCTTTTACCAAAGGATTTATAATATCGTTGTAAGGTTCCATCATTATTGACACTATGTATTCAATGCATTCCTCACAAGTATTGTCCTCTAACCATTGATATATTTTGTTAAAAGGATATTCGCTCTTAAAATTAAAATCTTTATCTATAAAATTTAAGAATTTTTCAACATCCTTTAATAATGAAGAAATTTTTTTTTGCTGATATTCGCTATCAGTATTCCAGCTTGTAATATTTTTTAATGATTTTTTTACACAATCTATAAACAAATCGCTATCTTGACTTTCTACATCTTTGATTTCTCTAATTTTCTTAAGTGCTTTTTCTCTACTTAAAATCCAATTATTTAATAAAGTTGGATGATTGACTATAAATGGAGCCATACCCAAGCCTGTGGAATTACCTATTCCTAAGTTTTTACAAATATTATCATCTAGCTTAACAGCTGTTTTTGGATTTTTATGATAAGCAACATGATTAACTTGATCAAAAGTAAATTGTCTTACCAAATAAACCAACATCATTTCTAATCTGAATGGACCATTAATTTCTTCACGATTTTTAATTCTGAATCGATCTGCAAGACCAAATTTGCCTGAGCCATATACTGCTGTAGTCCTATATAAATAGCCTACTTTTGATAATAAGTTTAAATCTGGCTGCTTACCTTTGCTCAAACTTTCAAGTACATGATTATAAATTCTTATTGATTTGTTTGCTCTCGATAAAGTTAATTCTTTATAAGAAAGTCTTCCAACTTCTTGTTTTGGAACTTCATTTTTTAATCTTTCAATGTCTTTTTTTGTAGGAACTCCATCATGTAATGTAAAAGCTGCATCCCATTTTGTTGCAATAACTCTGTCTGATCTTTCTTTATCTTTGATTTCATTTGCAAAACAAATTAAAGAATAAACTCTTTTATTTTTTGTTAATGAATAAACAGCTTCTCCAAAACCATTTTCATTTAAATTAAACAAATCTCTCTTATAATCCCACTCTTTAAATTCATTAAGAAAACTTCTTAAAAAAGATAATTTTGATTGATGAAAAGATCCTAGCCTTGATAATTTCATTATCTTATTCGGGTCTCTTAATTGAACTTTCATAATTAAATAGTTTTATAAAAACTGTACCAGTTATTTCCAAGTATTCCATGTGTCTCGGTATCTGAAAAACCTGCTTTTTTTAGACCTTTTTCAATATTTGAGAACCCTCTTGCATCAGGAAACCATTCGGGTTGTTTAGGAAAACCTGGTTTATTTTTCGAACCTTCACCATAATTTTTACTTTTAGACCAAGAACCATTTCTCATCCATTCAACAACAGTATCTGGATGATCTAAACAAAGATCTGATCCTATTCCTATTTTTTTTACATCCATTATTTCAGCTGTTTTTGCCACCATTTCACAAAAACTATCCAGAGTACAATTTGTGTTATCTTTTAAGTGATGAGGGTATAATGATAAACCCAACATACCACCACTATCACTCAAAATTTTTAATAAATCTGAGGATTTATTTCTTTTAGCTGGATGCCAAAAAGAAGGATTCGCATGAGTAATTGCTATTGGTTTTTCACTGAATTCGATTGCATCTAGAGTACTTTTTTCTGCAGAATGTGACATGTCTACCACGAGGCCAACTCTATTCATTTCTCTTATAACCTCACGTCCAAAATTTGTAACTCCGCTATCTACTTTTTCATAACAACCTGTTGCTAGCAAAGACTGGTTATTATAAGTAAGTTGCATAAATCTGCATCCTAATTGATGAACCTTTTCAACAAGATTTATGTCATCTTCAATTGGTGAACAGTTTTGAAAACCAAAAAATATTGCAGTTTTGTTTTCTTTATTAGCTTTATCAATATCTTGGGAATTCTTACCAAGAAAAATTAAATCAGAATTTTCTTGAAATAATTTTTCCCATTTTTTAATTTCAAGTTGTAATTCATCAAAATCTTCATGGTAGACAATGGTAACATGTACAGCATCTAATCCGGCAGATCTATTGATCTCAAAGATTTTCCTAGACCAATTACAATATTGAAGATTATCGATTTTATAATTCATAGTAGGCTTAACTCTAATCAATATGTATTTTAAATACTATTAATTTTATTGAAATTTTAAGTTAATTTTGAAATAAACAGATTGATCAATTTTCATGAAAAAAAATAGTAAATTAAAAGTTTCAATCATAATGGGAAGTCAATCTGACCATAAAGTAATGAAACTAGCCGAAAAAACCTTAAAAAAAATTGGAGTTTCATTTGAAACAAAAATTATATCTGCTCACAGAACACCACAAAGAATGTATGAATATGCTGCAAAAGTTGAACAAAATAATATAGGAGTAATTATTGCAGGTGCTGGGGGATCTGCTCATCTTCCAGGTATGGTATCAGCTCTTACACATGTACCAGTACTTGGTGTTCCTGTTGAAAGTAAAAAACTTAAAGGTTTGGATAGTTTGTTATCAATTGCACAAATGCCTAAAGGAATTCCTGTAGGAACGCTTGCTATAGGAGAGGACGGCGCTATTAATGCTGCTTTATTAGCAGCAGCAATAATTGCTAATAATAATTCAAATGTTCGAAAAAAACTTAAAAATTTTAGAACATCACAAACTAAATCAGTAAAGAAATCTCCAAAATAAAATGTCAGAAATTACTCTTGGTATCATTGGGGGTGGTCAACTTGGAAGTATGCTTGCAATAGCAGCTAAAAAATTAAATGTTAAAACTGTTGTTTTTTGTGATGATATAGATGCGCCAGCACAAAATTTTTGCAATCAATTTGTTACAGGAAGTTATGATAATAAAGAAAAAATATCAGAATTTATTAATCAAGTTGATTTAGTAACCTTTGAATTTGAAAATATTCCATTTGAAACATTAAATGAAATAAACAAATTTAAACCTGTTTTGCCAAAGCCTTCAGTTAACAGATTAATTCAACATCGATTGGCTGAAAAAGATTTTGTTAATAATTTAAATATTAGAACAACAAGATATGTTTCAATTGAAAAAAAATCTGACATAGATGCTTTAGAAGATTTTTTACCAGGAATATTAAAAACAACAACACTAGGTTATGACGGTAAAGGTCAATATCCAATTAAATCAGGCGATGAACTTAATTCATTGAATATTGATTTTTCAAAAGCATATATTCTTGAAAAACTTGTTAAATTAAAAAAAGAGATTTCAATTATAATTACAAGGTTTAGTAATAATAAATATGAAATTTATGAACCAATAGAAAACTTGCACGAAGATCAAATTTTAAAATATTCAAAAATACCTGCTGAGATTAATGAAAAGATTTTTAATCAATCTAAAGATTGGGCAATGCTAATTGCCGAAGAGCTTAAATATGTAGGAACTTTATGTGTAGAATTTTTTATTGACAGAAATGATAATCTCTATGTTAATGAGATTGCACCAAGAGTACATAACTCAGGACATTTAACAATAAATGCTTTTAATGTGAGTCAATTTGAAAATCATGTAAGAGCTGTATGTGGTTTAGAGCAAATTCCTTTAAAAAAAATATCTAATGCTAAAATGATGAATTTGCTTGGCGATCAAATTACTCAGTATAGAAACATACAAAAATTTAATGATAATGAATTTTTCTTTGATTATTTAAAAAAAGATATAAAAGAAAAAAGAAAAATGGGTCATATCACAACTTTAGTATAAATGTTAAATTCAATAGAAGGTAATTTTGAAAATCCAGAGGTTAATGAGCTTCTAACTAAACATTTTGTTGAGCTTAGAGCTGCCTCTCCAGAAGGAAGTGCGCATGTATTGGATATTTCTGGCTTAAAAGTACCATCAATTAAATTTTGGAGTTTGTGGGATGATAAAAAACTTATCGGTTGTGGTGCTTTAAAATTTTTAGATAAACAACATGGAGAATTTAAATCTATAAGAATTCACGACAATTTTAGAGAGCAAGGTAAAGGAATTAATGTAATTAATCATTTAATCAATGAAGCCAAAAAGCTTAAAATTAAAAGATTAAGTATTGAAACAGGTGCAGGGGATTTTTTTATACCAGCAAGAAAACTTTTCAAAAAAACTGGTTTTACACTGTGCGAACCTTTTGCGCACTATAAAGAAGATATTAATTCTGTTTATTTAACTAAGCTTATTAACGATATTTAAAATAATTGTTTAATTAATGATCTATTTTGTTGACAAAACCCAATAAAACTTAAAGAAATCCATTATTACTTAATTATAAGTAATAATTTAATATAACATAAAGTAAGAAGATAAATATGAGTCTACAAGGTAAAGTAAAATGGTTCAATCCAACCAAAGGTTTTGGTTTTATTGAAAGAGAAGATAAAGAAAAAGATGTGTTTGTACATGTTTCAGCAGTAAGAGATGCTGGTATGAACGGTTTAGATGAGGGTCAAGCTTTGACTTTCGATGTTGAAGATGGTCCTAAAGGTCCTTCAGCAGTTAACTTAAAAACTGCATAATTTCACACTTCCTATTGGCTGAAAAATTTATTTTACTTTAGTAAATTTATTATTCAGCCAATACCTTATAAAATAACAACCTTTAAACATATTTATTAATTATAAATTTAAATTATAAAATTAATAAGTTATTCAAAATTATGATTGGAATTTTAGGTGGAATGGGAACACAAGCTGGTCTTGATTTTTGTAACAAGCTTGCTGTACTTAATAGAGGAAAAATTGATCAAGAGTATCCATTATTTTTACTTTATAATAAATCGAATATTCCTGGTAGACCTGAATCTATAGGCTCTCAAACTAAAAATCTTTCAAACAAAACCACAAATAAAACAAGTAGGGAAAAATATAACAAAGTTTTAAAAAGCTTGCTTAAAGGTTGTAAGCTTTTAGAGAAGAATAAATGTAAATTTATAGTTATACCCTGTAATACTGCTCATTATTGGTTTGATGATTTACAAAATAAAATTAATATTCCAATAATCAATATGCCAAAAGAAGTATTCAGATTTACTAAAAAAAAATGTAAGAAAAACTCTAAAATTGGTCTCTTAGCAACAGAGGGTACTCTTAAAACTGGAGTTTATCGAAAATTTTTTGACAAAGATTATCAATTAATAGAGCCATCTAAAAAAATACAAAAATTGTCCGTTAATAAAGCTATTAAATTAGTTAAAATGGGAAATGTTAAAGCTGCTGCAAAGGCAATTAAACCTGCAATTGACTCCTTACTTAAATTGAAGTGTAAAAAGATTATTTTAGGTTGTACAGAACTCCCCATTGCGATTTTTGCATTCAAATCATTTGAAAATGTAAAATCTTCAAAAGTATTTTTAGATCCTAACTTAATTTTGGCTCATTCAGCAATGGTTAAGCATAAAAATTAGTTTATGTCTAACAATTCTGAAAAGCCATATGTTTTAAGAGCTGCTGAATTTGTTTATTCAAATATAATTGAAATAAAAAAACAAAATCCCGAAATCAATAATATACAAGCTTTTGAAATTTTCATGACTACTAAGGAATACGACATTTTAAGTTCTGGGGAATTTCATGATAAATGGTTCTTAGAACTTAAGAATAATAAATTTATTGACAAGATATCGAAAAAAAAAATTAATGAAGAAACTTTAAGGCTTTTAGAGCTTCAAAAAGACTCGATGGTAAAATTTTTAATGAAGATACCAAAGCTTTATTATACTAAAAGTCATTTTCCACTAGAAATTTCACAGAGAGCTTTTGATCATTTGTGGAGAGTTTGTGAAAGCTATGAAATGTGGTGCAAAGAAACTAAACAAGAAAAACTAATATATCTAAATATTATTGAGTAGTATTATTTAAATCAAGTATTGATCTAGTAACCTCAATTCTTTTTTTAAGTAATTTTTGCAAATTTTGATTTTCCAGTTTTTGTCTTGTGATTTTAATTCTTGTTTCAACTAATTGTTTTAAGTCTTCATCAAACGAATTTTTTTTTATATTTTTATCTTTTTCTTCAACTAACGTTTCTTTAATTAAAGTTAAAGAATTTTTACCAGTTTCTTTTTCTATTCTTTGATTAATTATATATTGAGCACTAGCTTTATAAATATTGCCCGAAGTAAGAGCTGTTACTCCTGGACCAACAAATGAAAGAATGGGTACAAAACCTGTCAAAAAGAAAAAAGACAGTGTAATTGTTAAAATTCTAAATAACCTAGAGTTCATAGCTGAACTTTAAGTGATTTGGCATTTTGTTTCTACATCTAATTTGTTCATAATAGGTACTGATTTGTTTGATTTTGTTTAATTTATTTGTTTATTAAACATGATGGTTAAAATATTTCCCTTTATATTTATACTTCTGTGGTCTTCTGCTTTCATAACAACAAAACCTATAATAGACAACAGTGATCCATTTGCTGCTCTAGCTTTTAGATTTGGTTTGGTTGCTTTAGGTTTTTTTTTATTTTCTGTTTATTCAAAACAAAAAGTTTTGGTAAGCAAAAGAAA
This sequence comes from uncultured Pelagibacteraceae bacterium, assembly GCA_902586485.1. GTDB lineage: Bacteria > Pseudomonadota > Alphaproteobacteria > Pelagibacterales > Pelagibacteraceae > Pelagibacter. The sequence continues at coordinate 53,495 of CACIHO010000001.1, read as the reverse complement.
CTTTTTTGAATCTTTTTTTAGTGGTGTCTTGTTTCATGGTTTTTATCTTGGGGGAGTCTTTTACTCAATTTCAATAGGCATGCCTACAGCAATAGCAGCTTTAATTGTCACTCTTCAACCAGTTCTCACAAATGCATTAAGTGGTACCATACTAAATGAAAAAGTATCCACCAAACAACGGATAGGTATTTTATTGGGATTTGCTGGTGCAGTACTTGTATTAGGTTTTGATGTCGGTTCTAAAATACCTCTAACAGGATTGATCGCAACAATAATAGCTTTATTAGCAATTACATTCTCAACTTTATGGCAAAAAAAATTAAGCAACAAATTACCTTTATCTGTAAGCAACATGAATCAAGCCATTGGTGGATGTATATTTCATTTATCAATAATTATTTTCCTTGTTGATCCATATATTGATTTCTCACAAACATTTATTATTGCAATGGGCCATCAAATATTTTTGGTATCATTTGGGGCATTTACAATATTAATGTTTTTAATTAAAAATAATTCAGCAAGCAAAACAGTTTCTATATTTTTTTTAATTCCAGCAACATCTGCTTTTATGGCATGGCTTTTCTTAAATGAAAGTTTAACTAGCTTAGATTTAATTGGATTTCTAATTACTTCTGTAGGTGTTTATATTGCAACAAGAGATTGAAAATTTAAGTTTATAGAGATTTAAAGCCAAACTCTAGAGATGCGTCTGTGACAGAATGATATAAAGATTCGCCAAAGCTTCTTAATGCAAATAACCTCACCTTATTTGGATTTTCACCCAACCTATCAACAGTAAAAGATATTCCATTATAAGTTGAGTTTATTGAATTATTTTTATCTAATGTATTAAAATTAAAAGGACATCCTTTTTTCAAAACTTCCATCGTATCATTTCCCTCGATTTCAATAATAGCTCTAGAATGAGACAAATCTGTTATGGCAAAATCTGTATGTTTTAAATTATCTGATACATTTTTAATTAAATCTTTTTTTGTTGAAACTAAGAGCCAGTTTTTTGGTCCATTCCACATAATTCTTGTAGTTTCATTAAATACTACAGATAAAGGTTCATTTTTTAATTTTAAACCATCAATATCAATACCTTCAAATGAAACTGAGGAATTTTTATACTTAACTATTTGAACAATTAATAAATTTTTGATTTCAGTTATTTTAAGTAAATCATTTTCATTTTTACCTTCATAATCTCCAAATTGACCTTTTGCATAAACATTTGATAAAGCTGAGTTTAATTTCATGACCTAACTCTTTCACCTTTTGGGTCTACGTAATGTGATGAAACTATCTCAACTGGTATTACTTTATTTTTAAGTGGCGACATTGCAAAAAGCTTTTGACCTATCATGTTTTTTCCATCTTTCAAAATTGCCAAAGAAAAAGGATTATCATATTCAACACTCCAACAAGATGCAGAGATATGACCTAATTTAGGATTTGGTAATGGCGCTTTATCATCCTTAACTAAATGAGAGCCCTCAGGAATACTTGTTTGTCTATCTAAAGGAACTACCCCAACTATTCTTTGTCTATCTTCAGCAGTAAATGCAGATCGTTGTAATGATCTTTTTCCAATAAAATCTTTCTTTTTACTAACAAGACCTTCTAAAGCGTTATCATATGGAATTGTTCTACCGTCAAGTTCTGATCCAGCAACATGTCCCATTTCAATTCTAAGAGTAGATAATGCTTCAGTTCCATATGGTTGAATACCAAATTCCTCACCAACTTTCATGATATTTTCCCACATAAAGTTTCCATAGTCAGATTCAACATTTACCTCATATGCAAGCTCTCCTGAGAACGAAATTCTAAATATTCTTGCTTTAATACCAAAAAAATCTCCTTCCATATAGCCCATGAAAGGTAAGCCTTCATTTGATACATCAGAATTTGGAAATAATTTTTGTAATAAATCTCGAGATTTAGGTCCAGCGATAGCTGCTCCAGCCCATTGTTCTGTAGTTGAAACTACATTCACATTTAATTCAGGCCAAATTAATTGCAAATAATATTCTAAATGAGAGAGAACGTTTGCTGCTTGAGCTGTAGTAGTTGTCATATGATAATGATTTTCAGAAATTCTTGTTGTTGTACCATCATCCATTACAATTCCATCCTCTCTTAACATTACTCCGTATCTAGCTTTTCCAACTGGTAACTTTAACCATGCATTAGTGTAAACTCTATTTAAAAGCTCAGCTGAATCAGGACCTTTGACATCAATTTTTCCTAAAGTTGTTACGTCACAAACTCCAACATTTGTTCTTACATTTTTAGCCTCTCTTTTAGATGCCTCAAATAAGGTTTCATTTCCTCTTTTATAATATCTAGGTCTTAACCAGACACCTGCATCAACAAAAACTGCATTATTTTTTTCATGCCATGAATGCATTGGAGATTTTCTTGTTGGTTTTGAGTGTTTTCCAACCTCTCTCCCCACTATTGCGCCAATAGACACAGGAGTATAAGGTGGTCTAAAAGTGGTATGACCTACTGCAGGAACAACTTTGTTTTCAATTTCAGATACTAATTGCAATCCGTTTAAATTACTTGTTTTTCCTTGGTCTGTTGCCATTCCTAGAGTGGTGTATCTTTTAACATGTTCTATTGATCGATATCCTTCTCTTAAAGCAATTTCTACATCAGATACTGCTACATCATTTTGAAAATCTAAAAATCTTTTATAATTTTTACCTTTTGGCAATGGAACACACCAAAACTTATCATGTTGAGAGGATTTCTTTTCAACAACATTCGGAATAGCTATATTGTTATCATTTTTAGTAATTTTTTTTGATAATTCACTACCTGCAGAAAATGAAGTTTTTAAAGTTTCCTCTAGTGAAAATACTCCATTAGCTGATCCTAAAGTAGTTTCATTTTGTTTAGACACTCCAGGAACAAATGCATCAATTTCTTCTTTAAACTTTGTCTTATTTCCTGATTGAGAGGCTAAGTGGATTGTTGGTGTCCAAAAACCAGATACACATATACAATCACAATTTATACTTTCAATTTTTCCAAGTTTTTTTTTATCATCTGAGATGCTCGCAATTTCAGCTGATTTTACTTTTTTATAACCTTGCGCGGCAACCACAACATATGAATTTTTAATATTAATTCCTAAATTTTTTGCTTCATCAATTATTTCTGATTTTGGGTTTTTTCTTGAATCTAGAACAATTGGATCAACTCCATGCTTTTTAAACTCAATTGCTGTCTCATATCCACTATCATTATTTGTAAATACTAAAGGCTTTTTTCCAACTAGTACTCCATAAACTTTTAAATACTCTTTTGCAGCAGATGATAGCATAACTCCAGGTGTATCATTGTTACCAAAAACTATTGGTCTCTCTATTGATCCTGAGGATATTAAAACCTCTTTTGCTCTAATGTACCAAAGTCTTTTATTAGGATGATATTTTTTTGTTTTTGGAAGATGATCACTAACTTTTTCTGACATTACAAGCATGTTATGATCATAATATCCAAAAATTTGAGATCTATTTTTCACAACTACATTTGGCATAGTTTTGAGTTCAGCAATTATTCCCTCGGCCCAATCTTTTCCTGATTGATTCCCAATATTGACATCACTAGTTAGTAAAGATCCACCAAACCTTGGTTTATCTTCAGCAAGAATAACTCTCGCTCCATTTTTTGCAGCAGCATATGCACTAGACAATCCTGAAGGACCAGATCCTGCAATAAGTAAATCACAGTATTCATATTTATGCTCATACCTCTCATTATCGTGTTTTGTTGAAGCAACACCTAAACCCGCAGCTTTTCTAATAAAAGGTTCGTAAATTCTGTACCAAAAACTTTTTGGCCACATAAATGTTTTATAATAAAATCCTGCCGGCAAGAAAATTTTTAAAAAATTATTTATTGCGCCAATATCGAAATTTACACTAGGCCAACAATTAACACTTTTTGCTTCCAAACCTTCAAAGAGTTCCTGTTCTGTTGCTTTTATATTAGGTTCTGTTTCACCATTTCTGTAAAGCTGAACTATTGCATATGGTTCATCAACTCCTGCCCCAAAGAAACCTCTAGGTCGATGATACTTAAAACTTCTTCCAACTAAATGAACACCATTTGCTAATAAAGCAGATGCCAATGTATCACCTTCAAAACCAAAGTAACTTTTACCATTAAATTTAAAAGATAATTTTTTATCCCTATTTACTAATCCTCCATCTCCAATTCTAAAAGCTTGATTCATTAAGCAACTTCCTCTTCGGCTTTAAAGGTTCTGAAAATTTCATGCGTTGAGGTATCTCTTTCAACTTTTATCCATTGTCTACATCCAGAAATATGTTGCCACAGCTCTAAATGCTTACCTCTTAAACTTTTTCTATTGTAAACGAAATCATCCCATTCTTGATCAGAAACCTCTTTATTTAACTCCGGCCTTTTCACACTTGCATCTCCACCATATGAAAATTCATTTTGGGATCTCATTCCACAATGTGGGCAATTTATATAAAGCATTTATGATATCCAAGTTTTAGTACCAAGTCCTTTTTCATCAATAAGATTACCTGTACTAAATCTATTTAAACTATAACCAGCGTTTAACTCATGAACTCTGTCTTGCGCAATCGTATGAGCGAATGTCCAACCCGAAGCAGGTGTAGCTTTAAATCCTCCATAACACCATCCACAATTTAAATATAAGCCTTCTATATGTGTTTTATCAATAATTGGAGAACCGTCCATTGACATATCCATAATACCACCCCATGTTCTAAGCATTTTTAATTTACTCAAAAACGGCATCATTGCTATTCCTTCAGTTAATACGTGTTGCAATGTTGGTAAATTTCCTCTTTGAGCATAACTATTATATCCATCAAGATCACCACCCATTACCATCTCACCTTTATCTGATTGACTAACATAAAAATGTCCCGCACCAAATGTAACTACATTATCTAATACGGGTTTAACTGGTTCAGAAACACATGCTTGAAGTAAATGAGTTTCAATCGGTAAAGTCATGTTTAATTTTTCTGCTAAAATATTTGTGCTTCCAGCAACACAAATGCCAACTTTTTTAGCTTTAATATTTCCTCTAGAGGTTCTTATTCCTTTTATTTTACCTGCCACAACATCGAACCCTGTTACCTCGCAGTTTTGAATTATATCGACACCCATTGAGTCTGCTTGTCGCGCATAACCCCAAGCAACTGCATCATGTCTTGCTGTGCCAGCACTTGGCTGCATCAATCCTCCAAAAATAGGAAACCTCACATTTTCAGAAAAATCAGCCATTGGAATTATTTCTTTAACTTGTTCTCTATTAAGTAAAACTGCATCAATGCCATTTAATCTCATTGAATTTCCTCTTCTGGCATAAGCGTTCATTTGTGCATCGGAGTGTGCAAGATTAATTATTCCTCTTGGTGAGAACATTACGTTGTAGTTCAAATCTTGACTCATCTTTCTCCATAAATCCATTCCAAACTCACTGAAAAGACCATTTTCATCATGCATATAATTTGATCTAATTATCGTTGTGTTACGTCCAACGTTTCCACCACCTATCCAACCTTTCTCTATAATTGCAACATTAGTAATATTATGTTCTTTAGCGAGATAATATGCTGTAGCCAGTCCATGGCCTCCACCACCTATAATTACAACGTCATATTGCTCTTTTGGTGTTGGGTCTTTCCATGCCAAATCCCAATTCTCATGGTTAGAAAAAGCGTTTTTAACTAAGTTAAATATAGAATATTTTTGCATTATTTAATTTTATAACAATCAATTTAAATAGTGCTTATTTTTTTTATATATATTTTTTAGAAGTTTCCAAAAATAACAAAAAAGGATAAGAAGTCACAGATAAAAACTTTTAATTTATTTGATTATTTATGGCTGAAGTAAAATCTGACATCCAAATAGCTCGAGAAGCAAAGATGCAACCCATAAAGGATATTTTATCAAAAGTTGGTGTACCAGATGAAAATTTTGCTTTTAGTCCAATGGGAAGACATATAGCCAAAATAAATCTGGAATATTTAAATACTCTTAAAAAAGAAAACGGCAAACTAATTTTAGTTACCGCTATTACCCCTACTCCTGCTGGTGAGGGTAAAACCACAACCTCAGTTGGTTTAAATGACGGGTTAAATAAAATTGGAAAAAAATCTATTGTCTGTTTAAGAGAGCCAAGTCTTGGTCCATCTTTTGGAATGAAAGGAGGGGCTGCTGGAGGTGGTTATGCGCAAGTAGTACCGATGGAACAAATCAATCTTCATTTTACAGGTGACTTTCATGCTATTACATCTTCTCATAATTTATTATCTGCATTAATTGATAATCATATTTATTGGGGTAACAAACTTAATATTGACGTTAGAAGAGTTGTTTGGAGAAGAGTAATGGATATGAATGATAGATCCTTAAGATCAATAATTGTAGATCTAGGAGGGGTAGCCAATGGTTATCCAAGACAAGATAGTTTTGACATCACAGTTGCATCCGAATTGATGGCTATCTTTTGTTTAGCTTCAGACTTAAAAGATTTAGAAAATAGAATTGGAAATATTACGATTGGATACACTAGAGACAAACGATCTATATATGCAAGAGATTTAAATGCACAAGGTCCAATGACTGTTTTACTTAAAGAAGCAATCAGACCAAATGTAACTCAAACTTTAGAAAATAATCCAGCAATAATCCACGGTGGACCTTTTGCAAATATAGCTCATGGTTGTAATTCTGTAATTGCAACAAAAGCAGGTTTAAAATTATCTGACTATGTTGTAACGGAGGCAGGATTTGGAGCAGATTTAGGAGCTGAAAAATTTTTAGATATTAAATGCAGAAAATCTGGACTTAAACCAGACTGTGTAGTCATTGTAGCAACTATAAGAGCGCTTAAAATGCATGGAGGAGTCAATAAAGAAGATTTAAAAAAAGAAAATGTATCAGCACTAAAAGAGGGAATGGTGAATTTACGTAGACATATAAATAATATTAGAAAGTTTGGATTACCTGTTACAGTTGCAGTTAATCATTTTATTACTGATACAGAAGATGAAATGAAAACCTTGTTAGATTTTTGTGAAACACAAGGAGTGAAGGCTTCTAAATGCACTCATTGGTCAAATGGAAGTGAAGGAACTATTGAACTGGCTAAAAACGTTGTAGAAATTTGTGAAGATAAAAAAGATACTTTCAAATTTTTATATGAAGATGATCTACCGTTATTCAAAAAAATAGAAAAAATTGCTCAAGAAATGTATAGTGCCTCTGAGGTAGTGGCAGACACAAAAGTAAGACAACAACTTAAAGAATTTGAAGAAAAGGGTTATGGAAAGTTACCTGTTTGTATTGCAAAAACACAATATAGTTTTTCAACAGATCCAAATTTAAAAGGCGCTCCGACAGGTCATGTTTTGCCTGTTCGAGAAGTAAGACTTTCTTCTGGTGCTGAGTTTATCGTTGTTGTGTGCGGTGAAATCATGACTATGCCAGGCCTTCCTAGAGTTCCTGCGGCAGACTCTATAAAATTAAACGATAAAGGTGAGATTGAAGGATTATTCTAAATTAAGATAATCAAGCCAATTCTCTAATTCTCTCATTCTTGAAATTTTATCTAATTTTTTATTTTCTCTTTCAATGTGTTCGATGTGACTATCGATCTCATTTTTATCTTTAAAAGCTCCTCTTTCTAACAATCTTTTTTTTCTAAAAATAATCAAATTGATCATTTTATTGTAAGTAATTTCAGGATGATACTGTAATCCCCAAATATCACAATCTCCAATACTAAAGTTTAATCCTTGAACATTGTTTATTGAATTTGAAGCTAACAAGGTAGAATTTTCTGGCATTGTAACTACCTCATCAAAATTAAACGCTGGTGTATTAAATTTTTGATCTTTATTTTTATAAAGTGGGTGGTTTAAACCATTTTCATTAATTTCTATATTTGATGCAATACCTCTATGAGATCCTTTAATCGCTTTTTTTACTTCCCCTCCTGCTGCAGTCACAGCTACTTGCATTCCCCAGCATATTGCTAAAATTTTTTTTATTTTTTTCTGACACTCTTTCATGAAATCAATTTGTCTTTTTATTTCTGGAGTATTGTTATAAATGTTTAAACTACTACCTCCCCAAATAAGACCATCGTAGCTTTCAAGTGCATCAATATTTTTATTGATATTTTCATCTGAAGAAGGATTAACAATATGGGTTTCTAATTTATCTGTAAAATACGCTAAACTATCTTTTAGACTTTCTGTGTGTGTTTGAATTCCAGCTGCAGAAAAACTTTGATTTTCTTCTCGCAAGTTTCCTTCTACTATTAATATTTTTTTCATAAAAATAGTTCTCCAGAAATGCTTTTTATATATATTTCTTTTAGATCATTTTGACTTAATTTTCTAGGATTTCCTCCTGTTGATGGATCTTCAAATGCCATTAAGGAAAGTTCATCTAAATCAATATTATTACAATCCATTACTTCTGACAATTTATGTGGAATATTTAAATTATTTCTTAATTCTAAAATCCAATTTAAAAAACTCTTAAAACTTTTATCTAAATTTAAATAATCACATATTGATATTATTTTATTTTCAATTGAGGGTTTATTAAATGTTAAAACATAAGGCATAAATATTGCGTTTGATAAACCATGATGAACATTAAACTTACCATTTACAGGGTGGCTCAATGAATGAATAGCACCCAGTCCTTTCTGAAATGCAGTCGAGCCTATTGAAGCTGCAGAAAGTAAATCCATTCTTGCATTGATGTCTTTTCCGTTTTTAAATGCTTTAATCAAAGATTTTTTAATTAACTTCATTCCTTCTATTGCCATACCATCAGCCATTGGATGATATCCTGGTGCACAAAACGCTTCTAAATTATGAGCTAGTGCATCCATACCTGTCACTGCTGTTAATCTTGGAGATAAATCTAATGTGAGTAAAGGATCTAAAATCACAATTGAAGGTAACATTTTTGGGTGAAAAATAATTTTTTTTGTACCTGTTTTTTTATTTATGATTGCAGACGCTCTTCCAGTTTCTGATCCAGTCCCAGCAGTAGTTGGAACTGCGATAATTTTTGAAATTTTAAAACTATTTGCTCTTGTCCAATAATCACCGATGTCTTCAAAATCCCATAACGGTCTAGATTGATTACACATAAATGCTATAGCTTTTCCAACATCTAAACCACTTCCGCCTCCTAAAGCTATTACGCCGTCACAGTCTGCGCTATTGTAAACTTTAACGCCTTCTTCTACATTTTCTCCAATTGGATTTCCCGTAAAATTAGAAAAGATAGCTAAACTTTCAAAACTTTTTTTTAATCTTAATATTATATTTTTTATTAAATCTAATTTAATTAAATCCTTGTCCGTTACAAATAATGGATTTGATATATTTAACTCTTTACAGGCTAAGGGTAAATCTTCAATTCTATTTTCTCCTATCCACATAGTGGTTGGATAATTCCAATTAACACCCATAACAAAATATAATTTTATTTTTTTAAAAATTGGTATTAAGATATATTTATAAATTTATTAATGATAGGAAAAATTCTATGTCAAAAGTAGCAATCATTGGTGCTGGTCCATGTGGACTTTCAATTTTAAGAGCATTTGAGCATTTAGAAAAAAAAGGAGAAAAAATTCCTGAAATAGTTTGCTTTGAAAAACAAGAAAGTTGGGGTGGTTTATGGAACTACAACTGGAGAACTGGTTCAGATCAATATGGAGATCCTGTTCCCAACAGTATGTATAGATACCTGTGGTCTAATGGACCTAAAGAGTGTTTGGAATTTGCTGATTATTCTTTTGATGAACATTTTGGTAAGCCAATTCCATCTTTTCCGCCAAGAGAAGTCCTTCAAAATTATATTTTGGGAAGAGTTAGTAAAGGTAATATAAAAAGCAAAATTAAATTTAATACTAGGGTCACAAATACTGTTTACAAAAATGATAAGTTTGAGATTAGCTATCAAGATAAAGTTAATAATAAAATATTAAGTGACACTTTTGATTATTTGGTGGTCAGTACAGGACATTTTTCTGTACCTTTTATTCCTGAATATGAGGGAATGAACTCTTTCCCTGGAAGAATAATGCATTCGCATGATTTCAGAGATGCAGAAGAATTTAGAGGAAAAGATGTAATTGTTTTAGGTAGCAGTTATTCAGCTGAAGATGTAGCTCTGCAATGTAATAAATACGGAGCTAAAAGCGTAACAATTGGTTACAGACATAATCCAATGGGTTTTAAATGGCCAGATGGCATGAAAGAAGTACATTATTTAGAAAAATTAGATGGAAAAAAAGCTATATTTAAAGATGGAACAGAGCAAAATGCCGAAGTAGTCATTTTGTGTACTGGGTATCTGCATCATTTTCCTTTTTTAGATGAAAGTTTAAAATTAAAAACACATAACAGATTATATCCACCAAAGCTTTATAAAGGAGTTGTGTGGCAAGATAATCATAAACTTTTATATTTAGGAATGCAGGATCAATTTCACACATTTAACATGTTTGACTGTCAGGCTTGGTACGCAAGAGATGTGATAATGGGTAAAATAAAAATGCCTGGTAATGACGAAATAGATAAAGATATTAATAAGTGGGTTTCTATGGAGGAAAAATTAGAAAATCCTGATCAAATGATTGATTTTCAAACAGAATATACCAAAGAGCTTCATGATATGTCTGATTATCCTAAAATTGATTTTGAATTAATTAGAAAACATTTCAAAGAATGGGAACATCATAAAGTAGAGGATATTCTAACTTATAGAAATAAATCGTTTTCATCTCCTGTGACTGGATCAGTTGCACCAATTCATCATACACCTTGGGAAACAGCGATGGATGACTCTATGGAAACTTTTTTAAATAAATAAAATATTAATATTTAATTTTTAATTTTTTATTTTTAACAATTGCCTCTAATAAAGAGATCATTAAAGGAATTCTTCTTTTGTTAATTTTTTTAAATACAAAAGGGGCAATTTCTGTTGCTAAATCAGCACCTTCTACTGTATCATTTCTCATAAATTTTTTCTTTGCTTGGGTAAAAGTATATCCTTTGCCAAGGTACTCTCCCATTTTACTATTTCTTCCCCCCATTGCACTTACGTATAAATCTCCTAAACCTGCCAAACCATAAACAGTTTCCTTTTTGCCCTTAAAATAATTTGAAAGATATTTCATTTCATCTATTGATTTTCTAAATAATGCTGATGATGTATTGTGCCATTGTCCAGACCCAATTATCATAGAATAAATATTTTTTATAGCTGACAAAAATTCGACTCCATTAACATCTCTACTAAATTCAGTTTGATAATAATTTGTAGAAATTAATTTTCCAATTTTTTTGGTAGTATTAATATTTTTGTTTGCGATCACTGTGAAGCTTCTAACTTTTTTAGCTAATTCATTTGCTAAACATGGACCTTTCAAAACTGAAACATTTAAATTTTTATTATACTTTTTTAATAAGCTAGACATTGAAATTAAATTTCTACCGTCTAATTTAAGACCTTTTGTTAATACCAAAATAGGTGTTTTATTTTTAATTTTTGATAGATTTTTTCCAATCAAGTCTATTCCTAAAGAACTCACAGCAATTACAATTAAGTCCCATTTGCGACTTAAAGTTTCATTTGAAAACTTAATTATTTTCAATTTTTTTGGTAAATTTATATTTAATGATGGGTGAATTTTTTTTTTTGAATTCAATTTTTCTAGTAATCTAAAATTGTATGGCTCTGTTAGAGCAACTGAGTGACCATTATCCAACAATGGTATTGAGAAGGCAGCTCCCATAGCTCCCGCACCAACAATTAATATTTTTTTCATTTTTTTATATTTATGCTAAAGTTTTTTTAATCGCTTGCTTCCAACCATGCAATATATGATTTCTAAGTTTTTTATTAATTTTAGGCTTAAAAGCATTATCTTTTTTCCATGTATTTTTGATCTGATTTAATGACTTGAATTCTCCTACTTGATAACCTGCAAACAAAGCTGCTCCAAGAGCAGTGGTTTCTAAGACTTTAGGTCGAATTACTTTTAAATTAATTACATCTGCCAAAAATTGAGAAAACCAATTATTAGCTACCATACCACCATCAATTTTAACTATTCTAGGCTTTAAACCATCTTTATTCATTGCATAAAATAAGTCATAACTTTGATAAGCAACTGACTCGACTGTTGCTCTCACCAAAGTTTTCCAATCTGTATCTCTTGTAAGTCCTGTTATTAAACCTCTAGCATCAGGTCTCCAATAAGGAGCACCTATTCCACTAAAAGCTGGAACTATATATACCTCATTATTGCTTTTTGTTGATTTAGCTATTTTTTCGGTTTCATAAGCGTTGTTTATTAATTTAATTTTATCCCTTAACCATTGTATACCTGCTCCTGCTATGAAAATAGATCCTTCAAGAGCATAAGTAGTCTTGTTATTCAATCTATAACAAATTGTTGTTAATAACTTATTTTTTGAATTAATTTTTTTTGATCCAGTGTTCATTATTATAAATGCACCAGTACCATACGTACTTTTTATGGATCCTCTGTCAAAACAAGCTTGTCCTACAGCAGCTGCTTGTTGATCTCCTAAAACAGCTGAAATGGGTATTTCTTTTCCTACAATTTTCTTGTTTGTTTTTCCAAAATTATCTGCAGAATTCTTTACCTCTGGCAAAATATTCTTTGGAATTTTTAATTTCTGTAAAATTTCATTATCCCATTTATTATTATTTATATTAAACAACATAGTTCTACTTGCATTTGTAGCTTCAGTTAAATGATGTTTACCTTTTGTCAATTTCCAGATTAAGAAGGTGTCTACCGTACCAAATAATAAATTATTTGATTTAAGTAATTTTTTAGAAATTTTTATATTGTCTAAAATCCATTTTATTTTAGTGGCAGAAAAATAAGGATCTATAAATAAACCTGTTTTTTTTCTAAAAGTATTTTCGTAATTTTTATTCTTTAGATATTTACAATATTCCTGCGTTCTTCTATCTTGCCAAACGATTGCATTATAAATGGGTTTTCCAGTTTTTTTATTCCACAAAATTGTAGTTTCTCTCTGATTTGTAATTCCAATTGTAAGTATATGACCTTTCAAACTTGTAGCTTTTTTAATTGTTTGTTTTAATGCTTTAAGTGTTGTCGACCAAATTTCATTTGGATTATGCTCTACCCAGCCATTTCTAGGAAAGTATTGTTTAAATTCATATTGAGAAATAAATTTAATGTTCCCTTTAGTGTCAAACAAAACAACTCTTGACGAGGTTGTTCCTTGATCAATAGAGACAATAAATTTTTTCAAAATACTAATCTATACCAAGATGTTTTTTTCTTTTTCCAACCCAAGTTCTAATCAAATTATCAAAGATCAATCCTATAAATGCAACACAGATACCTAAAGTTAAACCAATTCCGGCTCCATTTTTATCTGACAGTGCTTTTAAAATGTATTGACCAAGATCTTCCGTCCCTATGAAGGCTCCAATTATCACCATAAATAAAGCAAAAACTATTGTTTGATTCAAACCAAGCATCATGTGTGGAAATGCTAATGGAAACTCAATTTTTGTTAATCTTTGAAATTTATTTACACCAGACATTGTTGCTGCTTCATGTAAGCCAACTGGAACACTTCTTAAACCTTCAATTGTATACCTTGTTGCAGGAATTGTGGCATAAACAATTACTGCAATTAATACAGAAGTATCTGTAATTCCAAAAAGCATCATTACCGGAATTAGATATACAAATGATGGGAATGTTTGAAATATATCACAAACACCCAGCATAAACGCTGCTGATTTTTTATTTTGAAAACATAATGTTCCGACTGTAAATCCTATTAAACAAGAAATAACTACCCCAAAAGTTGCCATATATAATGTAACTAACGCTCTATCCCACCATGGGCTTAATGCTATAAATAAAGTCAAAGCAGCAACAACTAATGCTGATCGAATTCCTCCAATTAAATATCCTGCACCAACCGCCAGTACCAATGTGGCAACAGCAGGCATTCTTAAATATAAAGCTCTCATCGGCTGAAGCACATCTTGAATTAACCATGTATTAAATGCTTTTATATACACGAAAAAAGTATCAAAAATCCAATCAACCCCCTTATTCCAAAAATCTGCTGTTGATATTCCTTTGTTATGTGGAATTTCAAACAAGTAATTAAAACTACCTTTGAAAATAAAAGTCCCAACATATGCAAGAATTATTCCAATTAGGAATGAAGCTGCGAAAAATATTACGTTTTTATTTCTTTGGAAAAATGTCAGGTTTCCAAAATAATCTGTTTGTTTATTTGCCCAAGCCAAAGACATTTTATCAAGAAGAATTGCAATTAGACTAATACACAATCCTGCTTCCAATGCTAATCCAATATTAAGTTGGTTCAAAGCTAATAATAAATTAAATCCTAAACCTTTAGCACCAATGAAAGCAGATATAACTGCCATTGAAAAACAAACCATAATAACTTGGTTAACTCCAATTAAAATATCTCGTCTTGCTGTAGGTATTAATACCTTAAGCATTAGTTGCCAATTAGTACACCCGCTCATTCTTCCTGCTTCAATTACTTCCGGTGGTATGGCTCTTAAGCCTAAAATTGTAAGCAATATCATTGGCGGAACTGCAACAACCATAGTAATAATTACAGCAGCGTGATCACCAACTCCAAATAGAACAAGTGCAGGAACTAATACAGCATATTGTGGCATAGTCTGCATCACTAGAAGAATTGGGTACAATGCTTTTTCAACACGTTTACTTTTGTATGCCGCAATACCAAGTCCTAAACCAAAAATAAATGAAAGTGGAGCTGCAACAAGTATAAAAGAAAGTGTTTGCATTGAAGGTTTCCATTGACCAAATATAGAAATATAGATCATTGTTAAACCTGCAAACAAAGCCAATCCTTTTCCACTTAATTTATAAGAGAGTATCGCTGCTCCTGCTGCAACAATTGTCCAAGGTAAACCCGGCAATTCTAACCAAGGATAAGCATCGATAAAATCCCAGCTAGTAAATGCAACAATAGTCTCTAAACCTCCAAGTAAAATTTCCCTAATTAATTCGATTAAAAAAGTCATAAATGCAGTTAAATTTCTACTTATTTGTAAAAGCAGTGGTCGAGTTTTAAATTCTTGGGTATCTTCGTTCCAAAACTCCATTGGCATCCATTCATTCATTAAGAAAAATAAAGAGTCGTTTATCCAAATAGGCAGCCATCCTAGAAGTGGAGGCAATCTCCAAAATACATCAAAGGCATAATACCTAACCTCTTTACCTAGAAAAAAGTAAACACTTTGGTTTGGATCTTTAACAAATTCAGCCTGGCCTCTTATAAATTTATAAGTTTCAGGAACATCAATTGCAAAACATAAAGCAAAAAATACAATTAATAAAAATAACCATTGAAATAATTTTGGATATTTTTTTAAATACTCCATATTTTAACTACCGTTTTTTCTTCCTCCAAATACTGTATCGATTATTTTTGAGGGTTTAATTGAACCTACTATTTTATTTTGTGAGTCTACTACTCCTACTATTTTTTCTTGAGTAAGAATTTTTTCTGCAACATTTTCTATAATATCATCTTTTGAAACCTTTAAATCACCCAAGTTATCTTTTTTTGAAGAATCCATTACATCCTCAATAACCAAAACTTTCTCTCTTGGTACTTCTTCAGTAAACTTTCTTACATATTCAGTTGCTGGATTTAATACTATGTTGGCAGGTGTATCTAATTGTTCAATTATACCATCTTTCATAATTGCTATTCTATCAGCTAACTTTAATGCTTCATCAAAATCATGGGTAATGAACATAATAGTTTTCTGTAATTTTTCTTGAAGTCTTAAAAACTCATCTTGCATTTCTCTTCTTATTAATGGATCTAATGCAGAAAAAGGCTCATCCAAAAACCATATATCAGGTTCTACTGCTAATGATCTTGCAATCCCTACTCTTTGTTGTTGCCCGCCTGAAAGCTCTCTTGGAAAATAGTTTTCTCTTCCATCAAGTCCAACTAATTTAACCATTTCCATCGCTCTACTAATACTCTCTTCAATCTCAATACCTTTTATCTGCAATGGGAAAGCAATGTTTTCAACAACCGTTTTATGAGGCAGCAAAGCAAAACTTTGAAACACCATTCCCATTTTATTTCTTCTAAGTTCAATTAATTCTTTATTATTTAACTCAAGTAAATCTTGACCCTCTATGAAAATTTTTCCACCTGTTGCATCTGTTAGTCTTGATATACATCTAAGCAAAGTTGATTTACCCGAACCAGATAATCCCATCACTACTAACATTTCTCCTTTAACAACTTCAAAAGAAGCATTATTAACTCCAACTATACATCCTTTTTCCTGAAAAGTTTTTGCATCTACATTGCCATTAGACTCCTCAAGCATCTTTTTGGCATTTGCTCCAAAGATTTTGTACACCGACTCACATTTGATTACAGTTTCAGACATAAATTTTTTTAAAGTTATCTTAAATTCAATTAAATTAAAATGTTAATAATGTTACCTTTCTTCATTAAAAATTTTTAATAAAATAAACTCTAGTATCAATTCCAGTACTTAAAAAACTTAAAGCTTCTCCACTTATAGTTATACTTTCGTCAACACCTACATTATTTCCACTAACTGTAAAACCAGCAAAACATTTACTTTTTTCTTTGTCCCATTTTACGAAAGTTTCATCAATTTTATTTCCATTAATTGTATAAAGCTCATGCGCTCTGAAATTTAAAAAATTAGCACCCATAATTGCTCTTTGTGGAATTAGTTTTGTAGCCTTACATACTTGCTCATATACCTCGTCAGTCAACTTATAATGATCTGTACCATCAAAGGAAACTAGTATTCCAGAAGGTAATTTAGAAATTAATTCACTAAGTTTTTTTTCTTCAGCAATTCTCTCTTCTTCTAACTTCATTCTTTTTACCAAGTCATCTCCCTGACCAAAAATTCCATTTAAAATACTAAAAGACATGATTACTATCAGTGTAATTATTATCAAACCAATAAACTGCCTTGAAGATTCGGGTAAATCTTTTATTTTATTAAAATAATTTTCTTTTGACATTATTCTTGTAACGTACCGTTCTTCCAAATACCTGATTTTTGTTTTCCATCTGCCCAAGTAAATGTTCCTTGTCCATTCATAAAACCTTTAGACCACTCTCCTTCATACTTAGATCCGTCAGGAAAGGTTAGAATTCCTTGTCCGCTCCATTCACTATTTTTAAATTCCCCTTTATAGATATAGCCATTAGGCCAGGTTTCGATACCTTGACCTTGTTTTTTTGTATTAACCCACTCCCCTTCATAAGTAGTTTTATCAGTGTATACCCATTTACCAAAACCATTTTCACAATTACCTTCTTTACATCCGGTACTTCTTGCTAAAACTGATGAGCAGATTAAAAAACTAAAAAATATTATAAGAAAATATTTTTTCATTAATATATTTTACACAAAATTTATCAAAAAAAAATCCCCCCCAACAGTGTTGGGGGAGATTTTAAATTTTAATTTTTATCCTTATTTAATAAATGCTTTCCAAACCGACTCGTTATCAGCTAACCATTTTTTGGCAGCGTCCTCATGGGTCATTTTGTCAACATCAACTAAAGCAGCCATTGCTCCGATTTGACTTGTAGAGAATGACATATTTTTAAAGACTGCAGCTGCTGCAGGATGTGTTTTTGGAAAATCTTCATGCACAGCTTTTTTTAAATAACCATCTGGTGAACCACATTTTCCATCTCCACCATCTTCTGGTCTACAGCCAGCTGTGTAAGGAGGAAAGTCAATAAAAGTAAAACCAGCACCATCAGTAAAGTTAGGTGTCCAGTTAAATATAATTGTTCCTCTTCCTTCTTTTTCAGCTGCCGCTAATTCTGCCCAAAGTGCATCAGCGCTTCCAGCAAATTTCACCCACCAAAGATCGCCCAAACCAAGAGCTTCAACTCTTTGAGGTATCAAATCACCATGCCAAGTTTGTGGTCCTTCCAACATTCTTCCTTTTCCATCTGGTGAGTCAGGTGTTGTAAAGTTTTTAGCACAATCTGGATTTTTTAAAGCAGTCCAATCAGGTAGACCTGGGCATAATCCTTTATCAACAACCCAATTTGGATATCCCATATCTTCTAGAGTTCTTGCTTCATGATCACCCCAATCTAACAAACCACCTTTATCTAAAGCAGTTGTGAATGATTTACCAAAAGCAGATTCCCAAACTTCATGAGATAAAGTTACATCTCCGATTCTTATTGACTCATAAACTGCTTGAGAGTCAGCGTTTACATAACTTACATTGTTACCCATGCTTTCAAAAATTCCACCAATTACATAAGCCATTACAATTTGACTTGACCAATTATGAGTTGGTATTACTATAGGTTGACTACTGTCACCTGATTTCTTTGCCGTTTTATCGCCCCCTTGCATAAAGAAGATTGCAGCAGCAATTATTACTACAGCACCGATAATTAACGGTAAACTTTTGTTTTTCATATTAACCCTCCAATTATTTATAGTTAAAGTATGTTCTTATTTAAAGTTATAGTCAACTCGTTTTGATTATATTATTCTAAAAATAAAATTTAAAAATGTTAGGAACAAGCAAAGAGATTAAATATCCTGGTTTGAATGTTTTACCACCTGGAGTTGAAAGACATATTATTAATGGTGGTGGTCTAACAGGTATTCAACTTTTCCCAGATGATGAAATAGAAATTGTCAATAGCGAAGGTAATCAAATATGTGAGATTATTTGTTTTGATAAAGATGGAAATTCAGATCTTGGAATATTAAATCTCAAATCAAATAATGAAAAAAACTTCGTAAGAAATATCCTAAGCGGCAATGATGAAACAATTTTAGCAACCAACTATCAATTAAAAAAAAGAAATTTAAAAATTTCAAATTCAAAATCATCAATTTTATTTGATCTAGACACAAAACCCAGTGAAAAAATTAAATTAAAATCAAAAGATAAATGTTATGTAATATTTTCAGCACCTGGTAAAGATATGGATGTTACAAAACAAGATCCACCAACTGATTTAACCATATTTGTTAAAAGAGCTAAAATTGTTAATGATAAGGAATTAAATGTAATTCCTGATCCTGTTTTCGAACCTGTTTATGAAGAAAATATAAATAAAGAAAGTTGTATATCTTATGAGGTTAAAGAAGGAGATTATATTCAAGTCATAAGCCCAACTGGCAGACAATGTTCTGACTTTGTGGCATTCGATACAAGAAAATTAGAAAAAGGAATTGAAAAAGGATTAGACTGGCAAACTACGAGAACATTCATGGGTAATACTTTCCCAGGACCAGGTTTGTTCTCTAAATTTTATGACACAGATCATGAACCACTTGTTGAAGTAATAAGAGATACTGTTGGAAAACACGATACTTTTAATCTTGCATGTACTTCAAAGTACTATGAAGATGCGGGATATTTTGGTCACCCAAACTGTTCGGATAATTTAACTGAGAGTATGTCGAAATATGGTGTTCAGAGACAAAAAGGTTGGCATGCAATTAATTTGTTTTTTAACACTTCTGCTGGAGGATTAAATTCTGTTATTTCTGATGAATCTTATTCAAGACCAGGCGATTATGTAATGTTTAAGGCTTTAAAGGATTTAACAATAGGAACAACAGCATGTCCAAGCGATATAGATCCTTGTAATTCATGGAATCCTACAAATATATTTGTTAGAACTTACGATAAAAATAAAGAATTTAGAAAGTCATTTGGTTTTAGAATGAAAACAGACTCTGAAAACAAACTTACCAGAAATTCTGGCTTTTATGAAAGAACTTCAAAATTAACTAGAAACTTTGTTGATGCTAGAGGATTTTGGCTTCCAAATGATTACACCAAACATGGTTTGGTTAATGAGTACAATGCTTGTAGAAATGATGCTGTATTAATTGATCTATCTTCTTTAAGAAAATTTGAAATAATTGGTCCTGATGCTGAAGAGTTAATGAACTACACTCTTACAAGAAATATTAAAAAACTTTCTGTTGGACAGGTTGTGTATTCTGCAATGTGTTACGAAAATGGAATGATGTTCGATGACGGAACTCTTTTAAAATTAAGCGAAACAGGTTTTAGATGGATATGTGGTGATGAGTATGGTGGTGAATGGCTAAAAGAAGTTGCGAACAAAAAGAATTTTAATGCTATTGTTAAAAACTCTACTGACCAAATTAGCAATGTATCTTTACAAGGTCCTAAAAGTAGAGAAATTTTAAAAAAAATCATCTTTACACCACCAACACAGCCTTCGATAGATGAGTTGGGCTGGTTCAGATTTACAATTTGTAGAATAGAAGAACTTCAAGGTATACCATTAATTGTTTCAAGAACAGGTTATACTGGTGAGTTAGGTTATGAGATATGGTGTCATCCAAAACATGCTCCTGAGGTTTGGGATAAATTAATGGAGGCGGGTAAAAATGATGGGCTTATTCCAGCTGGGTTTGCAGCTCTGGATAAACTTAGAATTGAGGCGGGTTTAATCTTATTTGGTGCTGAGTTTGACGGTGAACAAGATCCCTTTGAAGCTGGTATAGGTTTTGCTGTCCCATTGAAAACAAAAGAGGAAAATTTCATTGGTAAAGAGGAATTAGTTAAAAGAAAAGCAAACCCTCAAAAAAAATTAGTAGGATTGGAACTTGCTGGCAAAGAAATAGCCGGTCATGGAGACTGTGTTCATATAGGAAGGTCTCAAGTTGGTATAGTTACAAGTGGATGTTTGTCTTCTACTTTAAATAAAAATATTGCTTTGTGCAGAATTGATTTACAGTATTCTGAAATTGGAACAGAGGTAGAAGTTGGAAAAATAGACGGACACCAAAAACGAATTAATGCAAAGGTAGTTGGATTTCCATTCTACGATCCAACAAAGTCAAGAGTTAGAGCATAAAGAAAGATCATGCCCAAAGAAAAAAAAACACTCTTAGATTTTTGGGAAGATCAAATGAGACAATCTCATACGTCAAGTAATTATTTTTTTAGAAAATCGCCTTCACATTATCATATGATGTTGTTGGTAATGTCTGCTTATAAAGAAGATAAAAAATTATCTGTAGAGGAATTAAAAACAAAACTTTTTAAAACTTCTAGACCTAAATCTGCTTTAATAATTACAGAGGCTTGTGAAAAAGGATTCTTTAGGCTTGAAAAAACTTCAACTGATCAGAGAATTAAAAATATAATGCCAAGTGAGTCTTTTATTAAAGAGTTCAATGATTATTTAATTACTTTAAAAAACATAAGTTATTAGCCAAATTTTTAAGTAAAATCGAAGTATCTATTTTTTATATATAAATTTTAGTTCTATAAATAATTATATTAATTACCTCTGCCAAAAAATAATGTTTTTACATGACGACATTACCTTCGAAGGCAAAAGTAGTTATCATCGGTGGTGGAATTCACGGACTAAGTACTGCTTGGAAACTTTCTGAAACATACAAAAATCCTGGTGATATAATTGTATTAGAAAAAAAAGATACTGCAGCTGGTGCAAGTGGAATTGCCTGCGGTGTTGTAAGGAATAATTATTTTCAACCAGCAATGAGAGAGTTAATGGCTCACTCAGTTTCTGTATGGGAGAGCGATCCTAAAGCATTTAAATATAACCCAGTTGGTTATATGCAAATATCGCCTGAGGTAATGCACGAAGACGTTGCAACTATTTACGAGCAACAAAAAGCTATTGGATACGAGTCAGTATTTATAGAAGGTGAAAAAGATTGTTCAAATTACATGAAGGGTATTTTTGATGATTGGCAAGCACAAGGTATCACTTCTGTGCTTCATGAAAAAAAAGGTGGATACGCATTTAATAAAGATTCTATTAAAGCACTAGAGAGTAAATCTACATCTAATGGTGTGCAAGTGATGAAAGGTGTGAAAGTAACAGGATTTAAAAAAGGAAGTAACAGTCAAGCTGTTACAGGAGTAGAAACAAACAAAGGTATAATTGAATGTGAACAGGTTGTTATTGGAGCAGGACCTTGGGCGAGAGATTTTTGGAACATGTTAGAACTACCTAAAACAGCAAACATCAAAGGCAAAGATGGTAAAATGCATGAAACTGACATGTGGACATATTGGATGCTACAAGAGGGTGTGATTGGTGTAGAGTCAGATTTTTTAAAAACAAATGATGGAAAACAACCACCTGTGGTTCATGTAGACTCGACTGCTCCGTTATATTCAGACAAAACTAAAAAATTATTAACAGATAAAATTTGGGGAATTTATTATAAACCTGATATAGATGGATTAGGTGTTCAAGGTGGAACTTCACCATACATAGTTAAAAAGCATTTTGATCAAGTTAATGTTGATCCTTATGGAATTGAGTCTCCTGAGTATCAAACAACTGATGCATTTAGCGAAATGTGGTGTTCAGCTTTAGCACATTGTCAAAAAAGATTTGAAGGTAAATCTGATTTGTATAGAAAAGGACCATCAGGTGGTCTTGGATGTATGACACCAGACTCTTTTCCAATCTTTGATAGGTTTTTTGAAAACGTTTACATGATTGCAGATGCAAACCACGGATACAAGATGATCGGTGTTGGTGAGCTTGTTGCAAAAGAAATTCTTGGTACTGAAAGTGATTTGTTAAAACCATTTAGATTCAACCGTTACGAGAAGGGAGAACTTCACCCTACTTCAAACAGTCCGTTTCCTTGGAGCTAGACTCTAAGCCTAGACACAAATAAATTTTTCAGCTACTTTTGAATAAATTAAATTCATTGAGGGGTGTAAATGACAGATCTAGAGAAACACGTTAATCAGCCAGGTAGAGCAAAATTAGTTAAAAAAGTTAGAGAAAAAATTAATGAACTAGGCATCACGTATATTTATTATCAATTCATTTCTGTAACAGGTAGAGTTGTTGGTAAAGGTATACCTGCAGATCATTGGGAAAGAACTGCAGAAAAAGGATTTCAATTAGTTTACGGAGCAACCGCAAACTTATTTTTAGATCGTCACAATAATTACATTGGCTATGGTCCAGAAGCTATGGAACTTGTTGGAATACCTGATCCTGAAACTTTTGTTCAATTACCATGGGATAAAAGAGTTGGAAGAGTATTTGTAACTTGTTTTAGAAACAGAGAAGAAAGAAAAAATCCAGGCGGTCATTTAACTTCAGACTGTAGAGGAAATCTAAGAATTTTCATGAATGAATTCAAGAAAAAACATGGTCTAGAATTAAGAGTTGGAACAGAGCCTGAAATGATGTGGTTAACAAAAAATGAGGATGGAACTCCTACAGGTAAAGGTTTTTCTAAACCATTCTGTTATCACATTGATCAATTTGAATCATTAAGACCAGTATTTATGAAGGTTATTGAGTACGCAAAAGCAATGGGTCTTGATATGATACAAGGAGATCACGAAGATGCTCCGGGCCAATTAGAATTAAACTGGACTTACGATAACGTTTTAAGAAATGCAGATAGATTGTCAACCTACAGACAAATTTGTGCTCAAGTTGCAAGAGAAAATAATTTAATAGCTTGCTTTATGACAAAACCATTTATGGGTGTTTCTGC
Organism: uncultured Pelagibacteraceae bacterium; assembly: GCA_902586485.1. GTDB lineage: Bacteria > Pseudomonadota > Alphaproteobacteria > Pelagibacterales > Pelagibacteraceae > Pelagibacter. The sequence goes on along the minus strand of CACIHO010000001.1, from coordinate 29,774 downwards.
AAGTGGTTGTCATACAAATATGTCTTTATGGAAAGGTGGAAAAATTAAACTAAACAAACTTGGAAATAAAACCCTACCAGGTGTAGAAGAAGTTTTTAGTTATGTTGAAGGTGGGACTAATACTTTTATGCCTGACACGAAAGATATGCAATTACCAGGTAAAATTGGTTTGCAATCAATTGCAGGTATCATGAAGCACTTACCTGCATTAACAGCTCTTGGATCTTCAACAGTAAACTCTTATAGAAGATTATGGGATCAAGGATTTTGGGCTCCTGTTTACGCTGATTGGGGATATCAAAACAGAACTTGTGGTCTAAGAGTTTCTGCTCCAGGAAGATTTGAATATAGATCAGTAGACTCGATGCACAATCCTTACCTATTAGGTGCTGCTTTATTAAAAGCTTGCGATGAGGGTATAAGTAAGAAAATGAAACCAGCAGCCCCAGAGTCTAGAAATATTTATGAAGCTCAAAAAGCTGGTAAAGATGTTAAAAAACTTCCATTAAGTTTAGGTGAAGCTTTAGATAGATTGGCAGAGGATGAAGTCATCAAATCTGCAATGCCAGATGAAATGTATAAAGTTTTCCATTGGTACAAAAACGATGAGTGGGAAAGATTTCTTGGTGCAACTACACAATGGGATCTGGATACTTATCTTGATTGTCTACCGTAGGTCACAGAAATAGATAGAAAGGGTATAAATATATGTGTGGAATAGCAGGTTTAATTCATAGAGGTAAATCTTCAAATGTTGGAAGCGAACTACAAGGTATGCTCCAAGCATTAAAACACAGAGGCGAAGACTCTACAGGTTACGCTTTATATGGAGATACAGATGGAAAAAACTTCATTATGCGTTTTAAAGTTGGAGAAAACGTAGGAGAAGGAAGTTCATCAGTTATGGAAGATGTATCTGTATACGATGAAAGAAAAAAAATTGTAGATGAAACTCTGGCTGAGATGGGAGCTAAAATTGTTAAAGAGGAGAGAACTCTTCCCTACTCACTAAGATATGAGATTGACTATGATACAAAAGATTTGTTAGACTTTTCACAGAGAATTGAAAGTATTCCAGGTGTTGAAATTCTATCTATGGGAAAATCTTTAGAAGTAATTAAAGATCTTGGAAATGCTAAAATGGTTTGTGACAGATATAGTTTAGATAAAGTAGTTGGAACACATGCAATCGGTCACGCTAGAATGGCAACTGAATCAGGTGTGGATATTAAGTCAGCTCACCCTTTCTGGGGCTATCCATTTAGTGATGTATCTGTAGTACATAATGGGCAATTAACTAACTATTGGAATAACAGAAGAGTTTTAGAAAACAAGGGAATGAGATTTATGTCTGAATGTGACTCAGAATTAATTGCAGTTTATATTGCAGAAAAAATGAGACATGGAGCAACTTTAGAAGAAGGTATGAAAGAATCATTAACTGGTCTTGATGGAGTTTTTACATACTTTGTTGCAACTAAAGATTCATTAGGCATGGCTAAAGATACAATGGCTGCAAAACCTTTGGTTTTGTATGAGTCTGATGATTTAGTAGCAATGGGATCAGAGGAAATTGCAATTAGGTCTGTGTTGCCACAAGAAATTGATACATATGATCCGTTTGATGGGGAGGTAAAAGTATGGCAAATCTAAAAACAGTATCTAAAAAGTCAAAAGCCCAATCAATGGGTATGCACACTGAGGTTTTAACAGGAAGAACTCAACAAAAATTCTTTAATCCTGATGAAGCAGAAAACTTTTACTACTTTGGTACGTATGATGTTGATTTTAATAAAAGAACAGAGCTTGATGTTAAAGACATGACAGCTCCAGAAGCTAATAAAGAAATTGATAACTTAATGAGCCAAGGATATGGAACAATAGTTATAAAAAATCCACAAGGTAAACACAGTCTTGGAGTTGGTATTTTAAATAAACTAAATTTAATTTTTGAAGGAAGTTTAGGATACTTTGGAATGGGTTCTTGTGATGGTCCAATAGTCAGAATTAATGGAAGAGTTGGATGGTCATGTGCAGAAAACTTAATGGCTGGTAAAGTGGTAATTGAAAAAAATGCTGGATCATGTTTTGGTGCGGCAATTAGAGGTGGGGATTTGATTTGTAAAGGTAGTGTTGGTGCTAGAACTGGAATTGACATGAAAGGTGGAACTATCATTATTGGTGGAGATGCTGGTGCGTTCACAGGTTTTATGATGCAGAGAGGAAGAATAATTATCCTTGGAGACGTTGGAATTAACCTGGGTGACTCTATGTATGATGGGACAATTTTCGTAGGTGGAGAAATTGGTTCATATGGTAGTGATGCTGTAGATTCGGAATTAACACCAAGTGATCAAGATTGGCTAAAGAGAAAATTAAAAGTTGCTGAGATTGGTGAAAATTTTGACGTCAGTAAAATGAAAAAAATTGTAGCAGGTAAGAAACTTTGGAATTATGACAATTTGGAACCTACAGAGAAGAAGGGAGCAATTTAATGCCTAAGAAAAAAAGCAAAAAAATTAAAAAAAATGGAAAAAGTGTTGGTGGGAAAGCAGATGTCCACGCGCACGAGGAAGGTAAAAGAAATAAAAGTTTATTAGGACATAATGCTATCTTCACTCCTGAAGTAATAGACGACATTCATATAAAAGCTCAATTAGGAAGATACAGAATGCGTGGAATGGCATTAATGAAAAAAATTCCTACATTTGATGATTTGGTTTTCTTGCCTGGAACCCTAACTAGATTTGTAATCGAAGGTTACAGGGAAAAATGTGAAACAAAAACTGTGATCGGTCCAAGATGTGAAAATCCGATTGAGTTAGATATTCCAGTTTATATTACAGGTATGAGTTTTGGTGCACTATCTTATGAAGCAAAAACTGCTTTAGCAAGAGGTGCAACTATGGCAGGTAGTGCTACATGTTCTGGTGAAGGTGGAATGATACCTGATGAAAGAAGATATTCTGAAAAATGGTACTACCAATGTATTCAATCGAGATATGGTTTTAATCCTCATCATGCACAATTAGCAGATGGTATTGAAGTATTTATTGGACAGGGTCAAAAAGTTGGAATGGGCGGACACTTAATGGGTCAAAAAGTTACTGACCAAGTTGCTGAGATGAGATCATTACCATCTGGTATCGACCAAAGATCTCCAGCAAGACACCCTGACTGGTTAGGACCAGATGATTTAGCTTTAAAAGTAGAAGAGCTTAGACAGTTAACAAAAAATAAAGTGCCAATACAATTAAAATTAGGTGCATCTAAAGTTTATGATGATGTGCGTATGGCTGCAAAATGTGACCCTGACTCAATTTACTTAGATGGAATGGAAGGTTCTACTGGAGCTGGCCCACATATCGCTGCTGCAAACACTGGAATCCCAGGTATAGCTGCGATTCGAGAGGCTAGAAGAGCGATCGATGATGTTGGTAAAACTGGAAAAGTAACCTTAATTTATGCTGGTGGAGTAAGAGACGGTGCAGACATGGCTAAAGCTTTAGCTCTTGGAGCTGATGCAATCGCTATTGGTACTGGTTCAATGATTGCATTAAACTGTAACAAAGATATCCCAGAAGCTGACTTTGAAAAAGAGATGGGAGTAAAAGCAGGTGAATGTTATCACTGCCATACAGGACGTTGCCCAGTTGGTGTTGCAACTCAAGATCCTAAATTAAGAGCAAGATTAAACCCTGATGATGCAGCATTAAGAGTTTACAATTATCTTCACTCAATGACTTTAGAGGCTCAGCTATTAGCGAGAGCTTGTGGTAAAACTAATATACACTCTTTAGAGCCAGAAGATTTAGCTGCTTTAACATCAGAGGCATCAGCATTAGCTAAAGTTCCACTAGCTGGAACTAACTACACTGTTGGTGTTGATAACTACCACAAAATATAGAAATAGATATGCCAAAGAAAAAAAATAAAAAAGTATCAAAATCAAAAGAGACCAAAGGTCAATTAGGTAAAAAAAAAGAGACAGCCAGAGAAAAAATGATTGGTCAGTCTATTGGTTATAGATACGATGTTAATCTTTTGCCTGATTACAGCAAAATCACCCCTTTTCTAAAAAAATACATTGAGGCAATGGGATGGGATGATCTTAATTGGCTGGAAGATGTGCATATGGGTTATGAAGAGGATAGACCTGCAGTTTTCTGTAGAAATGCAAATGGTTGGGTTACTATTCCAAGTTCAATAAAGTTACCTAACAATCAACAAGATAGAGATATGATTGCAAGAGAGCTTTTAGTTAAGTTTCAAATGTCTCCAAAACATCCCCTTGTTGATTTGAAAAAAGCATATTTAAAGTTTTAATATTACAATCAATAGTTGATTATTTTTGTAAATCTGGTGTTCATAACTGGATTTTTTCAATCTCTTTATATTTGTAACGACTCATAAAATTTAATAGGGTTTAAATAAACAAATATGGAGAGAGAATATGACTGATCAGTTAGGTGCTCTTACTACAATATTTACAGAATTTTACTACTGGACAACAGTGGTACTAATGTTTTTAATTCACGTTGGTTTCTGTATGTATGAGGTCGGAGCTTCAAGATACAAACACCATCAACATACTCTTATGAAAAACACAATGCTGATACCATTGGTAACAGTAACTTGGTTTTTGTTTGGTTGGTGGATTTATTGGGCTTTTCCAACTGGACCTGGATTAGCTCCATCAATAATGACAGAAAGTACAGGGCTTGTACTAGGTGGAGGATTTGGAGGAAATGATCTTGCTAATCCTACAAATGCTCTTATGGCAATCAATCTTAATGACCATATAATGGGTGTGTTCTGGGCAGCATTCCTTTTATTTTCATGGACCGCAGCTTCTATAGTTTCGGGTGCAGTTATTGAAAGAATAACAACTTTTGCATTTGGAGTTTTAGCAATTGCAATAGGATCTGTTTTCTGGTCAATAGATGCTTCATGGGGATGGCACTTTGATGGTTGGATGCTTAAAATCTTAGGTTATCATGATGCATATGCATCAGGTGTAATTCACGCTATTGCTGGTGGATTTGCCTTAGGTGTACTTATGGTTTTAGGTCCAAGAATTGGAAAATTTTCATCAAGTGGTGAGCCAAGAAACATTGGTCCACGAAATCCTTGGTTAGTAACAATTGGATTGTTCTTAATTTACACTGGATTTTGGGGATTTTATGCCGCTTGTAACGTTCCAATATATGATCTGGGCCCAGAGTATGGCATGGAAGGTATATCATTCTGGACAGCAACTAATATCTATTTAACACCTACTACTTTAAGTGGAATTACAATGAACTTTTTGATGTCATTGTCAGGAGGTTTATTGGCTGGATATGTCATTGCTAAAGGTGATCCTTTCTGGACTTACTCAAGTGGACTTGCTGGCATTATATGTGCGTCTGCAGGAAACGACTTATATCATCCAATTCAAGCATTGATTATTGGTATGATCGGAGTTGTTATTGCCTACAAACTTCATTACTGGGTTGAACGAAAGTTCAAAATTGATGATGCAGTTGGTGCAGTAGCTGTACATGGTTATGCTGGTTTTGTAGGTCTTGTAATTTGTGGATTCGTCTTAAATGGTTATCCTTCATCTGGGTACAGTGTTGGAGCTATGTTTGATGGAACAACTTATGCAACAATTAATCCACTAGGACAATTTATTGGAGCAATAATAATGTTCTTTGTTTTAGGATTAATACCTGGCTATATCATCGCTAAAGTTCTTAATGGTATGGGTAAATTAAGAATCCCGCGAGAAGTTGAAATAGCTGGACTAGACTATGAAATGATGGAAAGTGCTAAAGGAGATGAAAAAGCAGTTTCATCAGCAACCAGGTAAAGGAGAAAAATATGGCAACAGTATCAAACTGGATAGATCATCTTAATAAACCAGCCGAAGAAGTTGGCGGATCGGTTTATCCTGGAGCTGGATCTAGTGAATTTATACTAGTTCTTTTGTTAATTGCTGTGTGGATAGGATGGACTGTAATTACAAGCAAATCTGAAAGTGATGAGCTGAACGCATTATCCAGAAAAAGACACGGTGCTAACGACCATAAAAGTAATATTACTGAATGGTAAAATAAAATTTGGGCGCTACAAAATTGTAGCGCCCTTTTTTAATGATTTAAATGAGTGAAGACAAAAACGAACAACTAAGACCGAGTAAAATGAGAGGTGTAGCTTTTCCAAAAGCAAAGTATGGAGTAATTCTTGCAATTATCCTGATAATTTTAGTTAATTTTATTTATTATAAAGAAACTATCTTTTCATTTTTCAAATAATTGTGGTAGCCTTAGCAATGGCTAAAAACTTATTTAAAATAGCAAAACAAAAAAAAATAAAGTACTTCTTAATAAGTTTTGTTGATCTTTTTGGTGTACTTAGATCAAAACTTGTTCCAGCTCATGCTATTAAAGAAATGCAAACTGCTGGGGCAGGATTTGCTGGTTTTGCAGCATGGCTAGATATGTCTCCTGCAGATAGTGATATGTTTGGTATTCCAGACCCAGATAGTTTAATTCAATTACCTTGGAATAAAGAAGTAGGATGGCTTGCATCTGATTTGTGGATGGACGGCAAACCTGTGGAAGCCTCCCCAAGAGTAATGTTAAAAAATCAAATAAAAAAACTTAAAAAACAAAATTTAATAATGAAATCAGGTGTTGAGTGTGAATATTTTTTGATTTCACCTGATGGCAACTCAATTGCAGATCTAAGAGATATACAATCCAAGCCTTGTTATGATCAATCAGCATTAATGAGAAGGTATGATCTTATTAAGGAAATTTGTGACTGTATGATTGAAATGGGATGGGGCCCATATCAAAATGATCATGAAGATGCTAATGGACAATTTGAAATGAATTGGGATTATTCAGATTGCTTAAAAACAGCAGATAGACATACTTTTTTTAAATTTATGGTAAAAACAATTGCTGAAAAGCACGGATTGAGAGCAACATTTATGCCTAAACCATTCGAAAACCTGACAGGTAATGGTTGTCATGCCCATGTATCTGTTTGGCAAGGTAGTAAAAATAAATTCTTAGACAATAAAGATAAACTAGGTTTAAGTAAAATGGCGTATAATTTTTTAGGTGGAGTAATTAAAAATGCTTCATCTTTATCTGCTTTTTTTAACCCAACAATAAATAGCTACAGGAGAATTAACGCACCACCAACTAAGTCTGGAGCATCATGGTCACCAAGTAGTATATCCTATACGGGTAATAATAGAACACATATGATTAGAATACCTGATCCGGGAAGGTTTGAATTAAGATTAATGGATGGTTCTGCTAATCCTTACTTGTTACAAGCAAGCGTTTTAGCAGCGGGTTTATATGGTTTAAAAAATAAAGTTAATCCAGGTGAACCTTTGGATTGTAATATGTATGAAGACCATGCAAAGTATCCTGACTTACCAACACTGCCTGATAAACTTACACAGTCTTTAAATTTATTACAAAATAATAAAGAAATGAATGAGGCTTTTGGAAAAGAAACAATCAATAGTTATATAAAACTTAGAAAATCTGAAATTGATGAATTTGATAATAAAGAAAACTTCGATAAGTCCAAACCTGTAACTCAATGGGAAAGACAAAATACTTTAGACTGTTAAAGTGAAGAGTTTCAAAAGCATTAAAAACTGGACACTGACAAAATCTTTAAAAAATAATAATTTTAGTTTTAAAAGAAATAATGTTTTAAGATTTGTTCCTTCATTACTATTAACAAACGCTTTTAAATCAATTTCCAGTTGGAAAAATTATAAACCAACCCCATTATTAAAACTTGATAAATTACAAAAAAATTTAAAACTAAATAATGTTTTTTATAAAGATGAATCTAAAAGATTTCATTTAAAATCATTTAAAGCTTTGGGTGGTGCTTATGCTGTTGAAAAAATATCTAAAGGAAAAAAAAATATAATTGTTTCCTCGGCAACCGCTGGGAACCATGGAAGATCTGTAGCATGGGGTGCGAAAAGGCTGGGGTTAAAATGTAAAATCTTTGTTAGTCAATACGTTAGCGACACAAGGGTTAAAGAAATTAAAAAATTCGGTGCTGAAGTAATAAGAGTTAAAGGAGATTACGAAAATTCACTCAACGAATGTAAGAAATTATCAAAAAAAAATAATTGGAAAATTGTACAAGATGTTTCAACAAAAGATTATAAATTAGTCCCTCAACTTACTATGGCAGGGTATTCTATAATGATCAAAGAAATTTCTAAACAAACAAATCAATATATTACCCACATTTTTTTACAAGCTGGTGTTGGTGGTATGGCTGCTGGTGTAGTTACTGGTGTTGCAAAATATTTTAAAAGAATTCCAAAGATAATAATTGTTGAGCCTGATAGAGCTGATTGTGTTCTTCAAAGCATAAAACAAAATAAATTAAAAAAAATTAAAATTAAAAAGGAGAGCATCATGGGTGGTATGTCATGTAATGAAATGTCATATATTCCTTGGCAAATATTGAAAAAAGCAAGTAATTGTTGTGTGTCTGTAAGTGATCGAAATATTGCTAGGACTGTAGCGATGTTGAAAGACAAAAAGCTTAGTAAATATTCAATAATTGGTGGAGAGTGCTCTGCACCTGGAATTATAAGTCTGATAGGTGCTTGTAATAATACAAAGATTAAAAAATTTATAGAACTTGACGAAAATTCTAATGTTTTAGTAATAGGATGCGAAGGTAATGCAGATGTAAAACTTTACAAACAACTGCTATCTAAAGGCAGAAGATAAATTCACATGAAAAAAAATGCTATATTTTGGATTAGGGAAGATTTTAGGATTGAAAATAATCCAGCACTATCTTTTGCGAGTCAAAATCACGATAATGTTATTGCATTATTTATTTATAATAAAAATGATTTTGATAAAAAAAGAGAAGCACAAAAATGGTGGCTACATAAATCTTTAGAGGAATTTAAGTCAGAATTATTTAAATACAAAATCAATCTTCAAATATTAGAGGGAGACGAGCTGGATGTGTTATCAAAAATAAAGAAAAAAGATAATATTTCTGTATATTGGAATAAAATATATGAACCAGATGTGATTGCTAAAGGTAAAAAAATAAGAGACATTTTTTTAAAAAATGAAATTGAGTTCAAATATTTTAAAGGTAATATACTTAATGAGTTTCAAGAAGTAACTAAAAATGACGGCACACCTTTTAAGGTATTTAGTCCATTCTGGAGAAATGCTGAAGAGAAATATCTAAATCTACCTCCAAGTAAAAATTATGTTGTAAAAAAAAAGACTAAATTAATTTCTTTTTTTAAAAATGATATTGAATCTAAAAGTATTCTACCCAAAAAAAATTGGTATAAAAAATTTGATAAATATTGGAAAGTTTCTGAAAACGAGTCGAAAAAAATCCTTAATAATTTAATTGAAAAAAAAATTAAAGATTATGGAACAGCTAGGGATTACCCATCAATCGAGGGTACGTCAAAATTATCTCCATACATAAAACATGGTCAAATTCACGTAAGTACAATTTGGAAAAAATGTAGTGATATAAAATCTAAAGGAATTGGCTACAGAAAATATGTCAATGAATTAGGTTGGCGTGAATTTTCACATAGTTTAATTAATTATTTTCCAGAATTCTTGAAAGGCAATTATAGAAAGGAGTTTGATAATTTTCCTTGGGTCAAAAATGAAAAATTTTTAAAAGCATGGAAATTTGGAATGACAGGTTATCCTATTGTGGATGCTGGGATGAGAGAATTATACGAAACTGGATGGATGCATAACAGAATTAGAATGGTGGTTGGATCTTTTCTTGTAAAACATTTAAGAATTAATTGGACAGAGGGCGAGAAACATTTCAGAAATTGTTTATTAGATTTTAATAAAGCAAATAATGTAGCTCAATGGCAATGGGTTGCCGGTTGTGGAGCTGATGCTGCACCTTACTTTAGAATTTTTAATCCAATTTTACAGGGCGAAAAATTTGATAAGGAAGGCCTATATGTTAAAAAATGGGTTCCTGAGTTAAACAAAGTTCCTAAAAAATTTATTCATAAACCTTGGGAAATGGAGTTCAAATACCAGGAGGCAATAAAAACTATAATAGGTAAAGATTACCCTAAACCTATTGTGATACATGAAAAAGCAAGAGCTGCAGCTTTAGAAGCTTTTCAATCACTGAAAAAATAAACTATCTATTCACCAATAAAATGATGAATAATTGTTCTATTTTGGTGCTGTAAACGATGTTCAAATAAAAATAAACCCTGCCAAGTGCCAAGCAATAATTCTCTATCCTTAATACTCAATGAGATTTGATTATTTGTTAAAGATGATTTGATATGAGCAGGCATATCATCTTTTCCCTCTGTCGTATGGACGTAAAGCCTATTATCCATAGGGGCTAATTTATTAAAGTAATTTATTAAATCAGTTTGTACATCTGGATCTGCATTTTCTTGTACAATTAAAGAGGCACTCGTGTGCTGAATACTTAAATTAAGAATACCATTTTTAAAGTTATTTTGACCAATCCAATGAATTGTATCATTAGTAAATTCATATAAGTTTTGACCATTAGTCTTAATTTGAAGATTATAAAATTCTTGTTTCATTAATTATACTCCTTCGATGTAAGTTCATACAAACGACTAATGGTTCGTTTAAATGGTTTTTCTAATAATCTTGAAGAGGTAAATTTATCTAAATTTATATCAGATGTAACTGCTAATGAAATATTTTTATCATAAATTACATCTAACAAAGTGACAAAACGTTGTTGTTGATTTGAATTTACATCATTAAATTGAGGTATTTGATCTATAACCATAAATTTACAGTTTTTAACTATTTCTAAATAATCTACCGCTCCTAAATTTTGATCACAAAGTTGATTAAAGTCACATCTAACAATTCCCTCATAAAAGTTTTCTATTTTAAATTCTCTTCCCTTCACATAAATTGTTATTGAAGATTTTTTTTTATCTTTTGTTATGGTTCTAAAAAATTTATTAATCTTAAAATTAGTTTCTTGATTAAGTGGAAAAAAATATCTTTGTTTTTGATTATCATTAGATTTTCTATAATCATCCTCAATTTTTAATTCATACTCGATGGATTGATCTTCCATTATTTTTATAAAAGGTATAAATTGTTCACGTTGAAGACCTTCTTTATAAAGTTCTGAAATTTTAGTATTTGAAGTAAGAATAATTTTAATATCTTCTTTAAACATTTTTTCAAATAGTTTTCCTAAAATCATTGCATCAACAATGTTTGTTACTTGGAACTCATCGAAATAAACTAATGAAGCTTTTGATTTTAAATTTTTAACAAATTGATTGATTACATTTTCTTCATTTTTTTCTTTTTGCTCATGGATAAAATCATGAAAACCTAACATAAATTCATTAAAATGATTTTTTAATTTTTTTTCTTCAAGATGATCATAAAAGAAGTTTAAAATCATTGTTTTACCAACCCCTACACCACCATATAAATAAAATCCTTTTTTAGTTTTTTGTTTGGAAAATAATTTTGAAAAAAATGATTTGTAATTACTATTATGGTAATGTTCTAATTTTTTAATAACTTTGATTTGATTATGATTAACTTCTAAATTTTGATTTTCACAATAAGATATGAATTCTTTTTCTAATTTTTTTGACATCAATTTTTTTTAGTTTTAAAGTCAATACCATATTCTGATCTTGGTCCTTTCCTTAACCCAAATGGACCTGAGATAAATAAAGTTAATGGTTTGGTTCCTGGTTCCAAATCTACTCTATGTAAATTATTCGCTGATCTAAAACCAATATACCCTGGTGGGCGCCAAAACTTGCCAGTGCTTAATGTTTCCCAATAACCGCCTCTTAAAATTATAGTGATATAAGGAAATGTGTGATTATGTACTCCTTCTCCATGGTCATCTGCTAGCATCTCATGAATTAATATATTGAATGGAAACCATTTAGGTCGATACCTCATTAAAACATAGTAACGGTTCATCCAAGGCTTTGCCTCTTTAAAATTAGGATGTGAAGGTCCTCTATCTAATACAACTCTTTTTCTGCCAATTTTTTCTAAAAATTTTAAGAACATGTTTAGTTATATTGTACAATTGAACCATTTCTTACTACATATAAATTGTTATTAAATATAAACGGTTCAGATACCAATCCACCAGAAACTTTTTCAATTTTTATTATTTTTCCATCCTCAATCCCAGCTATGATCATCTTACCATCTGAGTTAGTTAAAAATACGTTTTTGTCTCCAATTACAAAACCAATTGGATAAATATTTTTTCTTTTTTTATCTTTGTAATTCAGAAATAGATCTGTAATTCGAACTATATTGCCTTTATTTTTGTCAATTAAATATAAATAACCTTCATTAGAGATTGTAAAAATTAGATTTCCAACCAAAATAGGTTTTACATTAGAATTAACTTCATTTATCCAGTTGGTTGTTCCCGTTTTTAAATCAATTGAATAAAATTGATTTTTATTATTTGAAAAAAATACAGAGTTTCCATCTGATACTAGTTGAGAAGTCTTAAAGTTATAAGTTTCATTTATTATCGAACTACTCTGTGTAGGTAGTTGCCATGTAATTAAACCTGTTTCAATATCTACAGCTGTAATATCTCCTATAGAATTATTGAAAATAACATTATCATTTAAAATAATTAAAGAATATTTAATATTTGAAATTGTAAATGAGTCCTCTGTTTGCAAATTCCAACATTCGGAACCATCTTTAATTTTAAAACATCTCAATGTATTTTTATAATCGATAACAAATATTTTATCTTTATGCTTTTTAATATTTGAATTAAACGGATAATCATTATTACTTGACCAATTTAATTCTCCAGTACTAATATTCACAGAATAATATTTTGCTATACTATCAGTTACTAAAAGATTTTGACCATCTACTAGTAAATTAAGTTTTGGTTTTAATTTTTTTTCACCTTTTGAATAATGGTTTTTTTTCCAAATAACTTTCTTATTATTATCATACCTTATAATTGTACCCTTTTTATCAAAAAATATTATTCCATTGTTTAAAAAAATCGGTTTGAAATCTAATTGATTAAGTCCCTCTAACTTTGAAAATTTAAAGTTACCAATCTTTGTTAATTCACCTTTGTAATTTTGCAAACCAAGATTATTTTGATTTTCATTTTTTTTATTATTAATTTTTATTAATGATAGATCTAATTTTAAATCTCTATTAAATTCTGAGACACTTATATTTTCTTCTGCAAAAACTTTTGTTATTTTTTTTTCTGTTTCTAATTTATTTTCTTTATCTTTCCAAATTCTGGAGTTTTCATTAAATGAACAGTTATTAAGAAAAAATAATGCAATGAAAGTAAAAATTAATTTATTCACTCAAGTCTCTGTTCAATCTTTTCTCTGCTTGAAGCCTTATATCTGGATTTGAATTTTCTAAAGCTATTATTTGGTTGAAAAATTCTTTAGCTTTTTGTTTTTGACTATTTGCATAAAAATATTCCGCCATTAAATATAAAGAATGTGATTTCCATACGCTTTTTGAATTAATTAGTGGATTTAACATATTTAGAAGATCGCTCTCCTGAGCGTTATCTGCATTAAAGAGTGCCTTCTTGTATATAATTAAGTTTTTAATCTCACTGTCTAATGAAGTATCCTTTATTAATATATCAAACAATGAATTGATTTTGGACTGATCACTTACAAGATTATTATCAATGATAAAGTAAAGTGATAGAGGTGAATAAGTTGGATCTTTCTTATTTATGATTTCAATTAGACTGCTAGCTGTTTTTTCTTTTGTTTTTTCTGAATAATCAATGATTATTGAATTATAACTATCTGAGATATCCTTTTTTTTATTAATTAAATATTTATCGTAACTAAAAACACCTACTATGATAATTATTAAAATGATTATACCTGAAATTATTTTATTTTTATTATTTACAAAAAAATTCTTAATTTTTTCATTTCTAGTATTGGTATTTATAATTGATAAATCTTCGTCCATAACTAAATCATATTCCTTAAAACGTATTGCAGAATACCTCCGTTCTTATAATACTCTAATTCATTTTTTGTATCAATTCTGCATAAAGTTTTAATTTTCTTTATTTCGCCAGAAGCATATTTAATTTCGACTGTCACTTCATCTGAGGGATTAACACCTTTTTCTATATTTAAAATGCTGATTAATTCAGAACCAATTAATTTTAGATTTTTTCTATTTACATCGTCAATAAATTGTAATGGCAATATACCCATTCCAATCAAATTAGATCTGTGAATTCTTTCAAAGCTCTCAGCGATGACTGCTTTTATCCCTAATAATTTTGTACCTTTGGCAGCCCAATCTCTTGAAGATCCAGTTCCATATTCTTTTCCACCGATTACAACTAAATCGGTGTCTCTTTTTTTATATTCAACTACAGCATCGTAAATAGGAAGAACTTTTTCTTCTGGATATAACTTTGTAAAACCACCTTCTGTACCAGGTGCCATCTCATTTCTAATTCTTATATTTGCAAAAGTTCCTCTCATCATAACTTCATGATTTCCTCTTCTTGAACCGTAAGAGTTAAAATCTTTTGGCAAAATCTGATGTTCCATAAAATATTCGCCAGTTGGACTATCTTTTTGAATACTTCCAGCTGGTGATATATGGTCTGTAGTTACCATGTCCCCTAATATTAATAATGGTCTTGCATCCTTTATTTCTTTAAATCCCTCTGGTTCGTCTGATAAAGATTCAAAGAATGGAGGTTTTTTTACATATGTTGAACCCTCATCCCAATTGTAGATGCTGCTTGTGCTGGTTTTAATTTTTTGCCATTGAGTTGGGCCCTCCGTTACATTGGAATATCTTTGTATAAACATCTCTGCATTTAGAGAATCTTTTAAGGTTTCTTCAATCTCTTTATTGGAAGGCCAAATATCTTTTAAAAATACCTCTTTACCATCTTTATCTTTTCCTAGTGGATCTTTGTATAAATCAACTTCCATATGTCCAGCTATCGCGTATGCAACAACAAGTGGAGGTGAGGCCAGATAGTTAGCTTTTATATGAGGTGAAATTCTTCCCTCGAAATTTCTATTTCCAGATAAAACTGAAACTGCATAAATATTTTCTTTTTGGATTGCTTCTACAATATTTTCTGGAAGTGGTCCTGAATTTCCAATACAAGTTGTGCAGCCATAACCAACTAAATTAAAGCCAAGATTATCCAAATATTTGTTTAATCCAGCTTTTGCCAAATAGTCTGTAACTACTTTAGATCCAGGTGCTAAAGAAGTTTTTACCCATGGTTTAACTTGTAAACCTTTTTCAATTGCCTTTTTTGCCAAAAGTCCTGCTCCAATCAAAACATTTGGATTTGAAGTATTAGTACAAGAAGTGATTGCAGCGATTAATATAGAACCATCTTTAATATCGTAGTCTGTATTAGCCACTTTTGAAACAGATTTTTTATTTTTGCTTGTAGCTTCCTGTAATACTTTTTTAAAAGAATTTGCTGCATCAGTTAAAAGTACTTTGTCTTGAGGTCTTTTGGGACCTGAAATAGTTGGAACAACTTTAGACATGTCTAAAGATATGATGTCAGTAAATTCTAAATCACTACTTGCCCATAATCCTTGTTCCTTAGCATAATTTTCAACTATATTTACAGTATGTTGATCTCTCCCTGAAAATTTTAAATATTTCAAAGTTTCTTCATCAACAGGAAAGAACCCACATGTAGCGCCATATTCTGGTGCCATGTTCGCAATTGTAGCTCTATCAGCAAGTGTTAAATTTTTTAAACCTTCTCCATAAAACTCAACAAACTTTCCAACAACTCCTTTATCTCTTAACATTTTAACAACTGTTAAAACTAAATCAGTTGCTGTAGTTCCTTCAGGCATTTTATTTTTCATCTCAAAACCAATAACTTCTGGTATTAACATTGATATTGGTTGGCCAAGCATTCCTGCTTCAGCTTCAATTCCACCAACTCCCCATCCTAAGACAGATAATCCATTTACCATTGTTGTGTGGCTATCAGTTCCAACTAAAGTATCAGGAAACAAATAATTATCTCCTTTGAATTCTTCTGACCACACTACCTTTGATAAATACTCTAGATTTACCTGATGACAAATTCCTGTGCCAGGCGGTACAATTCTAAAATTGTTAAATGCTTGTTGTCCCCATTTCAAAAAAGAATACCTTTCTCCATTTCTTTCAAATTCAATATCTACATTTTTTTCAAATGAATCAGCTTTAGCAGACTGATCTACTTGAACTGAATGGTCAATTACAAGATCTACTGCCGATAAAGGATTTATAGTATTAGGATCTTTATTTTTTTCTTTTACAGCTTCTCGCATTGCTGCAAGATCAGCAACTGCCGGTATACCAGTGTAATCCTGAAGGAGCACTCTCGCCGGCCTATAAGCAATTTCAGTTTTAGATTTCTTTGTTTTTAACCAGTTTTTTACAGCTTCTATTTGAGGCTTTGTAACGCTCAAGTCATCTTCGTATCTCAATAAATTTTCTAACAAAACTTTGAGAGATTTAGGAAGTTTACTTATACCATTTAGACCATTTTTTTCTGCTTCAAGTAATGAGTAATATTTAAAATCTTTACCATCTATTGAAATTTTTTTAAGTGAATTATAAGAATTTTTGTTTCCTGGTTTCATGTTATAAATAAAAAGTTAATATGCTTAATAAAAGAAGCAGTGACATAACATAATTAAAATAATTAATAAATTTCTGATTTGTCGCGAATTTCCTAAAGAATTTACCTAAAAATGTCCATAATGTAATACTGGTTACTGAGACTAACAGAGCCAATATAACAATTTGAGTCGTATGACTTACAAAATTTTCACCTACTTGAATGTAAGTTGATACAATTATAATTGAAGCAATTACAGCTTTTGGATTTAAAAACTGAAAAATAAATGTTTCTATAAATTTTACTGGATTTTTATTTTTGTTTTCTTGATTTTTTGAACTAGAGAAAGAAATTTTATATGCTAGATAAATTAAAAATAATGTTCCAAGATATTTTAATATTTCTTGAATAAGTGGATAAAGTTTAAAAACATTTATTAATCCCAAAGCTACACATAGTAATAAAAAAGGGAAACCAAAAGTCACCCCTATAATGTGTGGAAGAGTTCTAGTAATACCAAAATTAAATCCAGAATAAAATGCTACAAAATTATTTGGCCCTGGGGAATAAGCAGCTACAATTCCAAACAATGTTATAGATAAAATTTCTGGATGCATTTTTATGCAATAGGTAAACCATTCTCAGATTTTTGAGATGGATGGACCAAAATTACTTTGCCCTCCTTGTCTATTGAGCCAAGAATAAGTACTTGAGAAACTACACCAGCTATATTTTTTTCTGGAAAATTACAAACACCTATTACTTGTTTTCCTTTAAGATTTTCTTCATTATAATAGTGAGTAATTTGGGCAGAAGATTGTCTAATTCCAATTTCTTTTCCAAAATCTACTTCAACAACTAAAGAAGGTTTTCTAGCCTTTTCATTTTTTTTTACAGAAATTACTGTTCCAACTCTAATATCAACTTTATCAAAAATATCGTAGGTAATTTGTTCTTTCATATAATTAATATATAATAGATGAAAATTATGAGTACAGAAAATAATTCAGAACTTTTATTCAGAAATTCAATAAAAATATTAACCGATCTAATTGGTTTCAAAACTATTTCAGGAGAAGATAATAATTCTCTAATTGATTATTGTGATAATATTTTAAAAGATCTTGGCGCTAGCTCTTTTAGAACATTTGATGAAGATAAAAAGAGAGTAAATCTATTTGCTACAATTAAGGCAAAAAATACCAGTAATAAAAAACCAATAATTTTATCAGGACATACTGATGTTGTTCCTGTATCAAAAGGCTGGGCAACTGATCCGTTCCAGGCAACAATTAAGGACAATAAACTTTTTGGAAGAGGTTCATGTGATATGAAGGGTTTCATTGCGTGTACTTTAGCTTTTGCTCCAATTTTTTCAAAGTCAAATCTAGATAGAGATATACATTTCTCATTTACTTTTGATGAAGAAACTGCATGTCAAGGCGCACCTATTCTAATTGAAGAATTAAAAAAAAGAGATATCAAAGATGGAATTTGTATTGTCGGTGAACCAACTAATATGAAAATTATCGATGCTCACAAAGGATGTTATGAGTACACTACTTATTTTAAAGGTTTGGCTGGACATAGTTCAGCACCCCATAAAGGTGTAAGTGCAGTTGAATATGCCTCGAGATATGTAAATAAATTAATTGAGTTGAGAGAAAAACTAAAAGAAAGATCACCAAAAGATTCTATATTTGATCCTCCTCATTCTACTTTATCAATTGGTGGTATATTCGGTGGAATAGCTCATAATGTAATTGCAGATAAATGTCATGTTAATTGGGAGACAAGACCAGTAGTAAAAGAAGATGCAATTTTTCTAAACAAAGAGTTAGACAAATATGCAAATGAAGTTTTGTTGCCAGAAATGAAAAAAATTTTTCCTAATTCCTCAATTGAAAAAGAGATTATTGGAGAGATAGTAGGCTTTGATAGAGATGGAAACTCAGATGCATGTGAATTAATATCCAGTTTAACTGGAGACAATTCGCGCCAAGTAGTTTCATTTGGAACTGAAGCAGGTTTGTTTCAAGAAATAGGTATTAGTACAGTTGTCTGTGGTCCTGGCTCAATTGAACAAGCTCATAAAATTGACGAATTTATTATTTTAGATGAACTAAAAAAATGTTTGAAACTTCTTGATGGTATAAAAGATAAGTCTACTGTTAACTAACTCCAGCCACCTACAGCTTTAACTTCTAAGAATTCTTCTATACCAAACTCCCCTGCTTCTCGACCTATTCCAGAATGTTTAAAACCTCCAAATGGAGCATCAACTGCAATACCAGCTCCATTTACATCAACCATTCCAGATCTTAATTTTCTAGCAACTCGTTTTACTTTATCATGATCTTGTGATTGAATATAATTTGTTAATCCATAAGTGGTATCATTTGCAATTTTAATTGCTTCCTCCTCTGTTTCAAATGGTATAACAGATAGAACTGGACCAAAGATTTCTGTTCTCGCAACTTCCATATTGTTATTAACGTCAGCAAATACTGTTGGTTTAACAAAATAACCCTTATCTAGGCCATCTGGTTTTCCTATCCCTCCAGCAACTAATTTTGCACCCTCATCAATACCTTTTTGAATTAAAGCTTGTATTTTTTTGAATTGATTTTCTGAAATGACAGGACCTATATGCTCTCCTTCTTTTTTTGGATCACCTACCTCAAAATTTTCTGTATATTTTTTTAATCTCTCAATAGCCTCGTTGTACATAGATTTTTCAACGAGCATTCTTGTGGGCGCATTGCAAGATTGTCCTGAATTTCTAAAACATCTAAAAGCACCTCTTTCTATAGCCTCAGTATCAGCGTCTTTAAAAATTATATTTGCCCCTTTGCCTCCAAGCTCTAAACTTACCCTTTTAAAATCTTTTGCAGCGTTTTGTGAAATTAGAACTCCAGCCCTTGTGGATCCAGTAAAAGAAATCATATCTATATCTGGATGACTCGTTAAAGCATCACCAGTAGTTGCTCCATCACCATTGACTAAATTAAATACACCTTTTGGAAACTTTACTTCATCCACGATCTCAGCAAGTATCATAGACGACAAGGGTGCAAGTTCTGATGGTTTTAATACCATTGTACATCCAGCTGCCATAGCAGGCATTACTTTCAAGCAAACTTGATTCATTGGCCAATTCCAAGGTGTAATTAATGCACAAACACCTTTTGGCTCATAAATTAGTCTTTGATTTGGAGCATGTTCACCTAATGGCTTTTCAAACTTAAAATTTTTTAAATATCTTATGAATGATTTAATATGACTTGCTCCTGTACCTGCTTGCAATTTAGATGCAAAATCTTTTGGAGCACCCATTTCAAGAGTTATGGCTTTTGCAATATCTGCCCATCTTTTTTTATAATTTTCGTACAGTTTCTCTAATAATACAATTCTATCTTTCTTGGATGAGAAGGCCCATGACTCAAATGCATTTTTTGCCGCTTTTACAGCCATATCAATATCAATTTTATTACCTAAAGTAATAACAGCACAATTTTCTTCTGTAGCAGGATCTATAACTGTAACTTCTTCAGCACTGTTTGGTTTTATCCATTCACCGTTTATATAAAAATTTTTTTTATCTAACATGATAAGACGTTATCCTTTATCTATGATTTTGCAAATAAATTAGTAAGCTCATAAACGATAGTTGCTGCTGCTAAGGAAGTTACCTCAGCATGATCATATGCTGGCGAAACTTCGACTACGTCAGCAGAAATTAAATTTAATCCTGACAAGCCTCTAAGAACATTAACCATTTCTCTTGTTGTCATTCCTGCAATTTCTGGGGTACCAGTTCCTGGAGCAAATGCTGGATCCAAAACATCAATATCAATAGAT
The DNA here is from genome assembly GCA_902586485.1 of uncultured Pelagibacteraceae bacterium. Classification (GTDB taxonomy): domain Bacteria; phylum Pseudomonadota; class Alphaproteobacteria; order Pelagibacterales; family Pelagibacteraceae; genus Pelagibacter. The sequence goes on along the minus strand of CACIHO010000001.1, from coordinate 9,212 downwards.
AGATAAAGTGGATTGTCTCCTACTCTTTTTCTAATCCTTTCAGCAATTTTATCTGTTCCTTCAGTTTGGAATTCATCGCAGTGAATTATTTTGAAACCAAAACTTTCATCATTTTTAATATCATCTCTGCTATAAAGTGGTCCTCTAATTCCAACATGCATAGAGGCATCATCTAAAAATAGTCCTTCTTCTCTAGCTCTTCTGAATGGAGTTCCATGAGTATAGGGTGCTCCAAAATATGTATCCCAAGTATCTAGGTGAGCATCAAAGTGAACCAAAGATACTGGTCCATTATTTTTTTTATTAATTGCTCTTAAAAGAGGTACAGCAATAGTATGATCTCCTCCCAGACTAATTATACCACCAACCTTATTTAATAAATCAGTTGCTCCTACTTCTATTTGTTTAATTGCTTCATCAATACTAAATGGATTGCAAGCAATGTCGCCAGCATCAGCAACTTGCTGAATTTTAAAAGGTTCTACATCATAACTTGGATGATAATTCGTTCGTAAATGTCTTGAAGCTTGCCTAATGCTTTGAGGACCAAATCTTGCTCCAGGTCGATAACTTGTTCCTGCATCAAAAGGAATGCCAACTATTGCAACATCGCAGCTTTCTACATCTCTTAATTCAGGAAGTCTTGCAAAAGTGCTTGGTCCAGCAAATCTTGGAACTTTAGTTCCACTAACTGGTTGAATTGGGTTTTTATTCCTTTCTTTTTTCATTTTTAAATAATCTAAGATAATATTATCTCATCTAATTCGTCTATAATAATTTAATGAAAATTTTATTTTTATTTATACTTATTTTTCATATTTCGCATGTAAATGCTGATGAAATTTATAATCTGATAAAAATTCCAAATTTAGAAATTTATAAATTAAAAAATGATAATAATATTCGTTATTTGAGCACTAAAGGTAATTTTAAAATTGGTGTAAATAAAAACATTGCTTGCGATAAAGTTAATATAAATAATTTAAATTCAAAATTTCCTTTAATTGAAAAAAATCTTAATCGATATAATTCTAATTTTCTTAATAAGATAAAATTAAAATATGTCGTACTTTGTGAAAATTTATTCATCTCTGAAATTAATACCGGAGGGATACCTGATAACAAAAACAGAACTTTAATTCTAGATATTAATTTTAATAAAAAATATTTTGAGAGAATGATACACCATGAAATTTTTCATATGATTCAAAATACTCATAATAAATATTTTGATGAGGATAAATTTTCTTCTTTTAATCCAACATCATTTAATTATGCTGAATGTTCAACTTGTTCTAATAGATTGAATTTAGATCTATATAAAAAAACCAATGGCTTTTTGACAGAATATTCTAAATCTATACCATCTGAGGATATGGCAGAAATTTTTTCATTTTTAATGACTGATAAAAAAACAATTAAAGATAAAATTGATAATGACAAAGTTCTAAGTAATAAAGTGAATTTTATAAAATTAAACTTAGCTAAAATAGATAAAAATATTTTATGATCAAAACTATTAAACCCTCAAAATCAGAAAAAATTTTGTTTTTATTTTTGATTTGTCTTTCAATTTTTGCTTTTACATCTTTTTTTTTATTAAAAAATAAATGTCTATTTGTTGAAAAAAATAATTTAACTAATCTTAATTTTAATGAAACAAATAATATTGTAGTAATGAATGTTGAGTGTGGAAATGTAATAATTGAACTTTATCCAGATATTTCTCCTAAAACTGTAGAAAGATTTAAATTTTTAATTGAGAAAAAAATGTATGATGGTTCTACTTTTTATAAAGTTTCGGAAAATACTTTTGTACAAGCTGGAGATATTGAATATGGAAATATAAATAATTTAGATTATTCCAAAATTGGAAGCGGTAAGTCTGGATTAGGTTTGTTAAAATCTGAACTAAATAAAGATTTTAAATTTACAGAAGGAAGTGTAGGTTTTGCTAGAACAACAGAATTTGATACAGAGGATAGTGAATTCTTTATTACATTGAAAGAAATTCCAATTTATCAAGGCGAGTATACTCCTGTAGGTAGGGTTGTTTATGGATTAGATATTTTAACTAAAATTAAAACAGGGAACAAAGCGATTTATGTTTTAAGACCTGATTATATTAAAACATTTAAATTGTTGAGTTCTAATTAATTAAAGGTTTACCAGTTAGCAATGTATGCTTAATTCTGTCTTGAGTTTGTTTTGTTTCTATTAATCTCATAAAAGAATCTAGTTCTAATTTGAATAAATCATCCTCTGATAATACTTTTTCAATAGTTGTGTCTCCGCCGCTCAAAACATTTGCAAGCTCAGTTCCAACATACATGCCATGATCAAAGATCACTTTTTCATTATATAATTTCTCTAAAACCTTGATCATTTTATCTTTCAATGGTTGTCCAGAAAGTTTGAAATTGCACTCTTCTGGGGGAAGAAAATCAGTATTTTGATCAATTAATTTTTTTGCTTCCTCAAAAAGGCTATTTCTGTTCATTATTTTTTTATCCTCTGGTCTTAAATATTTTAATGGCTCAGCCTCAATTGGTGATGTAGCTGTTTTAGCATAACCAATAATATCAAAAACTTTTAGTGGCGCATAATCTGGATCTGATTTTGCCTCATCTGTTTGTGACCATCTCCATAACATTTCTTTACATCCTCCTCCTGCTGGAACTAAACCAACAACAGGTTCAACTAATCCAATAACTAAATTTGTATGTGAGGCAACAAAATTACTTTGAACCAAAACTTCAAATCCTCCTCCAAGAGTAAGTCCAGATGGAGCTGATACAACTGGATATTTTGAGTATTTTAAAGTTTTACAAGTATCTTGAAAATATTTTATAAATTTTTCAATTGATTTAAAATCACTTTTGTCAACAAAATTCATTGTATAACTTAAATTTACACCTGCCGAAAATTGCATACTTTCATTTATTACAATTAAAGGTTTGTCGGTTGCATTTTTCAGTGCATCCATAGAATCATAATCTAATGCACAAGCTTTTGTTGTAAATTCAACAATATTAAAATCTTTAAAACGATGAATTTCAGCTGAATTATTTTTATCTAGTTTACTTGCTAAGGGTCTTACTTTTCCTAAAGTTTGAATATCTGTATAAAGTTGTCTTTCACCATAAAAATTTTCATCTTTTGTTTTTGACAAATTTTCTAAAAATTTATTATTTTCAAAGTTATCAATTCTTTCAAAGAAACTCTTAACCCCTATAGATCTCAACATTTCAAAAGGACCCATTGCCCAATTAAAACCAAGTCTCATGGCTTCATCAATATCATTAAATTTTTCAGTAATTCCTGGAACAAGTGAAGATGCATATTTTATTATTTTTGAAATCACAATCCAAGCGTACTCCCCGAACTTATCTTTTCGATTAATTAAATTATTTATATCAACAGTCTCTATTCCTAAATCTATTTTTTTTGTTGCTGAATAATCTCCTGTTTCTAAATTAATTGCTTCTAAAATTTTTTGATCTCCGCTTTTATTCATTCTATAAAAGCCACCTTTTCCCTTTCGCCCAGTGTAGCCAGTCTCAATTAATTTTTTTACTAATGGAATTTCTTTTGCAACAATTTGAAATTCATCTTTTTCAGAAAGTTCTTTGATAAAGCTTTTTAATACATCAGCCATCAAATCAATTCCTATAAGATCATATAATCCAAAGACTCCCGTTTTTGGAATTCCCATTGGTCTACCGAATACTGCATCAGCTTCTTCTATTGAAAGTTTCATTTTGAATGCTTCTGTCATCGCAACTTGCATAGCATAGACACCAATTCTATTACCTAAAAAACCTGGAGTATCATTACAAATTATAGCTCCCTTACCAAGCTCTTCTTCACAAAATTTCTTTAAAGAATTAATTTTATTTAAGTCGTTATTTTCATTTTTAACAATTTCTAATAACCCCATATATCTAACTGGATTAAAAAAGTGAGTTATACAAAAATCTTTTTTTTCTTCATCAGTTAGTTTTTCCGATAAAACTTTAATTGGAATTGATGATGTGTTTGATGAGACAATTGCACCTTTTTTTCTATTCTTGAATATTTTTTCGTAAATATTGTGTTTAATATCAATTCTTTCTACTACCGCCTCTACAACCCAATCTGCATCATTTACGACATCAAAATTTTCTTCAATATTTCCAACATTAATATTGTTAATTTTACTTTTATCTATTAGCAAAGGAGGTCTAGATTTTTGAATTCTTTCTCTAGCTTTTTCGCTGATTTCAGTAGTCAAATCTAAAAGAGTAACTGGAACACCAGCATTACATAAATGTGCTGCTATACCACTTCCCATTGTGCCAGATCCAATAACTACAACTTTTTTAATTTCCATAAAGAACTCTATATATGAATAATTTATTTGGGTAAATTATCTATTTATTCCTCTTAATCTTTCAGATCTTCTTCGTAATAACTCTGCACTAATTAATATCAAGGTAGATAAAAGAATTAAACAGGTTGCAACTGCAAGAATTGTAGGACTTAGTTGTTCTCTTAAACCAGTCCACATCTGTATTGGAATAGTTGTATTTTCTAAACCTGCTAAGAATAGTACAACTACAACTTCATCAAAAGATGTTACAAATGCAAACAGCCCACCAGATATTACTCCAGGTAATATTAAAGGGAGTGTTATCTTCATAAATGTATTAACTGGATTGCTGCCTAAACTTGCAGCAGCTCTCGTAACACTATGATCAAAACCAGAAAGTGTGGCTGTTACTGTTATAACTACAAACGGTGTTCCAAGTATTATATGAGCTAATACTATTCCTGTATGAGTTGCTGCCAAACCAGCTTTTGCCATAAAAAAGAAAATTGCAACACCTGAAATAATTAAAGGAACAATCATGGGTGATATTAAAGTTGCCATTATTAATCCTTTATAAGGCATGTGTCTGCTACTTAATCCTAAAGCAGCAAGTGTTCCTAAAATAATTGATCCAATAGTTGCAAATATTGCTATTATAAAACTATTTTTTGCAGCTAGACCCCAGGGATTTTTTGTTCCATAGATCATATCTTTATACCATCTTAGAGAAAATGCATCTGGATCAAGATTTTTCATTCCTTCAGAAAATACTAAAAATTCTTCTGCATTAAATGATAAAGGAAAAATTACAAATAAAGGTGCAATCAAAAAGAAAAAAACAAAGGTACAAATTGTAAGATAAATATAATGCCAAATTCTATATCTAGTTTCTGTATAACTTGGTAATGCCATAATTATCCTAATTTAATATTATCAACTCCAACTAATTTGTTATAAATCCAATAAATAACCAGAACTCCTGTCAAAAGCATTAATCCCATTGCTGATGCAAAGCTCCAATCAAGAGTTGTCTTCATATGAAATGCAATTTGATTACTTATTAAAGTTCCTGATGCTCCACCAACTAAAGCTGGGGTTATGTAGTATCCTATCGCCAAAATAAAAACTAATAAACATCCAGCTCCTATTCCTGGAATAGTTAAAGGAAAGTAAACTTTCCAAAAAGCAACAAAAGGTGTTCCACCTAATGATTTTCCTGCTCTCATTAAACTTGGTGAAATTGTTTTCATGACACTGTATAAAGGTAGAACCATAAAAGGTAATAATATTTGTGTCATCGCAACGTAAGTTCCAACTTTATTGTACATCATCTCCGGCCGGTTATCGTCTCCAACTAAACCAATCATTACAAAAAAATCATTTACCACTCCTTGCTGCTGCAATAAAATCATCCAACTTGCAGTTCTGACTAGCAAAGATGTCCAGAATGGGAGTAATACACAAATCATTAATAGATTGCTGTACTTCATAGGAAGTGTTGCCAATAAATGAGCTATTGGATAGCCCATAAAAAAGCTAAAAAGTGTAACAAAAAACGCTATTTCCAATGTTCTAAGCCATAAAATTCTGTGAATTCTTCTGTCTTCATCTACTTGAGCTATACTACCATCAGAAGCAACATACATGTCCATACCCTTCAAATACTTCGCCATTGTATAAGGAGGGGCAGTTCTTTTAATTGCTAACCAAAACTCTACATTTCTCCATCTCTTATGAATTTTGTTAATTTGTTCTTTTATACTAATGCTTTCATCAATTTTATTTCTTTTTATTTGTCTAAAAAGTCTTTTAGTAATTGTGTTAAAACCATTTTTTTCTTTATTTAACCTTTGTCCTAATTTTCCATGCTCTTGCTTCTCAACAAGTACTTTATAATCTTCATAAAATCCTCTGTATACTTCTTCGGGTGGTAATTCCTCAAGGTTTTCCCATTTTTCCATTGCTTTGAAAGTTTTTGGAAGCATATTGGTCACCATTCTGTCATCAACACTCCTCATAAACATATCGCCAATTGGAAATATATAAGTGATAACAAGAAATAATAGTAATGGAGCTACAAGAAGAAATGCTTTTATTTTATTCTTCTTTTCTGCTTTTTTTAAACTAACCTCTAAAGGTATTCCGTCAGTTGTTAATATTTGTTTAGTTTCAGAGCTCATAAAAAAATAGGGCGGTTAAAAATAACCGCCCTAAATATATTATATAAATTCAGTGTTTAAAACTGAAATTATAGTCCTGCTTTCATTGCTTCCCACTTCTCGCTGATTTCAGTATTGTTATCAGCCCAGAAGAATGGGTCTACTAAGAAATAGTTCTTAGTGTTTGCAGGAGCAGTTGGCATTGCTGGCATCATTTCAGTTTTACCATCTTTATACCATGGCTCACCGGCAGTAATTACATCAAGTGATGATTTTCTATATGGTGCATAAGCAATATACTTCGCGCTACCAGCTAACATTTCTGTGTTAGTCATCATAGCTAAAGCTTTTTTAGCATTTGCTTCATCAGGTCCACCTTTTACAAGTGCAAAGTATTCGTAATCTAGACCTTGACCATCCCATACTTGTACAAGTGGTGCACCTTCACCAACTATTGCATTGAAGAATCTTCCGTTCCAGCCAGTTGCCATTACAACTTCGCCACTCATTAAAAGTTCAGGTGGTTGAGCACCTGCAGACCAGAAAACACATCCACCATTTGGATCTGTACATAAAGCTTTGATTTTATTCATCGCTCTATCGATTCCACCGTCTTCTAGAAGTTTTCTATAAACTCTTGTGCCTCCATCACCTAACTTAACTCCGTCAGCTGCTAAAGCAATTTCCAAATTAGTTAAAGCACCATTATAAATAGCTCTTTTTCCTGGGAACTTTTTAGTATTAAAGAAATCTTTAATAGTTTTTGGCGTACCTTTAACATTGTTACTGTTGTAAGCATAGTTCCAAGAATATAGAATGTTACCTACAGCACATTCGCTAGGCATTGGAGCAAAAAAATCTTCACTCGCTGGAGTTCCATCTGGTGCTGCTGGGAAATCTTTATCAAAATCAAATTTAACAAATAAACCTTCATCACATCCATTAATAGTATCGAATGCAAATAAATCTATAATATCCCAAGTTATAGCACCTGCCTCTTTTTGTGCTTTGATCTCTGATAAACCACCAGAATAGTCAACCCAATTGATCTCTACTCCAAGTGCTTTCGCAGTTGGATCACCATACCCTAGCTTTTGAGACTCTGTATAAGCTCCACCCCATGATGCTACAGTAACAGCAAAGGCTGAAGATGTTAGAGATACAACAAAAGAAAGAGCAAGTAATAATTTACTTATTTTTCTCATTATTCCTCCGTTTAAACGTTGATATAAATTAATTTATATAAGTAAAAGTACAACAAATAGGAATGATTAAGTCAACAGCTGATTTTGTCGTTAGATACTTGTATTAAATATACATATTTTTAAATGAGATTATTTTGGGTCTAATGCTCTAGCATCAATACTATTCCATCCAATATTTATATCTTGACTAACTTTTAATTCTAAATTGGATGTACTGTTTGGGACCTTAAGAATAAACTCAGAGCTACCTAAAAGATTTAACCTAACTCTTGTATGATCTCCGTGATAAATTACCTCTTCAATCTTACCAGTAAACATATTATCCATTTTTTCACTTGGATTTATCAATGCTCTTTCAGGTCTCAATGAAACAGTAGTTTTTTCACCTTTAGACTTTACTGATATAGGATTAGCTAATATTTCTGAATTAGCTAATTTAACTTTACATTTATCTTTATCAATATCTACTATTTCTCCATTAAAAGTATTATTTTCACCAATAAACTCTGCAACAAATGAATTTACAGGTTTTTCATAAAGCTCAGCAGGATTTGAAAGTTGTTGAACTTTTCCATCATTAAATACAGCAATTCTATTTGACATAGTTAATGCTTCACTTTGATCATGGGTTACATATACTACTGTAACACCGATGCTTTCATGAATGTGTTTAATTTCATATTGCATGCTTTCTCTTAAATTTTTATCTAATGCTCCTAATGGTTCGTCCATCAAAACAACTGCTGGATCAAATACCAAAGCTCTAGCAACTGCTACCCTTTGTTGTTGACCACCTGATAGCTGAGCTGGCATTCTAGTTTCAAAACCGTTAAGTGAAACCATTGATAAAGCTTTATCAACTTTTTTATCTATTTCATCTTTTTCAACTTTTCTTACTCTTAATGGGAAAGCTAAATTTTCATAAACTGTCATATGTGGAAACAAGGCATAGTTTTGGAAAACCATACCTATACCTCTCTTATGTGGTGGAATGTTAGAAATTATATTTCCATCTAATAATATTTCACCGTGAGTTGGTGTTTCAAAACCAGCCAACATCATTAGACACGTTGTTTTACCTGAACCAGATGGACCAAGCATTGTTATGAATTCACCTTCAGCAATATCTAATTGAAGATCTTTTACGACAAGAACTTTACCGTCATAACTTTTATCTACTTTATCGAATTTTACAAATTCTGGATTTTTAGACATAAAAGTGCATATAAAACATTTGTGTAAATAGATTTCAATAGCTAATTAACTCTTAATATGAAGCTCTTTTGGAAAATTACAGAACAATTCTGATCCATTCTCTGTAACTCTTATTGCCTCAGATGCCTCAACACCCCAATCACCGAACTGCATCACTGCTATCATATGAAAACAAACATTGGGCTCAAGTACTGTCATATCTCCCTTGTAAATATTAAGTGTATGTTCACCCCAATCAGGAGGATAACCAATTCCTATCGAATAACCTGTTCTAGATTTTTT